>CANGZP010000039.1 GCA_947458475.1 Cyclobacteriaceae bacterium | reverse complement strand
GCTCCACAAAAATCCCAACAGGTCTGGTTTATCAAGTTGCTTGGTGCCAATGTCAACTTGGGCAACATCAGTCCTTCAGAGGTAATTCCATTGGAAACCATTCGATTGGGCCTTCGTGGAGACACGTTTGATCATTTTCTTGGAGAAATCAAATTGTAATTAATTTGGCTGAAAGACCTTCTTTCAGCCTTTCTTTTTCAGTATGGATACAGTCAAAAAATACGGCTTAACCTATCTCAAGGGGATGGCCATGGGTGCTGCAGATATTGTTCCTGGCGTTTCCGGAGGTTCAATAGCACTCATTGCGGGCATCTATCAGGAACTATTGGATAGTATCAATGCCTTTAACATCAACAATTTGTTGTTGTTGAAATCTTTCCGGATCAAGGAATTCTATGCCCGGGTCAATGGTAATTTTTTACTCAGTTTAGTAGTAGGCATTTTGACCAGCATTTTTGCGCTTTCTCGCGTGATTACCTACTTAATGGAGGAGCACCCCATTCCACTCTGGTCTTTTTTCTCTGGCTTAATTTTGATCTCTGCCTTTCTGATTTTAAAAGAAATAAAGAAATGGAACCTGGGCGTTGTTTTAGCCATTGCCGCGGGAACCGCCTTTGCGTGGTGGGTGACCAATTTGCCACCAACCACCACTCCGGATGACTACTGGTTTACGTTTGTAGCAGGAGCCATCGCCATTTGTGCCATGATTTTGCCTGGGATCAGTGGAAGTTTTATCCTGTTGATTTTAGGCCAATACGAGCGCATCCTTCAGGCTGTATTGGATAAGGACATCCTTACGCTTGCCTTGTTTGCTTCAGGCTGTCTGGTAGGAATTTTATCCTTCAGCAGAGTAGTGTCTTACCTGCTTCGAAAATTTCATACGGCCACCATCGGCCTACTCTCTGGATTTATGCTAGGTTCTGTCAATGAACTGTGGCCATGGAAGCTGGTGACTTCTTGGAGAATGTCTTCTAGCGGAAAGCAAAAGCCCTTTTTAACAGAGAATATTCTTCCACAAGAGTACCTTGCGCAGGTAGGGGAGGCTCCTCAAGTAGAATGGGCCATTGGTGCATTCTTTTTTGGAATTGGGCTCGTGATTTTTATTGAGTGGCTCGCAAGTAAACTGCAGCAAGGGTGAGAACATTTGGCTTGATTGGATATCCTTTGGGGCATTCTTTTTCCAAAAAGTACTTTACGGAAAAGTTTGTTCGCGAAGGAATTCAAGGCTGCCAGTTTGAACTTTACCCCATCGAAAGCATCTCCGAATTTCCCCAACTTCTGGAAAGTGAGTCTAGGCTAGAAGGACTCTCGGTGACCATTCCCTACAAGGAACAAGTAATTCCCTATCTCGACGCCCTCGATCCCGCCTGTGCCCAGATCGGAGCAGTCAATTGCATCCGTATTCGAGACGGAATAAAGACCGGATTCAACACCGACTATTTGGGATTTAAGCATTCCCTGCAGTCCTGGCTAGGTACTGAGATTCCCAATGCCCTTGTGTTGGGGACAGGGGGAGCTTCCAAAGCCGTGCAGCAAGCACTCCGAGACTTGGAGATACCTTACCGCATCGTTTCCAGAACCCAACGAGAAGGGCAGCTAACCTATGCCGACCTAAAGGAGCAGCCTGAATGGCTGGCTTCCCATTCGTTAATCATCAACACCAGCCCGCTGGGGACCTATCCTCAGGTGGAGGACATGCCTGACATTCCTCTTGAGCAGCTCCATGCCACGCATCGAGTCTATGATTTGGTGTACAATCCTCCCATCACGCGGCTTATGCAGGAGTGTATTGCTCGTGGAGGTACCGCCAAAAATGGACAAGACATGCTCGAGTTGCAGGCCGAAGCGGCTTGGAGCATCTGGAACAGGTAATTAGGGGTTTCAGTACTTTTTTGCTCGTTCCAAATTCCTTCGAATAACTTCCCTCTTGCTTGTTGCTGCTAAAATGTGGAGGTTTGGCCCATGGATACTACGCAAAAATCACGCTGTCCCTGGTGCTTGGGATTTCCAGAATACATCGCCTACCACGATCAAGAGTGGGGAGTACCGGTCTATGAGGACCGAACACACTTTGAATTTTTAGTGTTGGAAAGCGCCCAAGCAGGTCTCAGCTGGTCGACTATTCTCAAAAAAAGGGAAGGATACCGAAAGGCATTTGCAGATTTTGACTACCTGCAGGTGGCCCAATTTCCCGAGCCCTACGTGCAGGAGTTGCTACAGGAAAAGGGCATTGTCCGAAATGCCTTGAAGATCCGTGCGGCGATCAACAATGCACAACGCTTTCAGGAGGTCCAAGCGGAGTTTGGGACCTTCACAGCCTACATCTGGGGATTTGTGGGAGGCAAACCTATTCAAAACAAAATCGCTCCTGGAGACCCTTATCCTGCGACTTCTCTCGAGTCCGACCGCCTAGCCAAAGACATGAAGAAGCGGGGCTTTAAATTTTTGGGGAGTACCATTCTTTATGCACACCTGCAGGCCACGGGATTGGTGAATGATCACTTGACTACTTGTTTTCGCCAGCAAGAAGTAGCGGTAGGGCAAAAAAAATAGGGAGGATAACCTCCCTATTTTGTATGAATTATTTGCAAAGCTTACAGTTGAGTCATCAACAAGTAGACGCCTGCACCAGCAAAGTAACCTAGCGCTGCAAGTAAAGAGATGCGCTTGAGGTACCATCCGAATTCGATTTTTTCCATGCCCATGGCCGCCACACCTGCAGCAGAGCCAATGATCAAAATACTTCCTCCTGTACCGGCGCAATAGGCCAAGTAAGTCCAGATAAAGTCATCCATTGGATAGGCCTCTAGGCTGTACATACCCATACTTGCCGCCACTAAAGGCACATTATCCACAATGGCAGAAAGTACACCGATCAAGGTGATGATGATTCGATTGTCTCCAATGGAATCGTTGAGGTAGGAAGCAAAGTTGGCAAGTGTACCCATAGACTGTAGGGAGCCCACTGCAAGTAAGATACCTAGGAAGAACAAGACACTTGGCATGTCGATTTTTGCAAGCGCATGACTTGCCGTGTAATTCTTGCGTTCTGCCTCGTCCAAATCAGGGTTGATCAATTCGGACACCACCCAAAGGACACCAAGTCCTAGCAACATGCCCATGTACGGAGGCAGGTGGGTGACGGTCTTAAAGATGGGTACAGAAATCAAAGCACCTACACCAAGAACCAACATCAAGTTGCCAGTTTTGATCGTAGATGCGGTTGAGTTGGTATCTTCTTTGAATTCTCCCAAGGTGCCTTTCATCGTAAAGGTGAGGAACAATAAAGGAACTACCGCACACACGATGCTAGGAAGGAGAAGGCTGGTCATGATGGAGCCAGCAGAGATTTGACCGCCAATCCAAAGCATGGTTGTAGTGACGTCCCCGATTGGAGACCATGCTCCACCTGCGTTCGCGGCGATCACGATCATCCCGGCAAAGAAAAGACGCATTTCCTTGTCTGGAATCAATTTTCGAATCAAGGAGACCATCACGATAGTGGTGGTCAAGTTGTCCAAAACGGAAGAAAGGAAGAAGGCCACAAAACAAACCACCCATAGTAATACAATTGGGTTTTTGGTTTTGATGCGGTCGGTAATGAATTTGAATCCATGGTGCGCATCCACCAATTCAACAATGGTCATGGCTCCCATTAGGAAGAAGAGGATCTGTGCAATTTCGTTGAGGTGGTGACCCAATTGCTCGACGACATATTCTAGGTGAAGTTCACCCGCGCTTAGGGTAGCTGCTTTTTCTCCCAATTCATGGAGAAAATGCAGGTATTTTTGGCTACTTAATTGCGTTTCAGTAGCACCTGAAACGGTAAAAATGGTCCAACAAATTACTGCTGTCAGTAAAGCTGAGGCTGTTTTGTTGATCTTGATGGGGTGCTCTAGCGCGATGGCTAGGTAGCCGACCACAAAGACGATGATAATTAATAACTCCATTTTTTTGGGGTTTTGGTGATGAATTAGGTTTAATCTAGGTGTTGTTGGTACGAATAAGCGATTCTAGCCCCTTTATCCTAATTTTCCTAACGAATTTGGAAGAATTTGACTTCCCTTCGTTAAAAAAACGCGCATATAATGGTAAAATGGCACATTCTTAACATCCCGTTAATGTGCTCTCAAATTATCCCTAGGGCATAACTTCCCAGCTCTTTTTTACATGAGCTGCGCTAGGGCTATTTCATAGGAAGTTTGAGACAGTTTTGTTTTTGCTTGATTTTTAGAATGAGCATGTTCCAGTGCCTTCAAAATGGTCTGACTCACATCTGCAAAAATCGCCTGATCGGTCACCTCTGCACCTTCACTCATCAAATATGCAAATACGCGGGCCATACCACAGTTGGCAATAAAATCCGGAATGACCGCTACCCGCTCGTCTGCCCAAACGCCTGTGGGACCGAAAAAGATTTCCGGGTCAGCAAAAGGAACATTTGCGCCGCAGGAAATTACTTCCAGGCCAGCTGCGACCATGCGCTCCACCTGTTCTTGCCTGATCAGTCGAGAAGCAGCAGCAGGGATGAAAATCTCACTTTTCAAATCCCAAATTTTCTGGTTCACTTCTTCAAAGGGAAGTAAGTTGGCGGCGATAAGCTGGTTTCCATCGCGCTTCAAAAAGAGTTCGCGGATTTCATCCAGGCTAAATCCTTCCTCCCGAATGAGTCCTCCGGCTCGATCAATGATGCCGACGATACGGACACCTTCCACGGCCAAAAAGCAAGCTGCGGCAGCCCCGACATTTCCCCAGCCTTGGATCACTGCCCGCTTTCCAATTAGTTCACCGCCCCATAAGGAGTAGTAATGCTTCACTGCTTCTGCCACGCCATAGCCCGTAATCATGTCGGCTACGGTGTATTTTTTGGCCCCATTCGGGGTAAAGTTGGGGTCTTCCAGTACTTTGGATACCCCCTGCCTCAATTGGCCAATTTTCCTGATTTTTTGTGGTTCGTTCGCTTGAAAGTGCCCATTCACAATTCCTTCTTGAGGATGCCATAGGCCATAGGATTCGGTAATGGGGATCACTTCATGGATTTCATCCACATTCAGATCTCCGCCAGTTCCGTAGTAGTTTTTGAGTAGCGGCATGACTGCCTTGTACCAGCGCTGGAGTACCCCCGCTTTCCGTGGATCGGCTGGATCAAAGTTGATTCCTGATTTGGCACCCCCGATGGCAGGGCCTGAGACGGTAAACTTTACTTCCATGGTTTTGGCCAGGGATTCCACTTCGCGTTTGTCCAATCCCTTGCGCATCCGGGTACCGCCTCCAGCAGCCCCACCCCGAAGGGAGTTGATCACTACCCATCCTTCCGCCTCTGTTTCCGAGTCTTTCCATTCAAAAACGATTTCAGGGGATTTATTCTCAAAATTTTTGAGCAAGTCAAGCATTGTTCTTTGGGTTTACAATTCAGCCCAAAAATAGAAAAATATTTCCCAGTCTTTTTGGACTAGTTTTAGTAATTCTGATCATTTGATTATTAACCACTAACCGGAGAAAAAAAGGGTTGAGGTTCAATTTAAGTGAGCTGTGGACCGTGGACCGTCAGCCGTTGACAATCAATCTGCAGTGTTAAATTTCTGAGTTACTAGAATGATTGCGGATAATCTGATTAAATTTTTTACCCAAAGGCAATCCCTCCTGAGGAATCTCGGGTAGCGCCTGTCACTGATGCCAGCGCATTTGCCTCACCACGAAGTTTCAGGACCCCAAGAAATGCAAAGATCAGGGCTTCTTTAAACTCGATGAGCTCCTTACTCGCCTCCACCTGTAGCCAGTTTTGATTCAAGTGATGATCCAATCGCTCCACAAAGTAGCGGTTGTAGGCTCCACCTCCTGTAAGCAAAACGCTTGGGGTAGCCTTTGAGGCATGGGTTCGAATCAGTGCGGCAATTTGGATGGCAAAATGCTCCACTAAGGTGCGTAAACAATCCTTGGGCGAAAGCCCGGCTAGACCCAATAAGGGAATAAAGACCTCATCGATCGATTCACGACCAAGCGATTTTGCCCCCGATACCGCATAAAACGGAAGGGCATTTAACTGTGCGAGGAGTGCCTGATTTAGATTTCCGGCTCTTGCCCAGGCTCCATCTTGGTCATAAGCACTCCCGAGTTTTGCTGCCTCCCGGTTGAGTAAAAGGTTAAAGGGACTGCAATCAAAAGCAATTCGCTGTCCATTTTTTTCGAGGGAAAGGTTGGAGATGCCGCCCAGATTGATGCAAAAATCAACCTGCGAGAAAAGATGCCGGTCTCCAATGGGCACCAGAGGGGCGCCCTGACCTCCAAGCTGCACGTCAAGCATTCGAAAGTCAGCAATTACCTTTTCTCCAGAAGCTTGGTGTAAGGCCCATCCATTCCCAATTTGAAGGCTTAGCCTTTTTTCAGGTTGGTGGAAAACGGTATGGCCATGGGAGGCCACTGCCATGGGCTTGACTTGGTGTTCGAAACAGAAATTTTTCACTTGCTCTCCCATCCATCTCCCAAAGTTTACATCCAGAAGGGCTAGATCTAAACCAGAGAGGAGGTGACTGGAAGCCAGTGCTTGGCCCAGTTCCATCGGAAAAGGACGAGTTTCTGCTTGGAGAATTTCATAACTCCATAGCCCTTTTTGGTACTCAAAATGGCAATGGGCCAGGTCCAATCCGTCTCCGGAGGTGCCCGACATGAGTCCAATCAAGGTATAGCTTTCCGTTTGCATGGTTTTGATAGGTTAGAGCTGAATTGAAATGAGCTCCCTAAATGTCGGGTTTTTCTTTATTTCTAATTAATCACTCCACTGAAAAATCAAGTCTTCGATTCCAACTTTTTGGGTAGTCCTCTGGATGGTCAATTCCTCCCATTCGGTGGATGGTCAACAGGTACTGACCTAAAGGCTTGATCAGGTTTAACCTTCGTTTGGCGAGATTATTTGCTGCTTGTGGCGTTAATTTTCCTGAAATATCTAGTTATATGTGTGGCGGTGACGCAGAATCTTTTGAATCATTACTAAAAGACCACATATTTGTAGTCCTAAATTTAGTGCTCCTTGGACTAAATTGTATTCTAATCCACCATGTTGCGTAAACTAGCGTTGGGTGTACTGAGCACCCTCTTACTAATTTCTGAAGGCTTCGGTCAAAACAGCTCCTCTACCTACAGTGCCTTGGGCATTGGGGAGTTTAACTACGGTGGCCAGGTTCAAAACCAGGGCATGGGTGGCTTGGGGATCAGTTTTGGAACAGGCTGGAGCGCAAATGCGGTCAACCCTGCGCTTTCTACTCGAAATACCATTTTCAATTTTCAAGCTTCCCTCAACTACAAGCGAATAGCGGTAGCTAACGAAACTGAAAATTCGTTGGTGGACGGGGGAGGGCTTTCCTATCTCGCACTTTCGCTACCGCTGAAGCCTGGAAAATTCGCTGCTGGAATGGGTTTGGGACAAATTTCCAGTATCAATTACCGATTGAAGGTAGATAGCCCGGTGAATAATTCGGAGTTAAGAGCGAATAACAACCTGGAAGGGGATGGGGGAATTTCAGAGGCCTATGTAAATTTTGGCTATTTACTTGCCAAAAATCTGAGTATAGGGGTGCATGGATCCTATCTTTTTGGATCTTCTATCCGTTCCAACCAGCTTTTAATTTTTGATAAAAGCGATGTGGAAGTGGGGAGAGCCTCTGAATACTATGAGCGAATATCGGTCTCCGATGTGGCGTTAAAGTTGGGGGCGCATTACTTTTTCAAGACCTCTGAAAAAACTAACCTTCATCTAGGAGCCATTTATCAGACATTTGGGGACGTTAATGGAACAGCGTTTGCAAAATTGGCTCCGATTGGTCAAGCTAGCAGCCCGAAAACAGATGGAGATCTGATTGCGAACAATGAAAGAGGTACCATTTATCTTCCAAGTCGCTACGGATTTGGATTGACCTATGAAAAAATTAATAAATTCGTGATTGGCCTTGAGGGGCAGTACCAAGATTTTTCTGAGTATAGAAACTTTTTTGGTGAGCCACTAAGCCTGCAAGCAGCCCAAAAAGTGGGGCTTGGATTTCAGATAGTTCCTGATTTCACAGATTTTGACAAGCTATTGAACCGCTCTACCTACCGAATGGGTTTGGAATACATGCGCACCCCTTATTTTATCAATGAGACTACGATCAATGATATTGGCATCAACTTTGGTGCTTCTATTCCTGTAAACAGTCTTTCCTTGATGAACATGGCAATGAAAGTGGGAAGAAGGGGAACTGCAAACAATGGATTGATTCGGGAAGCCTACGTGAATTTTACACTTGGTTTTTCACTCAATGACAATAGCTGGTTCTACAAACAAGTTTTCGAATAATTACCTAGTAAACATTTCACCGATAAAAGCGATTTACCTAAAGTCAATAACTGATTAAACCTGTACGAATATGAAAATTAAATCAACCCTTCTTGTTTTTGGAGCCATGCTCCTCGCTGGAATTTCCCATGCACAAGATGGCTGGAACTGGCCTTCAGATCCTGCTCAGGAAGCTAAAGCTCGGGAGTTCAATGCCGCCTATTTTGACTACATGAAGGCAGAGCAATTTGTGGAGGCGACAAAGCCTTTGAACTGGCTTTTAGTAAATGTGCCCAACTTGAATGAATCCATTTACATTCAAGGAGTGACTGTATACAAAGGAGCGGCAGACAAAACCACGGATGCGGCGCAAAAGCGTGTGTACCAAGACAGCGTGATGGCTATCTACGACAAGAGAGGGGAATTATACAATAACCCAGTGAAGTGGATTGAGACCAAAGCGTATTATGGGTATTTGTTCTTCAGATCCGACAAGGCGAAAATTCCTGGTGTAGTTGCAGATTTTGAGAAAGCGATTGCTTTGAAAGGAAGCATCAATTTCCAGTTTGTTCCCATGTATTTTGACATGGTGGAGAAAAATTATACGCTAAATCAAGCGTATGCTCCAGAGCAAGTATTGTCCATCTTCGACAAGTCAAATAAGATATTGGATGCTGCCGCTGCTACAGGTAAGGATGTTACTGATTCCAAGTCAACACTAGAGACCCTTTTGGTAAAAATGAAGTTGATTGATTGTGACTTTATTGAAAACAAATTGGGACCAAAGCTCGCTGCTGACCCAACCAACGAGGAGCTAGCTGAGCAGATTTTCACCTATTCCTTGCAGTATAAGTGTATTTCTACCAAAGCCTTCTTGGCAGCCCTAGAATTTAAAGATTCCAAAGCGCCAACTTTCAAGACTTCACAGGTAAGAGGTATGCTGTACATGTCTGCTGGGGAATTTGACAAAGCAGAGCCTGTGTTTGAGAAAGCCTTTACCCTAGCCTCTACCAACAAGGAAAAAGGTGAGATTCAGATGGAACTTGCCAAAATTTACGCTCGTGCAGGTAAAAAATCTGCTGCAAGAACAGCGGCTCGTGAGGCTGCAGGACTAGATTCAGAATTATCTTCTTCAGCCTTTGGCTTGATTGGAGACCTATACATGTCTGCCTACAACGATTGTAGAGGTGGTGAAAGCCGCGCAAAAGATTACGCAGTATTCATTGCGGCCTACAATGCGTATCAAAGAGCAGGAGATTCCAAAGGAATGGGTCAAGCAAGAGCACGCTTTCCATCCAAGGAAGAACTCTTTACTGAAGGATACGCACTTGGCTCTTCTCTAAGCACAGGTTGCTGGGTTGGGGAGACCGTCTCCCTTTCTACAAGAGACTAATTTTTCTTAATTAGCTATTAAATAAAGGCAGTCTAGAAGGCTGCCTTTATTCTTTTCATTCCCTTCAACTTTCCTACTATCTTTGTAGGCGATGAGCCGTGGACTTCCTTATTATTTTTCTTTTTTAGCCCTGATTGCCTTGCTTTCTTGTCGTGAAGAGGCAGATCCAAACGATTTGGCGGTGTATGAGGGGCCAATAAATTCTGCTCAAAATATTCATATTTTACACAGTGACTCCGCCGTACTTCGGTCGGAGATTACGGCTCCAAAGCAACTGGAGTTTGCCAATGGAAATTTAGAATTCCCGGAGGGCATAACGATTCAGTTTTTTAATTTGCAGGGCCAGCTTGAAACCACCATGCGTGCCGATAAGGGGTTTTTTCTTCGAGATCAGAATCTGTATAAAGGTGCAGGGAATGTGCAAGTAAAAAACCTGCCCAAGGATCAGCACTTGCAGACAGAGGAATTGTTTTGGAATCAGGCCGAACGAAAAATATACACCGAAAAGTTTGTGACCATCCAAGAAAGGCAGACACTGTTTAACGGAACTGGAATGGAAGCAGACGATAGCTTTTCGACTTACAAATTAAAGCAAGTGCGAGATAGTAGAACACTTTTACCAGGAGAAGGGCTATGAAGTTACTGGACGCGATCATCTTTTCCGTAGCGCTTGCACTCATTGTGGTGGGTATCCACCAAACCATGGTCAATGGCATTGGATTTTCCTACTCCTTATTCATGTTTGCAGTAGGTCTTTTGTTTTGGTTCCAACTGCGCCGTAATCAAGCGCGAGAAAGCAGTGAATCCACCACAAAGAAGCCCCTAAAAAGTAATAAACCCTTCAAAAAGCGGTAATCATGGACAACAACTACGTCATATATGTCGTGATTTCCTTAATTTTTTCTGCTTTTTTTTCAGGAATAGAAATCGCCTACATCTCAGCCAATAAGCTTCAGATTGAATTGCAGAAAAAGCAAGGGATGTGGAGTGGAAAAGTACTGAGCAAATTTTTGGCTAGGCCAGGACAATTTATAGGGACCACTTTGATTGGGAATACAATCATGTTGGTTTTGTATGGCACATTTATGGCATTTTTGCTGGATGCTCCCTTACGCAATTTGTTTCCTGAGTCGATCAATAATGAAGCAGTAATATTGATTTCTCAAACTGTCTTGTCTACCCTTTTGGTTTTGATTACTGGGGAGTTTTTGCCAAAAAGCCTTTTCATGCTGGATCCTAACCGCATGCTCAACTTTTTTGCACTGCCCTTCTTGATTATTTATTCGGTGATGTATCCCATCGTATGGCTAATTGTAGCCCTTTCCAAGGGATTTATTACGCAAGTGCTTCGATTGGAATACAATGAAGAAAAGCCTGTTTTCACCATTACAGACCTTAATTCATTTATTAAGGATCAAATGGGACAAAGAAGGACTGCTGGCAATGTGGAGGTAGATTCCAAGATTTTTGACAATGCGATTGAATTTAAAACCGTACGGGTACGGGAGTGCATGATTCCCAGGACAGATATTGTGGCGGTTGAAGTGTCCGACTCGATTGAAGAATTAAAAAAAGTATTCCAAGAAAGTGGGCACTCCAAAATAGTCATCTACCGAGAATCAATTGATGAAGTGATTGGCTATTGCCATCAGTTAGAACTGTTTAAAAAGCCAAAAACGATTGAAGATATTCTCACACCCATCATCATTGCTCCAGAATCCGCACTCGCAAATGAACTCCTTATCCAATTTATTCAAGAGCGAAAAAGCCTTGCCCTGGTGGTGGATGAATTTGGAGGAACGAGTGGAATTGTCTCTATGGAAGACATCATTGAAGAGATTTTTGGGGAGATTGAAGATGAATACGACAACGAAGACCTCACGGAACAATTGATCGGGGAGCTGGAATTTTTGTTAAGTGCTCGACTAGAAATTGATTATCTCAATGAGAAATATGGTTGGGAATTGCCGTATGGGGATTTTGAAACCTTATCTGGATTTATCCTTTCACAAACCGAAAATTTGCCCAATATAGGCGAAACAATCACCTATGGAAGGTTTACCTTTACCATTGTGTCCAAGCAAGCCCATCGAATTGAGACTGTTCGACTGAAAATCAGCGACTGACCTTAATTTTAAGGCTGGACATTGTTGGGGCCGAAATTTTGAATTTCCCCCTGAAACATCTTATTTTGCACCACTTTAAAATAAGCGAAGTCACAACCATGGCGTTAATTAAGCAAATTAGACAACGAACAGGTCTCGCAATCGGCGTAATTGCTGGCGGGTTAATCTTATTTCTTTTGGGGGGTGATTTGTTAAGCCCAAATTCTTCCCTACTCAATACCAACCAGAATATCATCGGGGAGATTGCAGGTGAAGAAATTACCTTAGAAGAGTTTTCACTGAAGGTGGAAGAATACAAGGCGGCCTTCCAGCAGCGAACAGGCAGAATCCCCGCAGAAGCGGAGATGGTATCCGTTCGTGAACAAGCATGGCAGGCCTTGATTGTAGAGCGTGTATTCGAAGAGGAATACGACAAGTTGGGCTTGACCGTATCTAGTCAAGAACTAATTGACATGGTTCAAGGAAAAAATATTGTTCCTGAACTTCGTGCACAGTTGGTCAATCCACAGACAGGGCAATTTGACAAGTCTCAGTTGATTACCTTTTTGCAATCCTTAGAAACTGCAGATCCGGCACAGCAAGCGGCTTGGGCGCAGCAAGAAAAATTATTTGCGCAGGCTAGAAGTCGTGTGAAGTACGACAACTTGCTCGCCACTACCGAGTATGCAACTACAGCAGAGGCAAAGTTGGAGCACAAGTCTGCCAACACCATCGCGGATGCTTCGGTTTTGTTTTTGCCCTACTATGTGATTCCTGATGGGGACATCAAGATCCAAGATGCTGAACTCGCCGATTACCTATCCAAGAACCAAGAGAAGTTTAAAGTAGGCAATTCTGCGAACCTAGAGTATGTTTCTTTTAGCATTCAGGCAAGTGGAGAGGACTCTGCTGCGGTGATTGCTAAAATCACAGACTTGACAGCGGAACTCAAAGCATCTGTAGAGGACTCTGTATTTGTGAGTAAAAACTCAGAGGTGCAGCAGCCATTTCAGGTATATGCCCCTGGGGATCAATTGCCAGCAGCCCTCACCACCAATGTGGCTGAGTTTGTAAAAGGCGAAACTTACGGTCCATTTATCACCGCCAACTCTTCCTATGTTTCCTACAAGGTGACAGACCAGTACGAAGGAACTCCAAAAATGAGAGCTTCTCATATCTTGTTTGCAATCGAAGGAATGGATGAGACTGCTAGGGCAGCAGTCAAAACGCAAGCTGAAACAGTTCTTGCAGAGATTAAGACTACTGGCAACTTTGCGGATGCCGCTAGACAATATGGTCAAGATGGTACTGCACAAAATGGAGGAGATCTAGGCTGGTTTGCAAAGGCGGACTTTGTAGAGCCTTTTGCCAATGCAACCTATGCTGCCAAGTCCAAAGGCTTGTTGCCTAACTTGGTAGAAACAGAATATGGATTTCACATCATCGAGGTGACCGAGTTACCTTCTTCCATGTATACCAAGTTAGCGGTATTGGAGTTGGAGCTTGTTGCTTCTGACTTAACTCGAAATGAGGCTTTCAGAAATGCAGATGCTTTTGTAGCGGAGAGTGGAAACCGTGATGAGTTTACTGAAAATGCTACAGAAAAGGGATTGAGAATTATTCAAGCAAACAATGTGGATGCCACTTCTAGAAATCTCAACAACCTCACAGATGCAAGACAGGTAGTTATCTGGGCTTTTAGCGAGGCAGCTGTAGGAGAGGTTTCTACGGTGTTTGAATTGAATGACGCCTACCTTGTGGCTTCCTTGGTGAGCAAGAAGGAAGAGGGAGAGGCCAAATTGGAAGATGTGAAAGATCAGGTGAAGCAATTGGTCATGAACGACAAAAAAGCAGCCCTTATCAATCAAAAGTTAGCGGGTAAAACTACCTTGGAGCAAATGAAGGCGGTATTCCCGGAGGCTTCGATCAATGAAGTTCCAGGATTGCGTTTGAGTGATGCGGTGATCCCAGGCATTGGATTTGCTCCAAAAGCAATCGGCACCATCTTTGGAATGAAGACCAAAGGACAGTTGACCAAGTCAGTACAAGAGGACATTGGAGTGCTTGTAGCCAAGGTAAATAACCTGACTCCAGCTGCTGCAATTGGTGATTATACTTCCTACCAGGCGCAATTGGCGCAAGGAGCTTCGCAGCGAATGACCTATCAGATCATGATGGCACTCCAGGAGCTTGCTAAAGTGAAGGATTACCGATACAAATACTTCTAAACTAGATTTTACGTGAAAGAACCCATGTCCAAAAGACATGGGTTTTTTTATGCCATAATCTTCCTAGAAAGGTTTAATTTTGACTATGAAATCTACCTTTGATACCCTAGCCTTCAAAGAAAAGTTAGAATCGTTTGGGACTTTTCCCATGCCTTACCTTTTTAAATTCATCGTTCCTTTCGGAAAGGAGTCTGAAATAGCAGCTATTTTTCCAGGGGAAGAGGTAGTTCTCAAACCCAGCAGTGGAGGTAAATACATCAGTACTACGATCCACAAGCAGGTGGCTAGTTCGGATCAGGTTATCGCCTTGTATGAAAAGGCCTCACAAATAGAAGGTGTCATTTCACTTTAATTCCCTAGCAGTATGTGGATAGAAGAATCAAACCAATTGAAAAAGAGTTTTACTTTTTCTGATTTTACAGAAGCTTTCGCCTTCATGACGCGGGTGGCGTTTCTAGCAGAGTCCCATCAGCATCATCCGAATTGGTTCAATGTTTACAACCGAGTAGATATCGCCTTGACCACCCATGATGCAGGTAATGTGGTGACCGAGAAGGATCGAAAATTGGCGAAGGCCATTGATCAATTGCTGACATGAGTCAGGCGGTAGTCAATTTGTTCTTGGTGCCTACCCCGATAGGTAATCTGCGAGATATCACCCTGCGGGCGATTGATACCCTTCAATCCGTAGATGTGATCCTCGCTGAGGATACACGTACGAGTGGCATCTTGCTGAAGCACTTGCAGATTTCTAAAAACCTGCAGAGCTACCATAGCTTCAACGAGCACAAGGCTGTGGAAAAGTTGGTGGAACGAATGAAAAAAGGGGAAACTTTTGCATTGATCAGCGATGCCGGCACCCCTGCAATTTCTGACCCAGGCTTTCTTTTGGTGCGTGAAGTACTCGCCGCAGG
The DNA here is from genome assembly GCA_947458475.1 of Cyclobacteriaceae bacterium. GTDB lineage: Bacteria > Bacteroidota > Bacteroidia > Cytophagales > Cyclobacteriaceae > Algoriphagus. The sequence goes on along the minus strand of CANGZP010000039.1, from coordinate 5,688 downwards.
GCTGGAAGTACAGTGCCTACCCGGTCCTACTGCCTTTGTTCCTGCACTGGTGGCTAGTGGCTTGCCCAATGATCGATTTGTGTTTGAAGGATTTTTGCCCCATAAAAAGGGACGAAAAACGCGTATCGATGCCTTGATTCAGGAAACTCGAACGATGATTTTTTACGAATCACCCCATCGCTTGCTCAAAACCTTGGAGCAGCTCTCAGAAGCATTTGGCGCAGATCGTCAGGCTGCCGTTGCTCGGGAACTATCCAAACTGCACGAAGAGACAGCTAGAGGCACCTTGGTGGAGCTTATTGACTACTATCAGGTGAATCCTTTAAAAGGAGAAATCGTGCTCGTGGTGGCAGGTTGTGCCGAGCAGCGCGAGACCAGAGCCGAGAAGCAGGAAAAAAAGCAGGCGGAATGGAAAAAAGAAAAGAAATCCCGCGACTAAGTACCCTAAACTACTCACTATGCTGACCAAAGACCAACTCTCCCAACTCTTGGATCTTACGCGAAAGGTTGCGGAAGATGTGGGAACATTTATTGAAACCGAGCGCCAGCATTTTTCCATGGATCGCGTGGAGCACAAGGGCTTCAATGACCTAGTTTCCTATGTGGACAAGGAGGCGGAGCGGCAGTGTGTGTCTCGGTTGCAGGAGATTTTTCCAGAAGCTGGATTCATTACCGAAGAGGGAACCAATACCACACGTGGGGAAACCTACAACTGGGTGATTGATCCCTTGGATGGGACGACCAACTTTATCCATGGCCTGCCTGTTTTTGCGGTGAGCATTGCATTGATGGAGGAGGAGGAGGTAGTGCTGGGCGTTGTGTATGAGGTGAACCGGAAGGAGTGTTTTTATGCGTACAAGGGAGGAGGCGCCTTTTGCAATGGAGTAGCGCTTCAAGTAAGCAAAGCTCCGAACCTTACGGCTTCTTTGATTGCCACAGGATTTCCCTACTACCAGTTTGACCTAATCGATCGGTACATGAATATCATGAAATCGCTCATGCAGAAGACCCATGGCCTTCGGAGGCTAGGTTCCGCGGCAGTGGATCTTTGTTATGTGGCTGCAGGAAGGGCGGAGGGATATTTTGAGTACAATCTCAATTCTTATGACGTGGCAGCTGGCGTGCTACTTGTGCAGGAAGCAGGCGGGCAGGTTACGGACTTTGGAGGGGGTAGAGATTTTATTTTTGGGAGACAAGTGGTGGCCACAAACCAGTTCATCCACCAAGAGCTTTTGGAGGCTGTGGGGGAGCACTGGGGTACATCAGCCCAATAGGAAGTGCCAAATGAGTAAGCTGAGTCCCGAAAGGGGAATCCCTAGACCAGCCAATAGCGCCGCCAGTTTCGGCTGGAGGCCAAACTCCATCGCCAGCAAGGATCCCGTGATCATGGGTGCCATCCCACTTTCTAAGACGGTTATTTTAAATACTAGGCTGCTCGTAGGCATGAAAAATGCGTAGAGTCCCCAAATAAATGCTGGAGCAAGTAGGAGACGGTAGCCCAAACCAAGCCATAGGTACCTGGATTGAATCCATTGTTTATCGAAGGTGATGCTCAGTCCGATGACTCCCAAAGCAATAGGCGCCATGCTGCTGCTAATCAGGTGCAGTCCAGGGAGAAGCAGGGTGGGGAGTGATAGCTGTAGCAAGCTCATTAGCAGACCAAGTACTAGGAAAATGAAGGGAGGGAACTTCAGCATCTTGACAAAGGTGCCCTTAGCGGAGGGATTTCCCTGCCCATACTTGGAGCCAACCCATACGCCCAGGGTACTGACGATCAGAAAAGACCCTCCTTGGTCAATCAAGAATGCGGTAGCCAAGGCCTCACTCCCATACAGGAGGGCCACAATAGGAAAGCCTAGAAAGGAAGTATTGGCGAGTCCGCAAACCAAAATCAAACATCCTGTCAAACTGCTACTCCACTGGTATTTTTTGCCAAAAAATCCGAAGATGCACCAAGAGAGTAAAAAAGTAAGCCATGCTGCTGCGGGAGCAAGCCCCAGGTTCCAGGAGAGTTGTAAGGGAGGAATATGGAGTAGGGCCAGGGCGGGGAGTACCAGGTAGATTAGGTAAAACTTTCCGAACTGCATTACTTTTTCTTTTGGAAAGGAAGGGAATAGCTGCAGTAAAACCCCACAAAAAAGACAGAAAATCGCAATCCAAAGGCCCATAGTGAGGGGGTAATAAAGAAGTAATTTTAGAGTAACTGAAAGATAATGTAAACTACTTGTAACCAAATGATTGTCAAACTAGTTTTAGCTAAAACACTGGCGCAATCATGACAAAACACATCCCTATTTACATCGAAGGCGAGAAATGGATTCCGCTTACTTATTTTTCGGATCAAGAAAAAAAGTCATTTAAAGAATGGCTTCCAAGCTACCAACTCAAAAAAGTTAAAATGCCTGGTTTGGTGCTTACCGAATGTTTGGATTTCAAAACCTATTCTTGCTGGTTGAGACTGAAGGAGCTGAGCTATACCAAAGTCCCAATTTTTGATTTTTAATCTAAGCCTACCTGCTTTCGCTTGGTGTCAAAGTAACTTTTTAGCTGCGGGTACCAGTCGCTTTCGGTTTCTGGAAATCCATCGAGTACCAGTTCCATATTGCCTTCTATACCGTCTTGGTTGAGCTGCATTCCCTCAATCAGGTAGATGATTTCCTCCAAGCTTAAGGGCTCTTCGCTGGAGCTTGGATACAGGAGGTAGTCGTTGCCATAAAAATCCACTGCTTCGTACTGAATTTTATTGTCGATCGCATGCCCATAGATGCTGATCTGCTCCCCCCAAGTACTTTCTGGGTAATGCAATCGCAGCAGCAGCACAGAAGTGATGCCTTCGGAAAAATACGTGGGTGGTCTAAATAAAAAGTCCATAAGTACTTGAATTGCCCTTTAAAGTACTGCATTTCTCCTCAAGAATGGAAAAGGGGATTCGTTTTTTGGCGGTGAAAGAGAAATTTCAATTTAAGTAAGCCACAAGTGGGTCATTGGATTGGATAATCAGGACTTTAAGGCTATTTTTGAATTTCCGATTTCACCTGAGATTTTACATTTCCCAACAGATTTTATAGCGTTTAGCACTCGATTATGAAAAGAGATACACTAATTTTTGACCTTATTTCCAAGGAAGAGGACAGACAAAAGAGAGGCATCGAACTGATTGCTTCCGAAAATTTCACTTCCAAGCAAGTAATGGAAGCTGCCGGAAGCGTGCTGACCAACAAGTATGCGGAAGGGCTACCGAGCAAGCGTTATTATGGCGGTTGTGAGGTGGTGGACGAGATTGAGCAGTTGGCGATTGATCGGGCTAAGAAATTATTTGGTGCTGCTTGGGCCAACGTACAGCCGCACTCAGGTGCGCAGGCAAATGCAGCAGTATTTCTAGCCTGTCTGAATGCTGGAGATGCAATTTTGGGTTTTGACCTTGCGCATGGAGGCCACCTGACGCATGGTTCTCCAGTCAATTTTTCAGGAAAGCTTTATCAAGCTAATTTTTATGGCGTGGAAGAAGCTACAGGGGTAATCGATTACGATAAGGTGGCGGAGAAGGCAATTGCTGTTCAGCCAAAAATGATTATTTGTGGCGCTTCTGCCTATTCAAGGGACTGGGATTATGCCCGTCTTCGGGAAATCGCCGATGAGGTGGATGCCTTATTGCTTGCGGATATATCCCACCCATCGGGCTTGATCGCTAGAGGACTTCTCAATGATCCTTTGGAGCATTGCCACATCGTGACTACGACGACGCACAAGACACTTCGTGGTCCTAGAGGTGGTTTGATCATGATGCGGGAAGATTTTGACAATCCTTGGGGATTGACAACACCTAAGGGAGAAATCAGAAAAATGTCTGCGCTTTTGGATATGGGAGTTTTCCCAGGAACGCAAGGTGGTCCTTTGGAACACATCATTGCGGCCAAGGCAATCGCCTTTGAGGAAGCACTTTCCGATGAGTACATGGACTATGTGGTTCAAGTCAAATTGAATGCTTCGGTGATGGCTGATGAATTTGTATCTCGTGGATACAAGCTAATTTCAGGAGGTACCGACAATCACCTGATGCTAATTGACCTTCGGAATAAGGACTTGACTGGAAAGCTTGCCGAGGAAACGCTCGGAAAAGTAGACATCACGATCAACAAAAATATGGTGCCTTTCGATACCAAGTCGCCTTTCGTCACCTCTGGGATGCGTGTAGGAACTGCTGCAGTGACTACCCGAGGACTGAAGGAAGCAGACATGAAAAAAATCGTGGACCTGATCGATAGAGCCCTTCAACATCATGCTGATGATGCTGCACTTGCACAAATCAAGGCGGAAGTCAATGCATGGATGGTTCAGTTTCCTTTGTATTAATCCCAACAATTCAAAGTGGCCTTAGATCAATATAAAGACGAAGAAGAGGAAGGGATGTCCTTTTTGGATCATCTGGAAGCCTTGCGCTGGCATTTATTGCGCGCAGTCTCAGCGGTGCTTATTTTTTCAGTAGCTGCATTTATTGCGAAAGACTTCATTTTCGGAGTGTTGATTCTGGGCCCATCCAAAGTTGATTTTTGGACCTATCGCGTACTTTGTGATCTAGGTAGTTTTCTAGGTATTCCGGCACTTTGTATCGATCAATTGCCATTTACGATCCAAAGCCGACAGATGACTGGACAGTTTTCAATGCACATGACTTCCAGTATTGTGGTAGGCTTAATTGCTGCCTTTCCCTATTTGTTTTGGGAGGTTTGGCGCTTCATTAGCCCAGGCCTATACGATAAGGAGCGAAATGCAGCACGCGGAGCCGTATTCTTTGTCAGCTTTTTGTTCCTTTCAGGGGCGGCATTTGGTTACTATGTGCTTTCTCCGCTTTCCATCAACTTCCTAGCGAATTACCAGCTAGATCCTAGCATTGCGAACGAATTTGACATCACCTCCTACGTCTCTACTTTGACCATGTTGGTCTTGGCTTCTGCTCTCATGTTTCAGTTGCCTGTGGTGGTTTACTTTTTGTCCATGTCTGGCTTGGTGACTTCCAAGATGCTGAAGACTTACAGGAAACATTCGATAGTTGTAATCTTGATAGTTTCAGCTGTTATCACTCCTCCAGATGTGGTGAGTCAGCTATTGATTGCGATGCCTATCCTGGTGCTGTACGAGGTAGGGATTTTGATTGCCAAGCGTTTGGAGAAACAAAGAGCGCTGAAGCAAGCTGAATTTGACCGAAATAAAGACGCATAATAGGTGAAGACAAATCGAATAGCAATCGGAGGTGACCATGCAGGTGTAGGATACAAGGAGCAGCTTAAGCAGCACTTGGGCACACTTGGCTATGCCGTGCAGGACTTTGGGCCCTTTTCTACTGCTTCTGTAGACTATCCGGATTACGTACACCCACTTTCACTAGCCATTGAAGCTGGAGAGTATGACTTCGGGATTGTGATTTGTGGGAGTGGTAATGGTGTAGCCATCACTGCCAATAAGCACCAAGGCATCCGTGCGGCCCTTTGCTGGAACGAGGAGTTGGCTGCCTTGTCACGCCAGCACAATGATGCAAATGTGCTTGCCATCCCTGCTCGGTTTATTTCCTATGAGTTGGCTGAAAAGATGGCCGAACTCTTTTTGACCACCCCATTTGAAGGGGGGAGGCACCAAAGCCGCGTCACTAAAATTGCCTGTTCCTAAGAAACCAAAAAGGGTCTTGATTTT
>CANGZP010000038.1 GCA_947458475.1 Cyclobacteriaceae bacterium | reverse complement strand
CCGCGAATAAAGTTAGGAGAGTAGCCAATGCCTCGAACGAGGGTATAAGGCTGGTTGGGACTTGTAAACCAGCTTGCACTTAGTCCTGATGCAAAATGGAACCCTTTCCCAAGAGAGATGTATTTGTTTGCAGTAACATTTAATTCTAGCTCATCCAGTTCCTTACGCGAAATCAAGCCATATTTTGTAGCGGTCAACTGCAGGAGTTCCCCTTTGGTGGCATAAGCGATGTTGTCCCGCTTGTCGTGCAAAAAGGAATACTGGAAAAAGGAATAGGAAAGGCGATTGCCTGGATGAAGAAAATATCTGGGATTTTGCTCCAGAATTATTGGAGATACCCAGGTGGTGCTGTGACCTAAGGTCAATAGGTGAAAATTGTAAAAGGTACGCCGAAACGTGTATCGAAGTGCGGTGGCGAAATTTTTTCGCAACACTTCTTCGAGGGGTGAGGTGTAAAATAACTGACGATTGTTTCTGGAGGCAATTGGAACAGTTTTCTGATCTCGGTAGCTGAGCTGAAAAGAAAGCCCATGTTTTTGTTGCCGATCGATGTAAGGTTTGGAATAAATGAACTCCAAGCCTTTGGTAAAGCCAAGCTGCCCTGAGAAGCGTAATTTTTCATTTCTGCCGCCCACATTGGCATGGTTGATTTTTAAGCCATAATTCACCCGTGACCAATCACGCTTCTGATTGGTCCACCACTCCGCAAAGTTCCTGTCGGCCAACTCGAAAATGACTGAAGGAAGAACGTACCAACGTTCCTTAACGGAAATTAATACTTCTACTTCTTCTGGGCCTGTGCGCAACGGAGTGATCTCCACTTCATTGAAAAGTCGGAGATTAAAAATTTTCTGTTGATCGGCCTTGAGAATGCCTAGAAAGGTATCCCAATCGTAACTGAAATTGGTCACAAAGTCCAATTCTCGTAAAATGATTTCTTTTTCCGTTTTTTCGTTTCCGATGATGTAGATCGAATTGACCCGAACTTGTAGCGGAGCATCGGGCTTGGATAGGCTGTCTTGAGCCTGTAGCGGAAATAAAAATAACTGCAATCCAGCCCAAACAAAGAAAGTGCGCAGGAAAAATAAAAACTGGCGAAAAGAAAATTTATACCGGTAAATTTGCTCCAATCGTTGCATGTTAGACCAAAATGGTAAGCATTATGTTCAAGACCTACCTCCGAAAGATAGCCATATTTCCTGTACTGGTCTACCAATATGTAATTTCACCAATTTTCCCGGCAAGCTGTCGATACAGTCCTACTTGCAGCCAGTACATGAAAGAAGCCATCCTCAAGCATGGTGTACTCAAGGGAGGGCTACTGGGCTTCAAACGAATCGGTAGATGCCACCCTTGGGGCGGTCATGGCCACGACCCAGTCCCTTAGTCGATTTGCGGACTTCCCTTTTTTAAGGCTCGAATCACGAGTATAATTCCCAAAGTAACGAGTGGAATACTCAGGAGTTGCCCCATATTCAACTGCATGGATTGCTCAAAGTCCACCTGAACTTCTTTAAAGAATTCCCAAACAAAGCGTGACCCGAACACCAGAATACAAAACAAACCGAAAAGCAGCCCGTCTGGGAGTTTGGATTTGTACTTCATCCACAGGCTGAGCAGTAGGAGGAAAGTCAAGAAATAACCCGCAGCTTCGTAGAGCTGAGTAGGGTATTTTACTCGTCCAAGGGTTTTTACCGTAACAAGGTAGTTAGTTGCCTGTTCTTTGACTTCGAGCTGCAGGGGGGTGTTCAGTGGCTCCGCAAGAAACTCTTTGGATGAATTAAACTGCGTGAGTGCATACTTGATGTCTTGGGAAAGGATGGATTCCAAACTCTCCTTCGTATAATTTCCTTTGGTAATCACCACATCGAAATTTACTGGAACGATTCCTGTACCCTTTATTTCAGCGTCGCGATCTACAGGTTTGTAGGCTTCTATGGATTCGATAGGTACTCGGAGCGAACTCAAAATTTCTTCAGTATCACGAGCAAATACGATTCCTGTGTCTGAATTGGTGTCTTTTCCTCCGATTTCAGAGTTCATCAAATTACCCATCCGGATCAGCGCACCAGTCATCGCGGTCACGATTAAAACCCGATCTACAACCCAGAGGTAGCGTTGCCCCTGATTTCGCTTTGAGTAGATCCAAAGCGCAAGTGGGATAGAAATCGCCGCACCATGAGAAGCCAATCCGCCTTCCCAAATTTTAAGGATATCCAACGGGTTACCCAGATATTTTTCAGGCTCATAAAACAGCACATGTCCCAAACGTGCGCCTAAGATGGTAGCCAACACCATGTAAATGGTAAGCTTATCCACCAAGGCTGGGTCTTTCCCTTCTTTCTTGAAAAAGTAAACCATGATTTGCTGAGAGATAATGAATCCCAATGCAAAAAGTAAACTATACCATCTCAAGCGATCAAAGCCCTCGAAAACCGTGGGGCTAGGATCCCAAACAATGAAGCTTAAAAGGAATGAAAGCATGCTTAGTTCTGATCTAATTGGTTTAACTCTTCTTCAAATCCTCCAGAGAGGATGGGGAATCGGCACCAGGTTTTGGGGTCGACATTGAAATCATCCAAGTGAAAGGAGGGGGCAAGGCGCTCCCTTTTCCATTGATTTCGAGACCAAAGTCGGAAGAATTTTTTAATATATTCCTTCAATTCTGCCTCTGCAAACTCATTTTTTTTCCGAAGCGCTACAAATACCTCCAAGGGTGATTGCCGATCTCGAATAGCCAAGCGTTCGATCTCAACCAAAAGGGAGTAGGGCATCAGGTCTTTTTCATCCGTTTGGCTTCGCTCCTGTGGCCGAAGTTCGGCCGTAGGAGTAAGCGCATTCACTTCCCGAAGTCCTGGACGGTCTAAGTTTTTCTCTGCCCACTGCAACCAGTGGATCACAAAATCCTTGTCAACACCTGCAATGGGTGAAATACTTCCACTCGTGTCTCCGTCCATGGTCGCATAGCCCACATCTCCCTCACTTCGATTGGAGGTGGATAGGAGCAGGGCGTTTTTTAGGTTGGTCAAGAGCCAAATGATGGGTGAGCGTGTGCGTGCTTGAATATTTTGTAAACTGATATCGTCCTGCTCCCAAGTAAGTTTTCTTTCCAGCACTCCTTCAATCGTTTGGGTGTAGGTTTGGACCTCCTCCTCGATTGACCAACTCACAAACGTTGCGCCTAGGCTTTCAGCCAAGGCTTTGGCAGAGTTAAAGGTGGCTTCCGAAGAGTTTTTTGTGCCTTGGTAGGCAGTAGTTAGGAGTTGATTGACCAAACTTTTCTCGGGGTCATTCGTGCTTACCGTAATCGGTAGCCCAAGTTTGGATATAAATCCATCCACACCAAGTTCATGGATGCCTCTACGCACCATTTCAGCAACGAGCACAGCGATGGTCGAAGAGTCTGCTCCTCCTGAAAGGGAAAGGACAAATCCTTTGGCTTTACTTTTCCTGAGGTAATCAAAGAGTGCCAAGCTAGCTGCCTGTACAAATTCCCATTCCTTGGATTGAATGGGAGCGGTATGTTGTGGTTTGTTTTCGAGATAGAACGTACATACTTGAACCGATTCAAAGGAAAGCAATTGATTTCTGCCGAGTATCGCTCCGTCTTTGGCGAGTAAAATCTCCCCATCAAAAATCATTCTACCCGCCTCATTGCCAAGGAGATTGACATAAAAATAGTAGCAGTTGAACATCGTGGAGCTCTTGGAAACTAATGCTTTCCGCTCCAAGGTCTTGTTCATCGCAAAATGAGAGGCGCTTGGATTGAAAATCAAATCCACTTTTCGTTCACAAAGTCGGTATCCAGGCCGAGCATCCCCTCTCCAGGCATCTTCACAAATCTCAAATCCGTAGTGAATGCCTTTCAGTTGAAAGGTAAGGTCACCAAATGGAACTTCTAGGCCGTTAATTTCAACCGTGGTTTGTTGTGAGGCAGGCCATGGGGTAAACCATCGGAACTCATAGTGAACGCCATCGATAGCCATAAATTGCTTGGCTACAATTCCTTTTACGGCACCATTTTCAAGGATAGCCATGGTGTTGTACACCTTATTTTCCAATCGGATGGGAAGTCCTACAGCCAGGGTAATGTCTTTAGAATAGGGGATTAGTTGCTCGAGTTGTAGTTTGGCTTTGTCGGCAAACCAGGGGCTTAGAAACAGGTCCTCCGCTCCATAGCCGGTAAGGGTGAGTTCAGGAAAGCAAAGTAGCTCCACTTGAGCTGCACGTGCCTGTTGAATAGCGAGGACAATGCGCTCAAAATTTCCCTTCCAATCGAGGGGAGTTTGATTCAGTGTAGCGCCGGCAATTTTTAGTGCATTCATGCTTTCCTCAGTGAATTTAACGGATCAACGGGCAATCTGAAGTTTATCACAGGCATTTTTAGAGGCTTCTTGCTCTGCCTTTTTCTTGGTTTCTCCTTTGCCTTGAGCCAGTTCTTCTCCATTGACCACTACAGCTATTACAAACTCTTTGTAGCGTTGGTTGCTACTGACATGAACAACTTGGAATTCGACTTGGTTTCCTTCCCGCTGAGACCATTCAATGAGCTTGCTCTTGTGGTTGGATACGGTGGTGACCATTCCTTCCAAATCTAGGTGGATGAGTATCCGCTGCAAAATTAGTTTTTTAGTAAAGGCATAACCTCTATCTAGGTAGATGGCTCCCAAAAAAGCTTCAAGGATGTCTCCATACAGGGATTTATTTCCTACGAACTGGCGATTATCGACTACTTGTTGCAAGGTTTTTTTTAAGCCAATCTTTATTCCGACTTCATTGAGTGTTTCCCGATTGACCAATTTTGACCGCGTTTCTGTGAGAAATCCTTCGTCACGGTAGGGATACTTTTTGAATAAATATTCAGCGATCACAGCGCCAAGAATTGCATCTCCTAGAAACTCCAGTCGTTCATTGGATTTCCGAAATCCTTTATCGGTTTCTTCGCCCAAGCCGGCAGGGGTAAGTGCCAGTCGATACAGGGATAAATTAAAAGGCTTGCTACCCAGAATCAATTGAATCGAGGTAGCAAGCTGTTTGTCTTTTGTACTAAAAAAGAGGGAGTGAATTCCTAATCGCTGAAAGAGCTTCACGCGGATCAGTTGTATTTTTTGAAAATGACTGAGCAGTTGTGCCCGCCAAATCCGAAGGTATTGCTCAACGCGTAGTTAATTTCTCTTTCCTGCGGGGCATTGAAAGTCAGGTTGAGTCTAGGATCAAATGCCTCATCATCCGTAAAATGGTTGATCGTAGGAGGCACAAGGCTATGCTGCATGGCAAGAATACAAGCGATTGCTTCAATGGCACCTGCAGCCCCTAGGAGGTGACCTGTCATGGACTTTGTGCTGCTGATATTCATTTTGTATGCATGCTCCCCAAATATTTGCTGTATGGCTTTGGTTTCACTCACATCACCTAGCGGTGTAGAGGTGCCATGCACATTGATGTAATCAATTTGCTCTGGCTGAAGACCTGCGTCTTCGAGTGCAATTTTCATCACACTGCTCGCACCCAATCCTTCCGGATGAGGAGCCGTGATGTGGTTGGCATCTGCGGTCATGCCGCCACCGACCAACTCGGCATATATTTTTGCTCCCCTGGCTTTGGCATGCTCAAGTTCCTCTAGGATCAGAGCACCAGCACCCTCACCCAAGACAAAACCATCACGGTCATTGTCAAAAGGCCTTGAGGCAGTTTCGGGAGAATCATTTCGTTGGGAAAGTGCTTTCATGGCATTGAATCCACCGATACCTGTTTCGGTAACGGCAGCCTCGGATCCACCACTGATAAATACATCTGCTTTGCCCAATCTGATGAGGTTAAAGGCATCGATCAATGCATTTGTAGCAGAAGCGCAAGCAGAAACAGTGACAAAGTTAGGTCCTCTAAATCCATACTTGATGGAAATAAAACCTGCAGCAATGTCGGCAATCATTTTTGGGATAAAGAAGGGATTGAATCGAGGAGTCCCGTCACCTTGATTGAAGGCGGTAACTTCGTCTTGGAAGGTTTTGATTCCTCCGATGCCTGATCCCCAGATTACCCCTGCTCTTGAAAGGTCGAGCGTTTCAAGGTTGAGTCCTGAATCCCCCATGGCTTCCTCAGCCGCTACCATTGCATATTGAGTGAAGGGATCCATTTTGCGTGCTTCTTTGCGTTCGATAAACTGCTCGATGTCAAAGTTTTTTAGTTCGCAAGCAAACTGGGTTTTGAAGAGGGAGGCATCAAAATGAGTAATGGGCGCGGCGCCACTCACACCAGAGGCCAATCCTTTCCAGAACTCGTCTTTGGTATTACCAATCGGTGTGAGTGCACCTATGCCCGTTACTACAACTCTTTTTAAATTCATAGAAATGAATTTGAATACTGTTTATTTTACGTTAGCCTCAAGGTAAGCTACAGCAGCGCCTACGGTGCCGATTTGTTCTGCTTGGTCGTCTGGAATAGAAATGTTGAATTCTTTTTCGAATTCCATGATTAATTCTACCGTATCCAAAGAATCAGCGCCAAGATCGTTGGTGAAGCTTGCTTCCATAGTTACTTCAGATTCTTCTACGCCAAGTTTGTCAACAATGATGGCCTTTACTTTTTGTGCAATTTCAGACATTTTGTGATCAGTTTAGTTAATAACTCTCCGCAAAGAAATATATTTAATGCCTAATTGACAAAGAAATGAGGGAAGTAAATTTTGCAAATTGCGAATATGGCTCTTGCTCCATTTTAATTTCTATTTTTGTGTTTATTATTGATCTTCCCCAATGAAGAAGGCCAAGCTCCAAATTGAACCTACCTTTGACTTTGAATTGCTTGGAATCGTGTCTCCAATACGGGAATATCGAATGGCATGGCTGGTCAATCAGGAATTGGAACTCAACCTAGTGAAAGTTGATGATTTGGAATTAGAGTTTCTAAACTCCGAGAAGTTAGAAATCGCTCAGTATTTTCTTTCTTTGCCACATGGATTTATTCAGCTTCTGAAAAACAAGGCGCTTAATTCCGCACAGCAACTGGCATATTTGGTTCCTGAGTTGAAAAATCTAGACTATTTTCTTCTAGTTCAAGATGAAACGGAACAAATGGATTTGAGTAATTTTATGGAAAAGCTTTCACGAAACCCCTTGGTCCAGAGCATTGTACGGATTGATATTTCAAAGCTTAAATCAAAAGAAAACCTATTAACTTATTAATACCTTATGTCTCAATTACCTTTTAAAAAGACAAAAATTTTAGCCACCATTGGCCCTGCTTCGAATTCTTACGAAATGATTAAAAGCTTGGCCTTCGCTGGAGCGAATGTTTTTAGACTTAATTTTTCCCATGGTACCCACGAGGTTCACAAGGAAGTTCTAGAGACTATCCGAAAAGTAAATCAAGAATTAAACTGTCATCTAGGAATACTCCAAGATTTGCAAGGACCGAAAATTCGGGTAGGAGAGGTTGAAAATAATGGGGTTGAAATTAACCCAGGAGATAAAATCACCATTACCTCTGATCCTGTGATTGGTACAGCTTCCCTTGTGAGTACTGTATACAAGAATCTTCCTCAGGATGTTCAAGAAGGGGAGCATATTTTGATTGATGATGGCAACTTGGAGTTGATTGTCAATGATACCGATGGTAAAAATGTGAATTGTACTGTGCTACATGGTGGGATTTTAAAATCTAGAAAGGGAATTAATCTTCCCAACACCAAGGTTTCGGCTCCCTCACTGACCGAAAAAGACCTGGAAGATCTAGAGTTTGGATTGGCCAATGATGTAGATTGGATTGCCTTGTCGTTTGTACGGTCTGCTGAGGATATCACTGATTTGCGTGAGCGAATTAAAAAGGCAGGCAAGGATTGTAAAATTGTTGCTAAAATTGAAAAGCCTGAAGCGCTAGAAAATATTGACGCCATCATTGAAGCTACCGATGCAATCATGGTCGCTCGCGGAGATCTAGGAGTGGAAGTTCCGATGGAAATCGTGCCGCTTTGGCAAAAGAAGATGGTTGAAAAGTGCAAGCAAGCCTGTAAGCCAGTGATCATTGCAACCCAGATGATGGAAAGCATGATCCAAAATCCACGCCCTACACGTGCAGAAACCAATGATGTGGCCAACGCGGTATTGGATGGAGCTGATGCGGTGATGCTATCTGCAGAAACTGCTTCTGGAAAATACCCAATCAATGCAGTGAAGGCGATGACCAGTATCATTACTTACTTGGAGGAAAATGCGGAGGTATACCACAACTTGTACAAAATACCAGAGGACGATGCTACCTTTTTAAGCAATAACCTGATTTTGATGGCTGCTAGGCTTTCAAGAAATGTGAAGGCAAAAGCCATTGTGGGCATTACTTCTTCGGGATTTACTGGGTTCCGATTGGCATCACACCGTCCACTCTCAAATATTTTTGTATTCACGAGAAATCAGAAATTGCTGACCCAAATGTCACTCGTTTGGGGTGTTCGGGCCTATCATTACGAAGGTCAGGCATCTACAGATGGCGTGTTTGCGGATATTGAGGCCATTTTGAAGCGTGACGGACATGTTCACCAAGGTGAAGTGATTGTCAATACAGGAAGCATGCCACTGAGCCAAAAAGGAAAGACCAACATGCTGAAAGTGCATGTGGTAGGATAATTCCTCCAGGCTTTTCCATCAAGCACAAAAAAAGGAGAAACATGAGTTTCTCCTTTTTTTATATATGAATCCTAGGATCTGGATTTCTTATGTTATGATTATCCGTTTATGTTATACCAATCCTAGCGATAAAGGTTTGAGATTCAATTAGGCGGGCTGTTGACCGTTGACTGTGGTCTGTAAACGATTATCCGCAGTTTTAAATAGACATGCTGAACTAACAGCATGAATGCGGATAATCAGATTTTATTTCTTGATCACCGAAAAGTCGAAGGATTCCAGAAACTTAGTGGTAAAGTTACCTGCCTTAAATTGTTCGTCTTCTAACAAGGCGATATGGAAGGGGATGGTGGTTTTGATGCCATCAATCACAAACTCTTCCAATGCACGTTTCATCCGTACAATTACTTCTTCTCTTGATTGTCCACTCACGATCAGCTTGGCAATCATCGAATCGTAATTGGGAGGGATGACATAGCCTGCATACACATGCGAGTCTACCCGTACTCCTCGTCCGCCAGGGATATGAAGATTTAGAATTTTGCCTGGACTTGGTCGGAAGCCATTGGCTGGATCTTCCGCATTGATACGGCATTCCATCGCGAATAACTTCGGGTAGTAATTTCTCCCTGAAATAGTCTCACCTGCGGCAACTTTTATTTGTTCTTTGATCAAGTCAAAGTCGGTCACTTCTTCGGTGATGGGATGCTCTACCTGAATTCGGGTATTCATCTCCATAAAATAGAAGTTGCGATTTTTGTCGACCAAAAACTCGATGGTACCTGCTCCTTCATACCCAATGGCTTCTGCGCCTTTGATGGCTGCTTTACCCATGGCATCACGAAGTTCATCTGTGATAAAAGGGGAGGGAGTTTCTTCTACTAACTTCTGGTGTCTCCGTTGAATGGAGCAGTCGCGCTCCGAAAGGTGACATGCCTTACCCGTTCGATCACCAACAATTTGAATTTCAATGTGTCGAGGTTCCTCTACAAACTTTTCTAAGTACAGGCCGTCGTTTCCAAAAGCAGCACCAGACTCCATTTTGGCATCATCCCAGCCTTTTTTGAATTCGCTGTCTTCACGTACGATGCGCATTCCTTTGCCTCCTCCACCTGCAGTGGCCTTGAGGATTACGGGGTAGCCCATTTCATTAGCAATGACTAAACCTTGTTCGATGGAGTCAAGCAAGCCTTCAGAACCTGGAATGGTAGGAACTCCTGCCGCTTTCATGGTTGCTTTTGCAGTGGCTTTGTCTCCCATTTTGGCAATCATGTCTGGGGAGGCCCCGATAAACTTGATGCCGTATTCTTCACAGACTCTTGAAAACTCCTCGTTTTCAGAGAGGAATCCATAGCCTGGATGGATGGCGTCTGCATTTGTAATTTCTGCAGCAGAAATAATCCGGGTGATATTCAAATAAGACTCACGGCTTGGGGCAGGTCCAATGCAAACTGCTTCATCTGCAAATCGAACGTGAAGGCTATCCTTATCTGCTGTAGAATAAACGGCTACAGTTTTGATACCCATCTCTTTGCAGGTACGGATTACCCGAAGAGCGATTTCACCACGGTTGGCAATTAAAATTTTCTTAAACACGTTTTTTTTGATTTAGTGCAAAAATCAACCTGCTGGATCTACCAAGAAAAGAGGCTGGTCGTATTCCACTGGGCTCGCATTGGCCACGAGGACTTTTACAATTTTACCAGAGATTTCTGATTCAATCTCATTGAACAGCTTCATGGCCTCAATGATACAAACTGTTTTGCCTGCGCTGATTGATCCACCCTCGGTTACGAAAGGTGCCGCATCAGGACTTGCAGTTAGGTAAAAGGTGCCGATCATTGGCGACTTGATTTCTACCAAATTGGAACTTGGTGCAGGGCTAGGAGTAGCTACAGCTGGTGCGGCAGCTACAGGAGCTGCAACTGGTGCTGGAGCTGCTGCGATTACCTGAGGTGCAGGGGCAGCGGTAGCAGCATCTGCATATTTTTTAACGGAAAGCTCAAACTCCTCTGTCTTGATTTTTACTTCTGCAAGACCAGTATTGGAGATATAGTCAATTAAATCTTGAATTTCTTTAGGTTTCATAGCGTTCTTTTTTTGTTCCATGGGTTGGAGCAGTTAGGAGTTGTACTCATTCAAAAAGGACTGGTAATTTACTAGAATTCGAGAGAAAACAACTACTTATTTCACTCTTTCTGAGTAAGATCCATCTCGGGTGTCTACCTTGATTAGGGTGTCTTGTTCCACAAATAGTGGAACCATCACGGTTGCTCCTGTTTCTACAGTTGCAGGCTTCAGGGCATTTGTAGCCGTATCTCCTTTGATTCCTGGTTCAGTGTAGGTGATCATCAATTCCACGAATGGAGGAAGTTCTACAGATAGTGGAGTTTCATGTTCTGCATGAACTAGAATATCTACAAGCTGACCATCTTTCAATAGGTTTGAGCGTTCGATTAAGCGCTCTTCCAATGAGATCTGCTCAAAATTGTCTGTATCCATAAAGTTGTATCCCAGGTCATCTTTGTAGAGAAACTGGTGAGCTCTTTTTTCAACGCGTGCAGTAGTTACTTTTTCTCCCGCGTTGAACGTTTTTTCGAGGGTTTTTCCAGTTCGTAGGCTTTTCATTTTTGTGCGAACGAAGGCGGCGCCTTTACCTGGTTTCACATGTTGAAACTCGACAATCGAAAAGATGTCGTTGTTCATTTCGAGACAAAGCCCATTTTTAAAATCTGCAGTACTTGCCATATTCTTTTAGTCAAATTAATTATTTAGGATCCAAGGCCCACTTGAGGTAGATCGCACCCCAAGTAAATCCACCACCGAAGGCAGCAAGAATCAGGTTATCTCCCTTTTTCAATTGGCTTTCATACTCCCAAAGGCAAAGTGGAATGGTGGCCGCGGTGGTATTTCCATAGCGCTCAATATTCATCATTACCTTTTCTGGTCCTACACCCATTCGATTGGCTGTAGCATCGATGATTCGTTTGTTGGCTTGGTGTGGTACTAGCCAAGCTACGTCGTCTCCTGTTAGCTTATTTCGCTCCATGACTTCGGCGCTTACGTCAGCCATGTTGGTCACTGCAAATTTGAATACGCTGGTACCTTCTTGGTAAGCAAAATGCTCACGGTTTGCAACGGTTTCTTGGGTTGCTGGTCTACGGCTACCTCCGGCTTTCATGTGAAGGAAGCTTTCTCCAGAGCCATCTGCTTTGAGAATGGCATCTACAATTCCTAGGCTTTCGGTAGTGGGCTCCAGAAGTACTGCACCCGCTCCATCTCCAAATAGGATACAAGTGGTGCGGTCTTGGTAATCCACGATGGAAGACATTTTGTCCGCACCGACAATGATTACTTTTTTGTGGGTTCCAGCTTGAATAAACTGAGCGCCTAGTTGTAGGGCATACAAAAAGCCTGAACAAGCTGCTCCAATATCAAAGGAAAATGAATTTTTTGCGCCTACTTTATCTGCAATGATGTTGGCAGTAGCAGGAAAGGGCATATCTGGGGTAACTGTGGCGCAGATGATGAGTTCAACATCCAGGGGATCAGTGCCGGTTTTTTCCAATAAGCCTTTTACAGCTTCTATTCCAAGTACAGAGGTTCCTTGATTTTCGCCTTTGAGGATCCGACGCTCCTTGATGCCCGTTCTGGTCATGATCCACTCGTCATTGGTATCTACAAGTGATTCCAATTCTTTGTTAGTCAATCGATATTCCGGAACATATCCGTGAATGCCCGTGACCATTGCTCTTAATTTATCCATCGTATGGGATTCAGTTCTTTTTCATTCTTTCAAATCCTTGAAATAGTTAAGAGATTTGAAAGCAGGGAATTCAAAATTAACACAATGCCCTCTGAACGCCAAAATCTTCTCGATTTGAGAAGGTAAACGCTTGTTAATCAAGGTATTTGTGTTTGGTTAAAATAAAAATTCCACTCTTTTTGGGAGTGGAATTAGAAGTAGGGGGGACGAAATTAAGCTTTGATCTCTTTTTCGATGATTACCTGTCCTTTGTAATACAATTTGCCATCCAACCAGAATGCTCTGTGAGGTAGGTGCATTTCGCCAGTAGTAGGGCATTTTGCTAATCCAGGAGCCTCCAGCTTGTAATGCGTTCTTCTCTTATCTCTTCTGGTTTTCGAAATTTTGCGTTTAGGATGTGCCATTTTATGCGTTATTTATGGTTATTCTTTATTTTTTAGTTTTTTCAGTTTTTCCCAACGAGGATCTACTGCTGTGGTTGACTCTACTTTTGTTTCTTCTGCTGAATCCTCAGGTGAGGCCTCGTCCAAGTATACGAAACCGCCTTCCAATTCATTGTCCTCTTCATCCAATTCATTCCTGTAGTCCGGATGAATTTTTTTCAAGGGTAGGGCCAGTAAAATAAATTCGTAAATGAGTTGAGCCACATTGATCGAAGGAGTGTCCCTCGTGATCATCATGACGCTTTCGTCTATTTCTTTTACCTCTGACCCAAACTTGTAGATCATCTTTTCAGTGAAATCCAAGGGGTATTCAAATGTTTCTAGACTTCTGTCGCAAACCAAAGTTACCTTCCCAACAATATGAAAAGTAAGCTCAATCAGATTTGCTCCTTTGTCAATCCTAACCCTTGCGGTTAGGTTTCCTTTTTCCAAAAGGTCATTTCCCTCTACCTGTTGAAAGAAAGCATCAGTAATCGGGAAGTCTACTTCATGCAACCCTTCCTTAAATTTGATGACTTCAATGTCAAAGGTTCTCCAAAACTTCACGTTACTTCCTTTCGAATTAAGTCCGCAAATTTAGGTAATTATTTATCATCAGTGAAACAGAATTTGAAATATAATTCGGTTTCACCCATCTTTTTTCCATTTTAAGCCTATTCTGTGCTCGGTAAATGCCGCTCCACGATATCAGAAGCAAGGAAAAGTGCAGCTCTCATGGAGGAGCAGTCCGCAATATTTTTCCCAGCGATGGAATAAGCAGTCCCGTGATCTGGGGAAGTACGAATTACCGAAAGCCCTGCTGTAAAGTTCACTCCACTACTAAAGGCAATGGATTTGAAAGGAATAAGGCCTTGATCGTGGTAAAGCGCGAGCACTCCATCAAATTTTTGTTGGTGCATCATCCCAAAAAAGCCGTCAGCCGGGTAGGGACCAAAAACGTAATGACGGGCATCTTTCAATTCTTGAATGGCAGGTTTGAGGATGGTTTCTTCTTCCGAACCCAACAATCCATCTTCCCCTGCATGTGGGTTGAGGCCTAGGATGGCAATTTTTGGCTTATTGATTCCAAAATCTTGCTCTAGGCTTTTGATGAAAATCTTCGTTTTCTCGATGACTTTTTCTTTAGTCACCGCAGCAGCTACTTGCGATAGGGGAATATGTCCGGTCACCAAGCCTACTCGTAGGTCTTCGCCTACCAGCATCATCAGTCCGGAAGAACTCCCAGTGGCTTCAATTAAATATTCCGTGTGCCCTACAAAAGGAATTGTCTCGGAATTGATATTGCTTTTTGAAAGGGGAGCGGTGACTAATCCTTGGATTTTTCCAGACTTTAAGTCTTCCACTGCTGCAGCAAATGACGCAAGTGCAAGTTTTCCTGCCTCCTGCGTTTCTACCCCAGGAATGACTTCAGGACATTCCTCTAGGCAATTGATTACGTTCACCTTCCGGTGTTGGATTTCCTCATGGTTTCGAACCTGGGTAAAGTAAAAATCTTCCAGATTCATCAACTTCTTGTAGTGCGATAAGGCTTTGCCATGCCCATAAATCAAAGGAGTGAAATTGCTGAAAACGCGTGCATCAGCAAGTGATTTTAGAATTACCTCTGGTCCAATTCCATTGATATCTCCAATACTAATTCCTAGGATGGGTCTTTGTTTCTTAGTTTGCATGGCGGTAGGTAGGCCAGAGGCGCGAAACAAATTTCCGTGCCATCTGGGAATAATCCCTTAATTTTAGGTCGGCAATTTACAAAAAAAAACCAGAGGGTTACGATGGAAAAGGTCAAACCTAAAAAGCATCTCGGTCAGCATTTTTTGATTGATCTCAGCATCGCAGAGCGAATTGCTGAGGCAGTTGAAGGCCACATGGCTGTGAAGCAGGTGCTTGAAATAGGGCCTGGAATGGGGGTTTTGACTGATTTTTTGGTAAAAGGCGCTTTGGAAGTGCACCTGATTGAGATAGATCGAGAGAGCATTGCCTATTTGAATCAGAAGTATCCGGACTTACAAGACCGAATTATAGCAGGGGATTTTTTAAAGTATGACCTGTCCACCGCATTTCAAGCTCCAATCGCAGTGGCGGGCAATTTCCCCTACAACATTTCCTCTCAAATCTTCTTCAAGGTTTTGGAACACAAAAATCAGGTAACGGAGGTGGTGTGTATGCTTCAAAAAGAAGTGGCACGACGGATTGCCTCTCCAAAAGGAAGTAAGGAATACGGTATTCTTTCGGTTTTACTCCAAGCCTGGTACGACATAGAGTACCTTTTTTCGGTTCCTCCAGGAGTCTTCAATCCTCCCCCAAAGGTGAATTCTGGAGTCATTCGATTGAAGCGAAATCAAGTGCAGCACTTGGATTGCAACGAGAAGCTTTTTCTTCAGGTGGTCAAGGGTGGATTTGGAAATCGACGGAAAACCCTTCGAAATTCCTTAAAATCATTCCAACTTACAGAAGAGTTTAAGGCTAATCCGATTTTAGATAAGCGAGCAGAGCAATTGGATGTGGCTGATTTTGTATTTTTGACCCAACAAATCGAAATAGGTCGTGGAGCAAATTAAAAAATTTGAGCTTTCGAAAGAATACTTGGAGCGTCTCCAATCGGGGATTGCTGTTGAGGATACTTCCTATATTTTAGATTCGTTGAATGGGGTCAATGTGGCAGATATTGCAGCGATCTTGGATGAATTAGAGACTTTCGAGTCCATTTACGTGCTCCGTTTGCTGGAAGGTCAATTGGCAGCAGATATCGTGATTGAGTTGTATGATACTACCCTGGAGAAAGTCCTTCAAGAGCTTGAAATAAAAGAGATTGCTTCCTGGATTCAGCTGATGGACTCGGATGATGGAGCAGATATCATTAGTTACTTTTCCGAAAAAGAACGGGAAGAAGTAATCGCTGAAATAGACGATCGAATCAAGCTAGAGCAAATTTTGGAATTGCTCCGCTATGAGGAGGATACCGCAGGTGGGATCATGGCCAAGGAATTTATCCGGGCCAATAAGAACTGGAACGTAGTTCAAACTATCAATGAGATTCGCAGACAAGCTGAAAATGTAGATAAATTTTATTCCATCTACGTAGTCAATAACAAGCAGCAACTGCTCGGTCGGGTGTCGCTCAAAAAAATCATTCTTTCTGCCTCAGAAACTACCATTGAAAGCATCATGGAGCATGAGGTGATCTCGGTGCCGGTATTTATGGACCAAGAAGAAGTAGCGTCCTTGATGCGAAAGTATGACTTGGAATCGGTTCCTGTAGTCAATGCCAAAAACAAGTTGGTAGGTCGAATCACAGTAGATGATATTTTGGACGTAGTACAAGAGGAAGCTGAGGAAGATATCCAAGCCATGGCCGGGGTTTCGGCAGACATTGAAGAATCGGATTCGGTATTTACCATTTCCAAGGCTCGCTTGCCTTGGCTTTTGATTGGCGTCATTGGAGGATTGATGGGAGCCAAACTAATTGGCTTTTTTGAAGGAGGGCTTTCGAAGTACCTTGCATTGGCTTCATTTATTCCTTTGGTCGCGGCAACGGGTGGTAATGTGGGAATTCAAGCATCTTCGTTAATCGTACAGTCCCTCGCTTCGAAATCTGCCTTTGACGACACGCCTTGGCAACGATTTTTCAAGGGTTTTTTGGTAGCCTTACTCAATGGTTTGGTGCTTGGAGTTTTTGTATTCCTTGTAGTTGCTTATGTATATGGTTTCGAACCCGTATTTGGCATTACAGTAGGGGTGGCACTATTTTGCGTGGTGCTTTTATCTTCGTTTATGGGTACAGTTACCCCTTTGGTTTTACATCATTTCGGTATCAATCCAGCCATTGCATCCGGTCCATTTATCACCACTACCAATGACTTGATTGGTTTGGCCGTGTACTTTGGCGTAGCCATGTTGTTATTAAATCTCTAAGAATGAAGGTACTGATTGTGGACCAAATGCATGAGAGCATCCTCGGGCTATTGGAAAAGTATGGATTTGAAGTAACCTATGCACCTAAGATTACTCGAGCAGCCATTTTTGAACAAATCGGTTCCTATGAGGGGATTATTATTCGATCCAAGACGCCATTGGATCGTGAACTACTCGAGCAGGCTACCCGACTTCAATTTATCGGAAGGGCGGGAGCTGGTTTGGATCAGTTGGACCTCGATTATTTAGAAGAGCGAAAGGTTGCGCTTTTTCATGCGGCCAAAGGCAATCGAGATGCGGTAGCAGAGCATGCCCTTGGAGGCTTGTTGGCGCTATTCAATCACTTGGCTCAGGCAGATCAGCAGGTGAGGAGAGGAATTTGGGATAGAGAAGGGAACCGTGGGATCGAATTGATGGGGAAGACGGTTGGAGTCCTTGGCTATGGAAATATGGGAAAAGCATTTGTCAAGCGGTTGAAGGGGTTTGGAGTAAATGTGCTTGCTTACGATAAATACAAGAAGGATTTTGGCAATAAATGGGTTCAAGAGGTTAACTGGAAAACCCTTAAACAGGAGGCAGATGTACTAAGCATCCATGTTCCTTTAACCGCTGAAACCCGAGATTTTTTCACGCTTGAAGAGCTGAAAAGTTTTTCGAAGCCCTTTTGGTTGATCAATACTGCAAGGGGGGAGCTTATCCGTATGGAAACCCTCAATCAAGCCTTGGACCAAGGAATTTTGAAGGGAGTTGTCTTGGATGTATTGGAGAATGAAAAATTTGAGCGCTTCAGTCCCGAGCAAAAGCTTCAATTTGAATTACTTGCCAAGCGAGAAAATGTGCTTT
This sequence comes from Cyclobacteriaceae bacterium, assembly GCA_947458475.1. GTDB lineage: Bacteria > Bacteroidota > Bacteroidia > Cytophagales > Cyclobacteriaceae > Algoriphagus. Next base: position 4,370 of record CANGZP010000038.1, on the reverse strand, counting down.
TTACGCCACATGTGGCAGGCTGGACGGTGGAATCCTATCAAAAAATAAATGAAGTTTTGGTGAAACAGATCCTTCAAACTTTCGGCAAGCAACTCACTAATTTCATCGATTAGGGAAGAATCGAAGGTGCTTGCTTTGTGAAAATGCTTTCCTATCTTTGTAAGGTATTTAAAGGCAACAGGAAGTAACGGTCTCCACAAAGTGACCGTTACTTTCTTTTTTGAGCCTTTTGAAAAATAATAAGCTATGTCAAAAGTACAGTACTACACCGAAGAAGGACTTAAGAAATTGAAAGATGAGCTTCACGAGTTGAAGACGAAGGGAAGAATAGATATTGCCCATCAGATTGCAGAAGCACGTGACAAAGGGGATTTGAGTGAAAATGCGGAATACGATGCAGCAAAAGACGCACAAGGACTTTTGGAACTTAAAATCGCAAAGTTGGAAGAAGTAGTGGGGAATGCGCGTGTATTTGACAACAGTAAAATGGATACTTCCAAAGTTGGGATCTTGAGTACCGTAAAAATCAAGAATGTCAAGAACGGCATGACCGTTTCTTATACACTCGTGTCTGAAGAAGAAGCGGATCTCAAGGCAGGAAAAATATCCCTAGCATCGCCTTTTGGCAAGGGCTTGGCAGGTAAATCAGTTGGTGATATCGCTGAAATCAATGCGCCAGCCGGGAAGCTCCAATTTGAAATATTAGAAATCTCTTTTTAATAGCAAGTCCGATTTAAGGCTTCCTCTGCTTTATACTACTTAGTTATGGCTAGTTTATTTTCAAGAATCATCGCACGAGAACTTCCGGCTGAGATTGTAGCGGAAGACGAGCAGTTCATTGCTTTTTTGGACATTATGCCTTTGGTAAAGGGACATGTTCTGGTAGTTCCCAAGCGTGAGGTGTCCTACATTTTTGATTTGGAGCCAAGCGAATTGGCGAGCCTTCACTTGTTTGCTCAGCAGGTAGCCAAAGCCATGGATAAAACCTTGACTTGTACCCGTATCGGGATGGCAGTGATTGGTCTGGAAGTGCCTCATGTACACATCCACTTGGTTCCTCTCCGAACAGTGGATGACATCAACTTCACTCGCCCTAAGTTGAAGCTGACCCCAGAGGAGCTTGCAGCTACTGCTGCCTTAATCCGCAAAGGCTTTTAAGTAGAAGATAACTTGGCCTAGTTCAAAGGCTTAATCCAAATGTTTCGGTAAAGTACATCGTGGCCTTCGGCCTGAAGTTTTAGGCCACCAGGAGTGTCTGTGATCCCCTTTCCTCCTTCATTGCCTCCATCAATCCCCGAATTTGGTCCGCCCCAGACTTGCTGTATGGAGACCTGATCGTGGACTTTAACGCCATTGAAATACAGGGTTACTTTTGCTTTTTCCACCAATTTGCCCGCAGAAAACTTTGCTGCTTTAAAGTGAATATCGTAAGCATTCCAAGTGCCAACTCCTGTGTAGACTTGCTTGGTGGGTAGCGTTTCGTTGATGACTGCAGCCATCCCATGCAACCCGTAATCCCCATCCAAAACTTGCATTTCATAGCGGTTTTGTAAGTACACGCCGCTATTGCCGCCTTCTTTGAGAATGAGAAACTCTACATGGGCCTCAAAATCTCGGAATTCATCCTTGGTAACAATGTCGGCAGCACCGTATTTGCCTCCAGCACCTGCAGGGTCGTTGCTTGAAATCGCCTTTTTCCCATCTACAGGATCCATCATTTCTGGCCACTTGATAGGAGGAGTTGCTGCCAATCGTGGACCTTTCCAATAGGTCCAATTTTGCTGCAAGGAGGCATTGCTTCCATCCAAATAGAGCTTGGCTCCAGGAGGTGGTGGAGTTCCTAAATAGGATTTTTGCTGGCCAAAACTACTGGTACAGCTAAGCATAACCAGGAGGATTACTACGACGGATTGAAGCTGTGATTTCATCTTTATTTCGGGTTTATGGTGGGCTTGCTGTCTATTGAATGAATAAGTTCGGGAATTTTGAGTCAATTCAAAGCTAATTTTTAGGATTGGCACTTACTTTAAAACCAGCCCAGTGCTGCACCAAAACTTTTTATCCCCAAAATCAGAGTAATTAGCCAAATAAAGGAGCCAAATAAAATTCCTTTGATGTCAAGTGCATGGTTACCTAATAATTGCTTGCTGCTGCTCATCCAAATCAGCCAGCCACTAATTAGGGGAAGCAAAATTCCATTTGCCAATTGGGCAAGGGTGATTAGGGTCACGGGCTTGATCCCGAAGGAAGAGAATAGGATTCCGAGCAGTAAAATTGTGCCCATGCTGGCACGCATGGGTGTGGATTGTATCGATTGGTTCCAACCCAAAATCCCGCAAATCACCAGACCAGCAGCAAGCGGTGCGGTCAAGGAAGAAGTGAGCCCGGCAGCCATTAAGCCAAAGCCCATCAAATACGTGCCAAAAACCCCAAAAACCCCAGTTAACCCTCTAGCAATATCCTGAGCTGTTTCTAGGTTGGCAGAAGGATTGGCAACTCCTGCTACTAAAATTGCCCCTGATACGAGCCCTCCCAATACAATAGAAATCCATAGATCGCGTCGCATAGAGGGGAGTTCTTCAGCTGTGGTCCATTGCTTTTGTACCAAGCTGGCGTAAAGAAATAGGTTGTAGGGAACGACGGTGGTACCAATTAGGGCAACAAGCGTTGGGAGCTCCTCGGACGAGAAAGTAGGTACAAATCCCTGCAGGAGGGAAGTAAGGTCTGGTTTGGTCAATGCCGCTGCAATGAGGAACGCGATAGACATCAGGATTACAAGACCTACCAGTAGTCGCTCCAATCGCTTGTAGTTTCCAGTCCAAAGTAGTCCTGCTGCCAGAAGACCTATTCCCAAATTTCCGAGATCAAGACTTAGTTGTCCGAATTGCCAAATAGGTACCGTTACAAAAATCCCAAGGCCTAGCGAGGTTCCTGTGATATTTCCACCCTGATAGGCTGCATTCCCTATCCCGATAGCTAGGAGAATAAGGGTCATGATCGAATATTTTTTCCATTTGCTTCCTGTTCCGGTTCGAACGAGCTGACTGAGATCCATCCGAGTGAGCATCCCCAGTCTTCCAGAAAGCTCTTGCAAAAAAACCGTGGCTATTACGCTAAGCACCAGTGCCCAAATGAGAGTGTAATCGTAGCGAATTCCTGCCAAAGTGCAGACCGTAACTGTACCTGGTCCAATAAAGGCTGCGGTAATGAGTGGCCCGGGTCCAATAGAATCGCTTAGTTTTTTAAAGTTCACAGCTGGAATTTTTCGGAAAATAGGTAATTGAGTAGAATTTTTGTAGGTTTTGTGGTATACTTTTAAAAAATCAAATGAGTTGGATTAAAAAAATCGGGAAGGTTTTAGGGGTTTTACTGCTCTTGGTGGTGCTATTTCTTGCTTCCATGTATCGTGGAGATAGTTCAGTCGAAGAGGTCAATGCCAACTACCTCACTCCTGAATCTCAGTTTATCGAAGTAGGCGGGATACGTGTTCATGTACGGATTATAGGCGAGGGTGAACCTATTTTTTTACTTCATGGAAGCTTTGCATCCTTACATACCTGGGAGCAATGGCAACAGGAATTAAGTCCCTACTACCAAACCATTTCCTTGGATTTTCCGGGACATGGCCTGACTGGACCTGATTCTTTAAAGCGTTACAGTACAATGGATTACAGTCAGTTAGTTCATGCATTGGCTCAGAAATTAAATCTACCGAAATACCACTTGGCTGGCAACTCCATGGGTGGAGGAGTCGCGCTGCAGTTGGCTTCAGATCATCCAGAACAGGTACTTTCGCTCAATCTGATAGATGCAGCGGGTGCAGTAGCGCCACAGAAGAAGCCGGCCGATTCCAGTGCCCAAAAGAAAACAAGTTCAGGAGGTGCTTGGATCTTCCAGGTCGCCAGACATCCCATCTTCTCTAAACTACTGCTTTCCTGCACTCCCAAATTTCTTTTTGCACTCAACATGAAGCAGGTGTACGGCGATGATACCAAAGTCACTGATGAAGTAACTACCCGTTACTACGAACTGATGTTGCGCGAGGGCAATCGACAAGCCACCTTAGATCGACTGAGCATGCCAAGAAAAGGCAATGGCATACAGTTTGAACGATTGACCATGCCCACACTCATCCTTTGGGGTGCCTTGGATACTTGGATTCCTTTGTCTCAAGGGCAGCGGCTGCAGCAACTGATTCCAGGAGCAAACTTGGTTGTTTTTGAAACGGCAGGACATGTGCCAATGGAAGAAATCCCGACGGAGACTGTCGCAGAATACCTTAGTTTTCTCGGTGTGGAGGTTCGAAAGACCTACCTTCAGCCGTCGAAACAAGTAGCCTATGCCCATTGAGATTTTAGTTTACCTGCTGT
>CANGZP010000037.1 GCA_947458475.1 Cyclobacteriaceae bacterium | reverse complement strand
AATTCTTCAATATGTGCTGCATAATTGCGGCCAATGCATATAATTTTCATCGTATTTCAATTAGGTCTTTGTCGAACTTGCAATTAATAAATCCAGGTTTTGTAGCTAATTCGGTTGCGTTTTAGCTACACTAGAAATTTTAAATTGGTTCAGAAATTCATGTTTTGTACTTCTAGGAGCAATTTCTCCATCCAACTTTTATAGATCAGCGAAGAGGGGTGGAGCTCATCTGCGACCACGCCTTCAGGCAAAGCGCCCGCTAGTCGATATTCTGCAGTGATGTCGATGTATTTCACTCCATTTTTGGCACAGATGGCTTTTTTCGTTTCGTTATAGACGTCTATTTCGTTGGCAACTTTAGCTGGATCTACCCCTTTGCTGATAGCGAAAGGCGTTATGCCCCAATCAGGAATGGAGAGTACGATGACCTGGGCTTTATTTCCCCTTGCAAAAGCAATCGCACGCTGGAGCATTTTCTCAAAGTCCAGTGCATAGGATTCCACAGAGCGACCTCGGTACTGGTTGTTGACTCCAATCAACAAGGTCACCAAATCATAGCCCTCAGCTGCTGTTGGAGTGGCTTGGATGCCAGCTTCTAGTTCGTCTACCGTCCAACCCGTTTTTGCGATGATCAATGGCGAAGCAAATTGAATTTCGGCTGTTTTGTTCCATTCTTGGACGAATTGAACTGGATAGCGATCGCTGAGTTCCACTCCTTCTCCGATCGTGTAGCTATCCCCCAAGGCAAGGTAGGTCAAGGATTTTTGCTGGGCTTGGCTAGAGACTGGTACAGACATGGTAATATAAAATAAAAGGAGAAATGAGAAAATGTACTGCATGCAATCAGCTAGTTCTAAAGATATTTTCTACAATTGTCAGGCTGCCATCGTTTGCATTCAAACGCACTCGAGCTCCAACAGGGATGATAAATTGCTTCGAAATGTGTCCAATCATGGCTCCGAAGTAGGCCGGAATTCCCAAAGGTATAATGTACTGGTCCATGATCTGGTCAACGGTGAACGCTCCATATCCGCTTCCTGGCTTACAGTCCGAACACTGCCCAAAAACGAAGCCTTTTATTTTCCCAAGCGTGCCATTTAGTTTGAGTGTACTCATCATCCGATCGATGCGGTAAGGGTCTTCTCCTACATCTTCGATAAATAAAATAGCGTCTTGAAAATCAGGATAGTAAGGAGTTCCAGATAAAGCCGTTAATACGGTTAAATTTCCCCCAAGGATTTTTCCTTCCACGATCCCCTTGGTAAGGGTTTGGATTCGATTTCCTTTCGCTACCAGGTCATCTCCTTTGGTCACTTCGTTTTTGAAGCTGAGCAACTTTTGGTCGAAAAACAGCTGTTGAAACTGGTTGGCATGAAAGCTATTCCAGCTACCCGATCCATTTGGACCATGAAATGAAATTAAGCCGGTTTGACTGTGAAGTGCACAATGCAATGCGGTTATATCCGAATAGCCAAGTAATGGTTTGGGATTCGCTTTTACTTGTTCGTAATCAATTAGAGGCAAGATTCGAGCTGCACCAGATCCTCCACGTAGGCAGATAATTGCTTTGACTTCAGGATCGGCAAACATGGCATTGAAATCTGCTGCACGTTCTTCGTCTGTTCCTGCCAAGTGGCCATATCTATTCTTGAAATTGGCACCAAGCTTTACTTTTAAGCCCATGGCTTCCATGGCTTCTTTGGCGAAGGTATACTCCATTCGGTCTGCAGAAGCTGCAGAAGGACTAATTATTCCAACTGTTTGACCACGAAGCAAGGCTTTTGGTAGGAGTGTTGTGTTTGCGTTTTCCTTTGCAAAATCCAAACTGAATAGGGGGCCTGTAGCTGCCATGAGGCCTAAGGACTTCAAGAAACTTCGTTTATTCATGGGGTGTGCGATTATTGGGCAATCAAAGTTTGCGACAACTTAATCAATTGCTGGCTACTTCAAAAGTGATCTCTGACTTGGATCATTACTTTTTCCACTTCTTTTCGTACGGTCGAAACGGGAAATGGAAAGTTGGAATTCATAAAGGCAAAAGCATAGCTTTTTCCCGATTTGGTTTTCACTATTCCTGCCAAACTATAGGAATGACTCATACTTCCTGTTTTGGCAAATAGGTAAGGTTGAGCGGCCTGAAAGGTGTTTTTGAGCGTGCCTGATTTTCCTCCAATGGCGAGGTATTCTTCGAACTGGCCATCAGGAAGCAATTCCTCTAGTTTCTCGACCACACGAACTAAAGACCGTGGCGTCATCAAATTGTGTCGACTCAAACCGCTACCATCTACCCATCGAGGTCGATCTGGTAGGTCCGAGAAGGCTGTTTTCAACAGGTAATCGATGGCTCTATCGCTGTCTAAGGTCTGAAAAAGTTTGTCTGAAGTCATTAACAGGATTTGTTCTGCTAGGAAGTTATCGCTGTAAAGCATCATTTCCTGGAGCAAAGGAGCAAGGACTGCAGCTCTCCACTGTTGATGATTTGCAGGAAGGGAATCCGATCGATAAATCCATGGAACCCCTGTTTCCAAACTGGCGAGCTCAGTAATCAATTCTGGTTTTACGAGAAAGGGGAGTTGATTTTCTCGACCCACAAAGGTTTTTGGGTTGTAGTAGTAGGTGTTGCTGTTGAAATCCCGCTCCAGTTCTTTCAGGTTTTTGGGACTGAATTGGATCATTCGCTGGAAAGTGGTTGGGAAAAGCTGTAGTGAATCCCCCACCATTTTCAAGGTAACAAGGTTGCCGTAGATGGGCAAAGAACTGCGTTCCGCTGCATAATCGAATTTGTAATCGTCCCATTGCCAGCCATAGCCATAGCCAGGAGATACTTGGTTTGCATCTGAAAACTGGACCACCGCATGATTTCCAATTATTTTTTGAAAATCGGGTTGGTCAAAATTTTTGTACTTCCAACTGGGATCACCTGAGCCCCAGATTTTCAAGGTGTCTCCTGAGGATTTGTACCGAAGAGTTTGCGTACTGTCCTCCAAGATCGTAAGACCAGCATAAAGGGTCAATAATTTGGCGGTAGAGGATGGGATTTGGTAGAGGTGGCTATTTTTTTCAAATACGATCTGCTTGGATTCCAAGTCATAGAGCATAAAGCCCGTGAGGTGTCCAGCAAAGAAACTTTGAGCTCCGAAGGCGCTTTCCAACTGTGTGATTCCCATAGTTGGAACCTGTGCAGATGAACCGCCACAAAGGCAAAAGAATGCTAAAAGAGCAAGGAGATTTTTTTTCAAGGGCTTACTGGTTTTTGATGCTGAGGTAAACAAAAGAACACCAGCCAAAAATAAATGAAAGACCACCTAGAGGGGTGATTGCACCAAGCCAAGTAATTCCAGTCAAGGATAGTACATAAAGGGAGCCCGAGAAAATCAAAATGCCCAGGATCATGCACCAAGCGGTGAATGATAATCCCTTCCATGACGGTTTGACCAAAGCCAAAATCCCAATGCCAAATAGGGCCAAGGTGTGGTAGAAATGATAGTTTACGGCAGTTTGAAAGGTGTCAAGTCGGCCATTTTCAACCAAGATATCTTCCAATCCATGCGCACCGAAGGCGCCCAAACCTACTCCTAGTGCTCCTAAAATTCCTGTGATTTGTAAGATGTGTTTTGCGTTCATGAATTCGGATAGTTTCGAGCTCCAAAAATGGAAGATCCAATGCGGACCATCGTACTTCCTTCTTCTTGGGCAATTTGGTAATCTCCGCTCATGCCCATAGAAAGCTCATGAAGGTTGACAAAAGAGGGGAGAGTACGTTTTTTTAAGTCCTCGTACAGCTGTTTCAATCCTCGAAATTCAGTTCGAATTTGGTCCTGATTTTCAGTAAAGCTTGCCATTCCCATCAGACCTTGAATTTGAACATGAGTCAAATCATTGAATTCTAGGCTTGAAAGCATAGTTTCTAATTCCTCTAGGTCGAAGCCAAACTTGCTTTCTTCGGTGGCGATATGGATTTGAAGCAATACGGGTATGGGTCGATCGATCTTTTTCCCCTGCTTGTCAATTTCGACTAGGAGTTTGAAGGAATCCACCCCATGGATCAGGTGAATAAATGGAGCGATGTATTTGATCTTATTGCTCTGCAAATGCCCAATCATGTGCCATCGGGTATCTGCAGGCATCTCGGGTTGCTTGGCCTGAATTTCCTGGACTTTATTTTCCCCAAAATCGCGAATTCCTGCGGCATAGGCAGCCTGAAGGTCAGCCAAAGGTTTTGTTTTGCTGACTGCTATCAGTTTGCAATTTGGATTTTGAAATGACTTTTTGACCTGCTCAAGGTTGGCTTTGATGTCCATGAATGAAAATTCAATTGGTATTCCAGTCAAATATAAGCCAAGAGGCGGTACTTTTGAAGATGATGCAAGCGATTTTAGAAGGAATTGAATTGGGTCTTCTCCTTTCCATGATGATTGGCCCCGTGTTTTTTGCCCTTCTCACCACAAGTATGGACCAGGGCTTTAAGCAAGCGGCCATTTTAGCTTTTGGTGTGTTGCTGAGCGACTTAGTCTATGTAATTTTCACCTACTTCGGCGTTCACTTCCTAAGTCAATTTCCCTTAATCGAAAAATCCTTGGGCTACCTAGGAGGGATGATCTTGATTGGTTTTGGTCTTTCTTACATCCGAAAAAAGGAAACGAATGTTCAGGAAAGAAAAACAAAGCCTGTAAGTTCAAGCAAATCCTTTTTGAAGGGCTTTGGCATCAATGGAATCAATCCATTTGTTTTTCTTTTTTGGATCTCCATCGCTAGCATGGTCACTGTAAAGGAATCTTGGGAAGCCAGCCAAATCTCTCTTTTTTATGGAGCACTTTTGCTGACAGTCTTTGGCTTTGACCTTACCAAGGGCTTTCTAGCAGGTCAACTTGCTCATTTGGTGACTCCAAGAGTAAGGAAATACTTAAATATTGGAGTAGGGCTATTGATCTGTTATTTTGGAATCAAAATGCTGTGGACTACTTACTATCCGAGCATCTAACAAACTTTAACCCCTATTTTTAGGTTGTTTAGCTATGAAAATTCCCAAAGTCCTTCAAGCGCTTCCTCTATTTTTTGTCTTCGCATTGCCTGTTGCTGCTCAGGGACTTGCTGACCTGGAAGAGATCAACCAAACCCGTTTGGATTACAACCAGCAAGGAATGCTCATCTTGGGTACGTGGGCAGTGGTAAACTTGATTTTTGGGGCATTAGCTAGTTTTCGGACTAGTGGACAAATACAGGCTTTCCATCAAATGAATGCCTATTGGAATGTAGTCAATCTTGGAATTGCAGCGTACGGTTTTTGGCAAGCAACTCAAGTAGCTGCTTTGAATTTTTGGGAAGTATTGGATGCACAGCAGCAAATTGAAAAGGTTCTACTAGCAAATTCAGCTTTGGATTTCGGTTACATTGCCCTTGGACTCTATCTAATCGAAAGGGGGAGGCGCACTGAGAAAGACAAGTGGCTTGGCTTTGGCAAATCCATTGTCCTTCAAGGGGCTTTTTTACTCCTTTTTGATGCGATATTGTATGGTTTCCAACAGCAATTGGGAGTAGAACTAGTAGAATTAAGGAAGTCCTTGGTTGTATTGGTTGAAAAATAAACCGTTTTGCATCTACAGAATTCAAAAGCAAAGATGCCTATTGTTATTCCATTTGAATTATTCTTCCCTTAAATCAAAAAATCCCAGCAAGAAGGCCTTGCTGGGATTTTTGTTGGGGTGTATCTATCTTAAGAAAGGTATTTTTCAACTGGTGTGTAGGGCATGCTGAATGCTTCGGCTACAGCCTTGTATACGATATCCCCTTGGATCACATTTAAACCAGGTACTAGGTCTGCATTTTCTTGTGCTGCCTTCTTCCATCCTTTGTCTGCCAATTGTATGGCGTAAGGAAGGGTGGCGTTGGTCAAAGCAAGGGTTGAAGTATAGGGAACAGCTCCAGGCATATTGGCTACGCAATAATGCACCACATCATCGATGACATAGGTAGGATTCTCGTGGGTGGTAGGCTTGCAGGTTTCAATGCAACCGCCCTGATCTACGGCCACATCCACCAATACCGCTCCTTTTTTCATGTCTTTCAACATGTCTTTGGTGATCAAGTGAGGTGCTTTTGCTCCAGGAATCAACACTGCCCCTACAATAAGGTCTGCCTGCTTGATTTGTTCGCGGATGTTGTATTCATTGGACATCATGGTCTTCACGTTGGCAGGCATCACATCTGCTAGGTAGCGCATTCTAGGAAGGGACACATCCATGATGATCACATCTGCACCCAATCCAGCCGCCATCCATGCGGCTTGGGTTCCTACGATACCTCCACCCAAAATCAGAACTTTAGCAGGAAGTACACCTGGTACGCCTCCCAGCAAGATACCTCTACCACCAAGTGGCTTTTCTAGGTAGTTGGCACCTTTTTGAATGGCCATTCTTCCTGCTACCTCAGACATGGGTACCAATAGGGGAAGGCTTCGATCTGCTTTTTCAACGGTTTCGTAAGCCAAGCAAATCGCCTTACTCGCCACCATGGCCTTGGTTAATGGTTCGTAAGACGCAAAGTGGAAATAGGTGAATAAAAGTTGATTGGCTTTGATCAAATTGTACTCTGACTCAATGGGTTCTTTCACCTTCATGATCATTTCCGCAATTTGATAGGTAGCTTCAATGCTTGGTAAAATGCTGGCACCCGCGGCTTTGTAGTCTTCGTCAGAAAAACCACTTCCAAGTCCTGCACTTTGCTGTACATATACTTGATGGCCTCTTTTGATCAATTCTTTTGCACCTGCAGGAGTGAGGGCAACTCGGTTTTCATTGTTTTTGATTTCCTTAGGAACACCTATAATCATGGCTAAGTCGATTTGGATTTATAGTACTGCTGCAAAGATACTACGCAAAACACGTTTGAGCAGCTAGTTTAGAAATACTATTTGGTAGCCATTTTGTTTTTAGAAGATTTTCAAAAGTTTATTCCCTTTTATCCAGTAAATCTTTACTTAATTTTAAAAATGAGCGTATTCTGAAAAATTCTTTTGATTTTTTTTTAAAAAGCCTCAAAAAATCAAGCAGCGATTAATTGAAGGATCACTCTATTAAAATAGCATAATTCGATAATATTTAGAATAATATTTGGTTAAACTAAAAAAATAATTAAAAATACCAAATTTTAAATGGGTAAATAGCTTGCTAAAAATTTGCACATCCACAGTTAATGCCTATTTTTGAAGGCAACATGTAAACCCAAAAAGTAACGATTCAGGATAATTCAACCTATGGCGGGAAAATCACAGGATAAAGTGCAGCAGGAAGCCAGTATTCAGCAGGATCAGGTTTTAGAAGATTTTAGATGGGCAGTGACCAGTAGACATGCTTCCTTGATGGGAAGAAAAGAGGTGTTTATGGGGAAGGCAAAGTTTGGAATTTTTGGTGATGGGAAAGAGTTGGCTCAACTAGCCATGGCTCACGCATTTCAAAAGGGAGATTTTAGAGCAGGTTACTACCGCGACCAAACCTTTATGATGGCTTTGGGCGAATTGACTGTCCAGCAGTACTTTGCTCAATTGTATGCGCATACGAACGTAGAGGCAGATCCTGCAAGTGCAGGTAGACTGATGAATGGGCATTTTGCAACCCGATCTCTCAACGGGGATGGATCTTGGAAATCGCTGACTTCCCAATACAATGCTTCAGCAGACATTTCACCTACTGCCGCACAGATGCCCAAACTTTTGGGTTTAGCTTTTGCCTCCAAACTATTTAGAAATAATAAAGGCCTGAAAGACTTCACTGACTTTTCAGTCAATGGCAATGAGGTTGCTTGGGGGACCATTGGAAATGCCTCGACTTCAGAAGGCATGTTTTTTGAATCCATGAATGCCGCAGGTGTGCTCCAAGTACCTATGGTTGTGGCTGTATGGGATGATGGATTCGGGATTTCAGTTCCAAAAGAATTCCATACCACCAAAGGAAGTATTTCAGAGGCCCTGCTAGGTTTGCAGCGTACAGATACCGAAAAGGGATTTGAAATTTTACGTGTAAAAGGATGGGATTACGAAGGGCTGATGCAAGCATTTGCTACAGCTGGACAGTTGGCGCGTGAATCGCATGTTCCTGTACTGCTGCATGTGGAAGAGATGACTCAACCGCAAGGCCATTCAACCTCTGGTTCTCATGAACGCTACAAAAGCAAGGAGCGATTGCAGTGGGAGAATGATTGGGATTGTATTCTCAAATTTAAGGAATACATCATCTCTTCAGGGTTAGCTACTGCAGATCACCTTGATGAAATTGAAGCGGCGGCAAAAGTGGACGTGAAGCGACAGAAAGATGCTGCATGGGCTGAATTTGCAGGAGAGATCAAATCAGAATTAGAAGATGCGCTATCGTTGATTCGAAGTACTGCCGAAAAATCTTCTCGAAAGGTTCTCTTGATCCAGCTTGCTGATGATTTGAAAAAAACCATCAATCCCATTCGTAAAGATGTAGTGAGCACGGTTCGGAAAGTTTTGTTTTTGCTTCGTGCAGAGGGTGAAGGAATTAAGAAAGAGTTGAAAGACTGGTATTCCAGCCTACAGGAGAAGAATTTTGACCGCTACAATAGTCATTTGTACAGCCAAACGGCAACTGCTATTACCAACTGCCAAGTAATTCCAGCTCAAGTCAATGAAAATTCACCTCTTGTGGATGGCCGTGAAATTTTACAAGCATTTTTTGACTACACTTTGGAGCATAATCCTCAATTCTTTGCTTTTGGAGAGGATGTAGGAAAAATCGGCGATGTGAATCAAGCTTTTGCAGGACTTCAAGCGAAACATGGAGAATGGCGTGTGATGGATACAAGCATAAGAGAATGTACCATTATTGGCCAAGGCATTGGAGCGGCCTTGCGCGGCCTTCGTCCCATGGCCGAGATCCAGTACCTAGACTACCTCCTGTATGGCATTCAGTTGCTCTCGGATGACCTAGCTACACTGACCTACCGAACCAAAGGAGGGCAAAAAGCACCGCTAATTGTACGTACAAGAGGACACCGTTTGGAAGGAGTTTGGCATTCGGGATCTCCTATGGGCATGATCTTGTCTAGCCTTAGAGGAATGATTGTTTGCGTGCCAAGAAACATGACACAAGCGGCAGGGATGTATGCTGCCCTTTTGCAATCTGATGAACCTGCATTGGTGATTGAATGCTTGAATGGCTACCGTCTCAAAGAGCAAATGCCTCAAAATATTGGCCAATATACCGTGCCAATGGGAGTTCCAGAAATTCTTCGGGAAGGAAATGATTTAACTGTGGTTACGTATGGTAGCATGTGCCGTATTGTGATGGATGCAGCTGCTGAACTTGCGGAAATAGGGGTTTCATTGGAGGTAATTGATGTGCAAACCCTTCTTCCTTTCGATACGCATGGTATTGTTGGACAATCGATACAGAAAACAAATCGTGTACTTTTTGCAGATGAGGATGTACCAGGAGGTGGTACTGCCTTTATGATGCAGCAGGTGTTGGACAATCAGGGGGTATATTCCTATTTGGATGCTGCGCCGCAAACCTTGGCCGCCCAGGCACATCGACCTGCATATTCTACGGATGGGGATTATTTCTCAAAGCCAAGTGTCGAGGATGTCGTGGAGAAAGTGTATCAGATCATGCATGAATCCAATCCTAAAAAGTTTCCTGCCCTGTAAAAAGAAAGAGCTAGTTTTTAAACTAGCTCTTTCTTTTTATTTCCTACTGATTTGCTTGAGAGTTACTGCTGCACTAGAAACCTCATTGGATCGATTGAGTGCGCGATCTTGAATTTGTACGTCTATTCGTAATGTATCGTTCCTAAAAATTGACTCCCAGCCTGAAGAAAGCATGCGGTAGGTGATTTTCCCTTCGACCGCCTGACCAATTTCTGTGGTTAAAATTCTCGGGAATCTACCATTGAATGTGGTAAAGAAAGGAGGGTCTTGCCATCTGAATTCTCGAAATTGCCCATTTCGCTTTATAAAAAAGCGAACAAAAATATTGTATTGGTTGTCGTTTTTTTCAACCCATAGCGTATCCCTGAAGATGATATTGTTAATAATTGGGTCAATTACCCAATCGATGGGATTGTAGCGGGGAGCTGTACTTGGTCTTCTGGAGTAGGTAATAAAGTTGCCCGCAGCATCTTTTTTGTAATTGAGCGGATTGAAAGGCGGATTGATGTCAGTCGCTGACAAGCCCAAATCTCCCTCTGCATCTTTAAAGTTGAGCGTAAGCAGCAAGGAGTCTTGTCCCGGAGTGCCTACATATTCCAAACTAGAAAATTCGATTTCAGGCGTACTCGGAAAATTCTCTGGTGGGCTGATACAGGAGTAGCCTAGCAGAGTAAAACCAAACAATAAATAAGAATAGTTTTTCAAACGCATGAGATGAAGGTACATTTACATTCCGAAACAAGGTAGACTTGTTAAGAGGAGCCAAGATATAAAACGATGGAAGAATTTAAAAGTTTTTCAAAAAGGTTGGAAACCTTGACTTTGGATCAATTTGAAGATTTTGCATTGGAGTTGGCTCAGTTTCAAGCAACCCACAATCCGATTTATGGAGCCTACCTAAAGGCAAGAAAAATTCAGCCCTCGAGCATTATAAAGCTAGAAGACATCCCCTTTTTGCCCATTCAATTTTTTAAGGACAGCCAAGTGTATTGCGGAAACCCCGAGAATGCTACCCAAGTGTATAGCAGTAGTGGAACGACAGGAGCAATTACAAGTAAACACTTGCTGTGGTCAGAGGTATTTTACCTCAATCATGCACAAGCCTTATTTGAAAAAGAATATGGTCCTTTGTCGGATTTTCATGTTTTAGCTTTGCTTCCAGCATATTTGGAGCGACCTGGCAGTAGTTTGGTTGCGATGGCAAGCCATTTTATCCAAGAAAGCAAGTCGGAAGCTTCAGGCTTTTATTTATACAACCAACAGGAACTTTTGCAGCAATTGAATGATCTCTCTCAGGGAAGCCGAAAAGTATTGCTTTTGGGAGTGACTTTTGCACTCTTGGATTTGGCAGAATCTCAAACCAATTTTCAAGCATTTCCCAATTTAATCGTAATGGAAACGGGGGGCATGAAGGGAAGAAGGAGGGAGATGATTCGTGAAGAGGTGCATCAACAATTGCGGGCATTTTTTAAGGTAGCCCACATCCATTCCGAATACGGAATGACGGAGCTGCTTTCTCAAGTCTATTCCAAAGGGAATGGCAAATACGAGCTCCCAAGTTGCATGCGGGTTATGCTTCGTGACTTGAATGATCCATTCAGTCCTTCCTCGCGTAGTCAGGGCGGGGTCAATTTGATTGATTTAGCAAATTTTCATTCGTGTGCTTTTATCGAAACCCAAGATATAGGGAGGTGGGACGAAAACGGGTTTTTAGAAGTTTTAGGACGATTTGATCATTCCGACCTTAGAGGCTGTAATTTATTAGTACAGTAATTTTTGTTGAAGCCACTTCTTGGTTCGGTAATTGCTTTAGAAAAAATTAATAAACATCTTTAGCTATCTAATTGATCTTCTATGAAACGAATTGCCTCAGTAGCGCTAGTAATTTCACTTTTAGCTTTGGCCTCTTGTGCATCCAGCAGACCATGTCCTGCTTATGCCAAGGAAATCACTCCAAAAAAGGGATTGAGCTAAAAAAAATATGCTGACTTAATAGTCAGCATATTTTTTTACATCTTCAAGGCTGATTGTTTGTTCTCCTAGGATTACAAGCCTTTCTACCACATTGCGCAGCTCGCGGATATTTCCAGTCCAAGGCAATTCTTTTAAGCGCTCGATAGCTTCCTTGCTAACCTTCTTTTTTACACTGCCATTTTCTTGGGCGATGTCTTCGAGAAATTTATCCAAGAGGAGTGGAATGTCCTCCTTTCGCTCTCTCAATGGAGGGACATGGATTAAAATCACACTTAATCGGTGATACAAATCCTCACGAAATCTTCCGGCTTCAATTTCTTTCTTTAAGTCCTTGTTTGTCGCAGCCAGAACACGTACATCCACTTTGATGTCTTTGTCGCTTCCTACTCGGGTGATTAAATTTTCTTGGAGCGCCCTCAACACTTTAGATTGAGCAGGTAGAGACATGTCGCCAATTTCGTCTAGAAAAAGTGTGCCTCCATGGGCTTGTTCAAACTTCCCCGTACGCTGTTTGTGTGCGGAAGTAAAGGAGCCCTTTTCATGACCAAATAGTTCAGATTCAATCAATTCAGATGGAATTGCTGCGCAATTGACGGCTACATAAGGTTGGTCTTGACGCTTACTTTTTTGATGGATCCAATGGCCGACCAACTCTTTTCCAGTTCCATTTTGGCCCGTAATCAGGACGCGTGCATCTGTTGGCCCAACTTTTTCAATGGTATCCTTTACAGCTTGTAGGGCAGGGGATTCGCCTACCATGTCAAACTTCTTGGACAATTTTTTCTTCAAGACCTTAGTTTCGGTGACCAGCTGCTTTTTGTCCAACGCATTGCGGACAGTTAATAGCAGGCGGTTGAGATCTGGTGGCTTTGAGATAAAATCAAATGCCCCCTTTTTAGTTGCTTCTACGGCTGTTTCAATTGTGCCATGTGCTGAAATCATGATGAATTGAGGGGAGCGATCCAACTGCTTCACTTGATCCAACACATCCATTCCATCTAGAATTGGCATTTTAACATCGCAAAGGACTAAATCCACCTCTTCGTCTTTGATTTTTTGTAAACCTTCCGCACCATCTTGGGCCTCGATCACCTCGTATTTCTCATACTCCAAGATCTCGCGAAGAGAGGCGCGAATAAAACGTTCGTCGTCGATTATTAGGATTTTTGCCATAGCTGTAAAGTAATTAAAAAGTGCAAGTCTGTAAGCCGGGTTCTGTTGCAATGCTCTCTTCGAACGAATCGAATGCAGCAATTGCTCTTGCCATTTATCTCGATCTTGGTTCACACCAAGACTCCATCGATCTACCCACCTCGGAATTCCTTTCCGAAGAAAAGAAATCGAACGAGCAGCTCTTTGCCCGAGGTCTATTTGATCTTTCAACCCATAAGGTTTGCCCTGCCCTCCACATCACTGCGGAGGCGGTGGGCTCTTACCCCACCTTTTCACCCTTTCCTCTGTTGTGGACACAAGACAAGTCTTGGCCATTTCCAAAGGTGGTTTGTTTTCTGTGGCACTAGCTGTACTCTGACCGTCACCAGTCAAAGCCCTTCCCGTTAGGAAGTATGGCGCTCTTTGTTGCCCGGACTTTCCTCCCCGAAAGCTTCGGGGCGGCAAGACGACTTGCACGTTGCAAAGTACGGGAATTTTAGGGAATCGGATGGATAAGCCAAATGCAAAGTAGAGATTCACAAAAAAAATATTCAATTAAAAAAACCTTTTATTTGGTACGGTGTTATATATCAGAACATTAGATGATTTTTTTTATAGTGCTGGGTTGAGCCGCTCCGAAAGGGGCGGTTCTTTTTTATACCCATTTGAGGAGTACCCTAGAAGGGATTCTATTTATCTTTGAAAAAAAATATCCGGATGATTTTAGTTGGTGATGTAGTGTTGTCTGATGACATCAAAGAAAACTTTTTTGTATGTGACCTTGAAGCTTGCAAAGGAGCTTGTTGCGTGGAAGGGGATTCAGGTGCTCCTCTAGAAGATGAGGAAACCAAAATTTTAGAAGACATCTATCCTTTGGTGAAGGACTACATTACAGCAGAAGGCAGGGCGGTAATTGAGGCACAGGGAACTTGGGTGATTGATGCCGATGGTGATAAAGTAACACCCACACTTGGAGCTAATCGGGAGTGTGCTTATGCGCTATACGACGAACGAGGGATCTTAAAGTGTGGGATAGAGCAAGCGTATTTGGCTGGTAAAACTTCCTGGAAAAAACCTATATCGTGTCACCTTTACCCCATTCGAGTGACCAAATACGATCAATACGATGCATTGAATTACAACCGCTGGCATATCTGTGATCCTGCTTGCCAATTGGGAAAAAGCCTTCAAGTTCCGCTTTATAGATTTTTGAAAGAAGCCCTGGTTCGGAAATATGGAGAAGCTTGGTATGCCGAACTGGTTGAAGATATCGAAGGATCCAAAAAAGCCTAGCTACGAAAATGGTTGCTTAAAGCGCCATCTTTTCGATGGCCAATTTGGCAATTTTTTGATAGCCTAAATCTGAGGGGTGTACTCCATCCGCAGAAAAGAATTCCTGTTGCAAATCCATTGGGATAGGATGGTAAATTACCTTGGGGTCATTTGCTGCAATGTTTTCCATTACACGTTGTAAATAGGATCGTTGCTTGGAAAGAAAAGACCTCATTTGTTCTGAAAAAGCTGGAAATAGGTGTACCGGTGGGATTGCGGCTAGGTAAATCCAGTTGGTATCAGTTTCTACTTGAATTTGTTGAATCAAAGACCTCAGTTCTTGTTTAAATGCCTGTGGAGAGGTCAACATAAAGCAATCATTTGCACCCAAAAATAGGATAACTCCTTCACTAGTGGTCGTTCTTGATTTCTTCTGCAGTTGATACAACGAAAAAGCGTCTTTCACCCGCAATCCCTTTTTTCCGATGGTTTCGATTTGGTAGGAATCTCCTAACAATCGAGCAAAATTGCCCGCAAGCGTGTATGCTGCAGCACTTGCTCCTACACCAGCTACTGTGGATTCGCCGAGGAGGAGAATATGCTTTTCACCTTGACCTAAAGTCAATAGAGAAGACTGGGAGGGAAGTTTGGGGCTAGATTTCCGGACTTTTTTGGCTTGGTAAACTAGGAATGGAAGCCAAGGAAAAAGCTGAAGCTGAAACAACCAGTAGGGAGCCATTTAACCGCCTACTTTTTTTGCGCCGTAACCTGCCTGTATCAAAACTTGAACAACCTTTTCCCGATGATCCCCTTGGATCAATATTTCTCCATCCTTGGAAGAACCGCCAACGCCACACTTGTTTTTCAGGAGCTTGCCCAACTCTTTTAGATCATCTTCTGTGCCTACAAAGCCTTCAATGAGGGTAACCTGCTTGCCAGCCCTAGATTTTTTGTCCAGTAAGACTTTAAGTTTTTGCTGAGGAGGAGGGAGTGTTTCTTGGGACTCATCGGCACCAAACTGGTAGTCAAAGGAATCAGCAGTGGAGAAAACAATGCCATCTCGTTTTTTCCAGTCGTTATTTTTTTTGCTCATGAAATTGGGAATCGGTCTTAAAGTTAAACTTTCGGATGTGCCGCCTTTAAGGTCCAAACAGGCCGTTTGGAATGGTTGACCACATCCTCGGCAATGCTTCCCGTAAGCAGATGCAGAATGCCTGTTCTCCCATGGGTAGCCATCGCAATCAAATCAGCCCCAATATCGTCAGCAAACTCAAGAATTCCAGATTCTTCCGAAAGGGAATTGTAAATCTCGGTATGCACTTGTTCAAACTTGAAGCGATGGATGAATTTATCTAGCCTTTGCTGAGCCTCTCTGCTGGTGATAAAGTTTCCAGGGGTATTGATGCTTACGAAGTAAAACTGAGCATCAAAAACCTGTTGCATGTTTTTGATTCGAGCGGCCAAGTCCACATCCAACTCATCAAAAGAAGAGGCAAAAACTACTTTTTTCAGTTTGGAAGGATCAGTTGCTCCCTTGATTGTGATGACTGGACAGGGGGCATGACGTACTATTTTTTCAGTAGTACTTCCGATCCAAAATTCTTCCCATCCCGAGGTTCCTGAGGAACCCATGACTACAAGATCTGGCTTTTTTTCCGAGAGGGTTGTTGATATTTCTCGAAATACATTTCCTACCGTTACCTCGGTATCCAGATGGTAGTTTGGGGATGAATACTTGGTATGGAGTTGATCCAACTCTTTTTTTCGTTGCTCAAGGAGCTCCCTAAAATAAACTTGATTTTGGTAATCGGATAGGGGGTCAATTCCTCCTCCTAGGGTTCCTGCATTCGTATTGAGGGGGAGTTCGACTACGTGAATAAGGCTGATATGAAGTTTAGAGTAGGTTGCGGATAGCTTCGTGGCAAAGTCAAGTGCATGGACAGCCATTTTTGAAAAATCGTAGGGAACGAGGATATGAATCATGAGTACTAGCGTTTATTCAGTCAATGTAACTGGAATAAGAGGGCTAGAATATGACTTTTGTCAGCTTCTTATAGAATCAAGCCAAACCCAAAAAGTAGCGTCCAAATTAACGTGCTAAGGGCCATTTTCTTAAGGAATGGATCTGTTTCAGCAGCAGTAGTTGCAGACTGAATTCCTTGGCTTATTTGGATCATCCAAGGCAGCATTAAAAATGCTAAAAGTGGGGTATACGTTTGATTGAGCAATACAAAATAGAGTAAACTAACATTACCAAGTAGGACTAGCGCCCAATGGTAACGGATTGCATTCATGCGCCCTATGCGTACAGGAATCGATAATTTTCCAGCTAGTCGATCTGAGTCAATATCTCGGATGTTGTTGATGTTGAGCACAGCCGTACTAAAGCATCCCAAAGAAAAGGCAATTAACAGGATAAAAGGCTTGGCTTCTAAGGCATGAAGAAAGTAAGTTCCTGTAACCCCCACAATTCCGAAAAAGAGAAAAACGAAAATATCTCCCAATCCAGCGTATCCATAGGGGTTCTTTCCTGATGTATAGCGGATTGCTGCCCATATCGCAGCTAGGCCTAGGCCAAGAAAGCCCAAGAAATAGTTCCAATCCGGTAACGCAATGTAAATGAGGAGAATCCCTGTGACTAGTGATAAGGCTCCAAAAAGGACCATGGCACGTTTCATTTCTTGTAGGGAAATTAGCCCAGACTGTACTGCTCGGATAGGGCCTTTTCTTTCCGAAGAATCAGCCCCATGAATGCTATCCCCGTAATCATTTGCGAGGTTAGATAGTATCTGAAGAAAAATAGTGGTGAAAGAAGCCAATAGCAACACCTCCCAACGGAAGCTTTCTTGCCATTGGGCCAAAAAAGAGCCCGCAAAAATACTTGCTAGGGCTAGGGGTAAGGTACGAAGCCTGACTGCATGCAGCCAGGCTTCTTTTTTTGATTGAATGCTTCTTTTCAAGGAAAAAGGGTAATCAGGACTTGATAAGGCTTAAAATTTCTTCATCCATAGGTTTTACAGAAGAAGGGAAAAACTTCACCAACTCACCCTTTTCATTGATGAGGTACTTGCAAAAGTTCCAGCTTGGCTCTTGGTTATTCCATCCATTGAGGCTGGCATCTGAAAGCCATCGGTAGAGTGGATGCTTGTCAAAACCTTTCACAGAAATTTTTTCAAACATCGGGAAGGTTACGCCAAACTCTGTGGAGCAAAACTCTTTGATTTCTTCGTTGGTGCCAGGCTCCTGACCACCAAAATTGTTTGCTGGGAAGCCTAGAATCAAGATATCCTCGCCATACTGCGCATACAATTCTTGGAGTTGGGCATACTGTTTGGTATAGCCACATTTAGAAGCCACATTCACCAAAAGCAGTTTTTTGCCTTTGAAAGATGCGAAGTCTACTTCTTGACCATTGATGTCTTTGACTTTGAATTCATAAAATGAACTTTCCATAGTTTGGTCATATTCTGGATGGAAACTAGCTGAATCTGTAGGTCGATCTAAGGTCGTACCACATGCCAATAAGGCTACACTGAGGGAAATTAGGACTGTTTTCATAATTACATTCGTTCAGGTACTTGTATACCTATCAAACTCATTCCTCTTTTGATTGTTTTGGCTGTTTGCAAAGAAAGCGCTACCCGAAAGGATTGGAGTTGGCTGTCTTTCTCATGGAATATAGGGAGTTCGGCATAGAATCGATTATATTCTTTGGCGAGATCAAATAAGTACTGGGCTAGAATGGCTGGGGAATACTCCTCTGCAGCCATCTTTATTTTCCGTTCAAAATCATTCAATAGTTGAATCAAGGCGGATTCTGTCTCGGCAAGCTCGCTTAGGTTTGCAAAACTATCCGCAGAAAGATTCACTCCAATTTGTTCGGCTTTTCTTAAAATCGCCGCAATTCGAGCATGGGAATATTGAATAAATGGACCTGTATTGCCTTGGAATTCAATGGATTCTTGTGGATTAAAGAGCATTCGCTTCTTTGGATCCACCTTCAACAAGAAGTACTTGAGGGCACCCATTCCTAGCATTTCATACAATTCGGTGGCTTGCGCTTCCGTAAATCCTTCGATTTTACCCAGCTCCTTGGTGTGGTGCGCGGCAGTAGCGACCATTTCCTCCATCAATTCATCTGCATCCACCACTGTTCCTTCTCGGGACTTCATTTTGCCAGTGGGAAGGTCCACCATGCCATAAGAGAGGTGGTACAGACCAGGCCCATAGGAACGGCCTAGTTTCCGCATGATTTTGAACAAGACATCAAAGTGGTAATCTTGCTCATTTCCAACCACATATACAGATTTGTTGATCTGGTGATCCTGGTATTTTAGATCGGCAGTCCCCATGTCTTGAGTGATGTAAACCGAGGTGCCATCTCCGCGCAATACGAGTTTTTCGTCCAGTCCCTCTTCGGTAAGATCTACCCAAACTGATCCATTCTCCTTTTTGAAAAACACGCCTTTGGATAGGCCTTCTTCTACGATATCCTTTCCAAGCAGGTAGGTGTTGGATTCGTAATAGGTGACATCAAAGTCAACCCCCATACGCTTGTAAGTGGCAGCAAAGCCTTCGTATACCCATCCGTTCATTTTGTTCCAGAGCCCGATCACTTCCGGATCTTGATCCTCCCATTTGCGGAGCATTTCTTGTGCTTCGAGTAGGAGAGGCGCATTTTTCTTGGCATCCTCTTCAGATTGCCCCCCTTCCATCAATCCTTTTTGCTGGGCTTTGTAGTGGCTGTCAAATAGCACATAATACTTGCCCGCCAAGTGATCTCCTTTGAGTCCTGATGAGGCTGGTGTTTCTTCATTTCCAAAGTGCTCGTAAGCTACCATGGATTTGCAGATGTGGATGCCTCTGTCATTGACTAGATTTGCCTTTACAACCTCGTATCCAGAAGCTTTGAGCAGCTCCGCAACAGAGTAACCTAGGAAATTATTCCTTAAGTGACCTAAATGGAGCGGTTTGTTGGTATTGGGAGAGGAATATTCTACCATCACCTTCTGACCGTTACTTGGAAGTTGGCCGAGGGTTGCTGAGGAATAAACTTGTTTGAACAGCTGAATCCATTCTTCTTGTGCAACTACCAGATTCAAAAATCCTTTGACCACATTGAAATCCTTCACTGCGGCCACATTTGTTTTTAAGTAGGTGCCAAGTTGGGTAGCGGTAGCCTCAGGACCCAGTTGCGATTGCTTCAAAAATGGAAAGACAACGAAGGTATAGCTGCCTTCAAATTCTTTTTTGGTGGGAGCTAAGCTGAGCTGTTCTAAAGGAATAGTAGCTTGAAAAGAGGAAGCAAACGCATCTTGAATGCCCTTGAGGATGGAATCTTGAAAATTCATGGTATCGAGGTTTACCCAGAGAAAGTTTGTTCGCTATCCTACTCTAAATCAACTGGAGGAGCATTCCCTTATCTGAGTTGTAACAAATTTAAGACGGCTTCTTGTAATATGTGGCACCACTGTTCATAATAACAAAAAAAAGTATGAGCTGCTTTTTTTCACTAAATCTAAAAATCAGGACCAAAAGGTTCCTAATTGAGAATTAAAAGTGATTCACCAATGATTTTGTAGTAATCTCCAACACCTCGAATGCAATTTCTGCCATGGTATTTTCACTATCGAGGGTTGGGTTGACTTCCACGATCTCCCAGCAGCAAACGCGCTTGTCTTTGATGAGTTCAGCATTTAATTCGATGGCTTCTTCTACAGTCAGCCCATTCGGTACAGGAGTCCCTGTTCCAAGGGATATGGAAGGATCTAAGCTATCTACATCAAAGGAAATGTAGAGTTGATCACAGTCCTTTAAGAGTTCAAGTGCTTGCTTTGCCACTTCCATCACGCCCAGCTCCCGGACGATTTCAGTAGTGAAATTGGTGATTCCAAATTCCTTAATCAATGAATTTTCTGGTTCCTCGGTATCACGCACAGAGATATACACGATGTCTTTTGGGTTAATTTTTGGGGAATCTCCTCCAATTTTTTTGATTCGATCCCAGTAGGCACGAGTCTCTTGGGAAGGTTGATTGATCTGGCATGCTAGATTATCCAAGTGAGCCGCCATAGCGAGAGGCATGCCATGCATATTGCCAGAAGGCGTGGTGTAGGGCGTATGGAGATCCGCATGGGCATCAATCCAGATTACGCCCAATCGCTTGTCAGGATGGGCTCCTTTGATGCCCATGATCGTTCCTGCTGCTGTGCTGTGATCACCAGCTAGGATGATGGGAAATTTCTTTTCTAAACGGAGTGACTCAATCGTAGAGGCTACATTTTTGACGACTTGATAAACGCCATCGATGTAGTTGGCATAAGGGTGTTTGTTGCCTTTCCAGAGAAAATTATTCGCATCGGGAACATGGATGGGTTCGAATTGGGAGAAAAAATTAGACTTTTTGTCCAGACTTGCTATTTTAAGGGCATCCACTCCCAAGCTTGCACCACGGGTGCCGGCAGCAATTTCGGAACGAACTTCTACCAATTTAATCTTTCTCATCACTAGGGTATAGTTGGGTTTTTTCTGTGGGTAAATCTACTGAAAAGGCCTTAAAAACCTTGGATTTTTAGGTTAAAACAATTTTTGTTTTCTTTCTTTTCTTAAGAATCTAGGTCTGCCTAGCCTTTCGATATTTGATAATTAATGGCCTTCTTTTGTTATCCAAACGTTTCCTTTTTTTTAAATAAAAATTAGCCTAAGAATTTGTGGGTCAAAACTTTGGTAAGCGTCAATAAAAGCGCAATTTTTGCAGCCTTATTTACATCCTTAGCCCATTTTGGTAGATGAATAGATACATTGATTTGATCCAGCAAACCTTTGATTTTCCAACCAAAGAGTTTACAGTGGAAGACAACCAACTTTACTTCAACGGGGTAAACCTGATGGAGATCATAGAAACCTATGGTACTCCCTTGAAGTTGACCTATCTGCCCAAAATTTCGGAAAATATCCAGCACGCGAAGACCTACTTCAAGAATGCGATGGAGACGCATAACTACCAGGGGAAGTATACCTACTGCTACTGCACCAAATCTTCGCATTTCAGCTTTGTATTGGATGAGGCATTGAAAAATGACATCCACATCGAGACTTCCTCCACCTTTGATATTCCTTTGGTGCGGAGCTTGTATGCCAAAGGGAAGATCCGAAAGGATACCTACATTGTATGCAATGGGTTTAAGCGGGAAAAGTACAAGCAATACATCAGCGAGTTACTGAATGATGGTTTTGTAAACTGCGTTCCAATCCTAGATAACCTAACTGAAATTGATTATTACTTGGAGCATGTAAAAGTTCCTTTTCAGGTAGGGATCCGAATTGCTTCGGATGAAGAGCCTAAATTTGGGTTTTACACCTCTAGACTAGGCGTTCGCTACAACGACATCATCTCCTTATACGAAGAGAAAATTAAGAATAATCCGCAGGTGAGCCTCAAGATGCTTCACTTTTTCATCAATTCAGGCATCAAGGATACTGCATACTATTGGTCCGAATTGACCCGCTTCATTCAGAAGTATGTAGAATTGAAGCGAGTGGCACCTAGTTTGGATTCCATGGACATTGGTGGGGGATGGCCGATCAAAACCAACGTATTTTTTGACTACGATTACCAGTACATGGCCGATCAAATTGTCAAAAATATCAAGTGGATGTGTGCCAAGAACAATACCACTGAACCCAATATCTTCACCGAATTTGGAAGCTATACCGTAGGAGAAAGTGGTGCAGTATTGTATTCTATCTTAGAGGAGAAACTTCAGAATGACAAGGAATTGTGGTACATGATTGATGGCTCTTTTATTACTCAACTACCAGATAGCTGGGGATTGAACCAGAAATACATCATGCTTGCTGTCAACAACTGGGAAGAGGAATACCATAATATTTCGCTAGGTGGATTGACCTGTGATAGCATGGACTACTACAACTCAGAGGCACACCAATTCAACATCTACTTGCCTAAAATTGAAGAGAAGAAGAAGCAATACATAGGCTTTTT
>CANGZP010000036.1 GCA_947458475.1 Cyclobacteriaceae bacterium | reverse complement strand
GCAACTCAAAAAAGTACCTCGCTTGGGCGATAAGGCCTTTGAGCAGGCAGCGGGCTTTTTGCGAATCCGAGATGCCAAACATCCCCTAGATCAATCAGCCGTGCATCCCGAGCGCTACGAACTGGTGGAAAAGATGGCGAAAGACCTCAAGGCCTCCGTTCAGGACTTGATGAGTTCTGAGGAATTACGCGCCAAAATTGTGCTTCAAAACTATGTTTCCGAGACGGTAGGTATCCCTACGCTTCAGGATATTGTGGAGGAACTGGCTAAGCCTGGTCGTGATCCTCGTGCTGGATTTGAGGTTTTTGAATTTCAGGAAGGGGTCAATTCCATGGCGGATCTAAAAGTCGGGATGAAACTTCCCGGAATCATCACCAACATTACCGCCTTCGGTGCCTTTGTAGACATTGGGGTACATCAGGATGGATTGATTCACCTGAGCCACTTGGCCGATCGATTTATCAAAGATGCCAACGAGGTGGTGAAAGTGGCCCAGCAGGTAGAGGTCACTGTTTTGGAAGTGGATAGTGCACGCAAGCGCATTGCTTTGAGTCGAAAGGCAGATCCTTTTGGAGCCAACCCTACGAAAAAGCCAGTCCAACAGGAGGTTAAACGGCCTACCCCAGAGCCAGAAGGGTCGATGGCGGATAAGTTGGCTTTACTCAAGGGGCACTTTAAAAAATAAGGAGCTAACGAGACGATGCGCTAGGCTAGTCTCGTTCCTCGTCTTTGTACATTTCCTTGTACTTGTCCTCGTCCATGCCCTTGCTGAAGCGACGTAGGTTGTAGGTGAAGGAAAAGAGCACGTATTGCTGCAGTACGTTGGTTTGGATGTCTTCGACAAAGGTTTCGCTGATGTTTCTCCGCACGTTTGCATTTTGGTTGAGCAGGTCTACTACCTGGAGGCTGACCTCACCCCGTTGATTTTTAAACACTTTTTTGCCCAGGCTCATATTCACTAGGGAGAAATTGTTGTTGAAACCCGCATTCAGGCCGGTATTGATCTGGTGGTTTAGGTCTAGGCGGTAGATGATCCCTTTCCAAAAGATCCAGTTGAAATTTACGCGGAAGCGTTGTTGAAAAAACTGCGTATTGCTGTTGGGGTTGAGCGTGTTTTCAACGCGGTTGACCGAAGAGCGCGAGGAGAGGTTGAAGTCCAGGTTTTCGCTGATGCTGCTTGCTAGGGAAATTCCCGTACTCAAGCGCTGCGAGGTGTTGAATCCGATGATGTCATTGATTTGCCCAGGTCTGCGGGTGAGTCCTGCGCCTGCGTTGATGTTGAGTTTGGATTTGATCAAGCCAATAGGCATGCCGTAACTCGCCCAAGAGCGCACTTCCCAAAATCCATCCAGGTTGACCGGCTTGATCAGTTGCGAACCTTTCTGCAAGGTGATGCCCTCTGGCAAGACCTGGGCTTCACTAGCGATCAAGGTGCTGTTGCTGATAAATCGGTTGGTGAGGGAAGAACTCGTAAACAAGAACCAGCTGCGGTCTGTATCGGGATTTTGACTTCGGAAGCGGAGGCGTACCTCATGGCTGTAGGATTGGTCCAAGTCTGGGTTGCCGGTACGGAACTGCAGGGGATTGGAATTGTCCAATACGGGCTGCAACTGGCGGATTTGAGGTTCGGCCGTCTCGGTATCGTAATCGATCTGGATATTGGTGGTAGGGGAAAAGATGTATTCCATCCGCATCGTGGGTAGCACCGCTGAAAACCTGCGTTCCAAGGCGAAGGCCTTCGGGAACTCTTGCTGGTTGTCCAATTTTGCATTTTGGTACAGCACCTCAGTTTGGAATTTAAACTTCTCCGAACTGTACTGATAGCCCAATTCGGTTTCCTGGGTGAGGTAGTCGCTGACAAAGACGTTGGTCAGCAAGGAATCTAGTTCTGTAGCCCCTTCTTCAAAATCTCCTCCAATCACATTGTTTACTCGCGTATCGGAGTCGTTGGTTCGGTTACCGATTTCGTATTCGATTTCCAGCTGGCCCGCTTTCCCGATTTTCTCGGTGAAGGATAGGCCTGTTTCCCATCGGGTACCGATCCGCTCTCTAGACGTTTGTTGGGCAAGTACGTCGATACGGTTGCCACTAGGCTGAAAATAGGTGGTATTCGCTATTCGTTCTGAAACATCTCGATCGAAGCCCTGGTGAAGAATCGAGCGCCAGGTGAGGGAGCGGCCGGGTTTATCAAATTTATGACTGTAGATCAGTCGATTGAAGAAGTCCACTTCCTTGTAGGTTCCTGTTCGCTGATTATCTACTTCGTTAATGGGGCTGCTTCCATTTTTGGTTTGCCCAAAAAAGGAGGAATTTTCAGTTTCCACATTGGCCTCCAAACGGGGGATGTAGAGGATTTTGTTTTTCTCGTTGGGACTGTATTCCAGTCGGAGGTTGGCAGTATGCCGTTGGCTGGTGCGGACATCCCGTGAATTTTCCTGGTAGCTCACGTCTGATTGGTCAGCGGTCACAAAGTCCCGCACGCGATTGACCAGGCCCAGGTTGGTATTCTTGGTGTACCCGTAATTGCCGGTTACCTTTATCTTTTTCCCCCAGAGGTCGCTGTAATTCATGCCCAATAGGCTGGTCGTGACGATTCCTTCTTGGGGTCTTCCCTCTGTTTGGGTATTGACATCACTGGAGTAGCTGAGCTGGTTGACGTTATTGGCCAAACCCGTAACCGTGATGCGTCGGTCTTCGTCAAAGGCATTGATACTGGCTCCTGCCAGGTAGCGGTCATCTGAGCCGAATCCTGCGGTAGTTTTTCCAAACTGTCCTTTTCTTCGGTTGGGTTTGGTGATGATGTTGATGGTTTTTAGTCGCTCACCGTCGTCAAAGCCACTTACTTGGGATTTTTCACTTTTCTGGTCAAAAATCTCGATGCTTTGGATAACTTCAGCGGGAAGATTTTGAAGGGCTGCGCGCACATCCGTTCCGAAGAAGGGTTTGCCGTCTACCAGGATTTGGGCAATGTTTTCTCCTTGGGCCTGCAGCACGCCTCCTTCTGAGATCACGCCAGGCAATTTTTCAATTAGTACTTGTGCACTGGCATCCTTCATGGTGCGGAAGGCATCCGCATTGAAGAGCGTAGTGTCTCTTTTTTGAGTGCCTGTTGCTCTGCTGGCAGCAACCACCACCTCGGATAGTGCCTGTTCTTCTTCTCGGAGGGAAAGGGTTCCCAGTTGGGTATCCGATTGGATGTCCAAGGTTCTGTACAAGACTTGGTAGCCGAGGTATTGAATTTTGAAGAGGTAAATACCCTCTTTGATGGAGTTGATCTCAAACTGCCCGTCTACCTCTGAGATGGTTCCGGCTACCTGAGTAGAATCAGAAACCCGGAGCAGCAGGATGTTGGCATAGGCAATGGGTTCGGTTTTGCCGGCTTCAAGGACCGTTCCTTTGAGGCTGTAGGTTTGTGCCTGCAAGCCAAGCACACCAAAAAATAAGGCAATCGTAAGAAAAAGATATTTCATAGTTGGCGTGGGACAGAAGTGCTCTTGGAGTTCTTGCCATCCGCTACTTTTAATTACAAATAAACGAGTGAAAAGGTTTAGAATCGCCGAGTATTGGCTGAGCGGTTTATTTTTCGGTTTAACGAGCAAAAGGAACTTTTTTTGAATTTTCACCCCTGATTTTTGCGCTATTTTTCCATTTTACGACAATTACTGTCTCAAAATATGTTTATTTTAAGAACATAGCAATGTTTATTAAAGTAACATTCTTACTTTAGCAGCTGTAAACGAGACGCACATGAACGAAGCCGCATCCATTCGCATCACGACCAAGGCCCTGAATTCAGGCAATTGCCAGGTCAAGTTTTTTATTGAAGACGAAGAGAATCCCCAGTACGGGTATTTGTTGATGCATGAAACCAAGTCTATTGGGGATATCCTCGAGGAGATCAAGGTTCGTTTGGCACGCAGAAGGGAATCCCTGCTGCAATCCAACCCCTTTATTTCCATTTCACCGAGTCAAGATGATCACCATTTTTACCTCTTTTCTGCATGAGTTACCTAGCTGCTAACCTTCGCTTTTTGCGAAAACTGAAAAACCTGACCCAGACCGAACTGGCAGAGCAATTGGATGTGCAGCGGACGATGATTTCCGCATATGAGGATGGGCGCTCCGAACCCAAATTGGCGACACTCTTGACGCTATGCAATTTGTTGGGGGTAGGAGTGGAGGAGTTCCTGTCCCATGACATTGAATCCAGAGGCAGGATGGCGCTTCAGCCGCGCAATTTGCAGGTGTTGACCATTGCTGCGGACGATTCCGATCGGGAGAATATCACCTGGGTGACTCAGAAAGCCTCTGCAGGCTACCTCAATGGTTTTGCGGATCCAGAGTATATGGAGACGCTGCCGCAGTTTCACCTGCCCAACTTGTCCAGACAAGCCACCTACCGTGCCTTCGAATTGGCTGGGGACTCCATGTTGCCCTTGATTTCGGGCACGATTGTCATCGGTACTTATGTGGACCGGCTTCAAGAGATCAAGAGCGGGAGAACCTACGTATTGGTCACCCAAACTGAAGGAGTAGTGTACAAACGGGTGTTCAACTACCTAGCGGAAAACGGGAAGTTATTTTTGGTTTCGGACAACGAGGTTTACAAGCCTTACGAAGTTCGTGCCGAAGAGGTATTAGAAGTATGGGAGGCCAAGGCCTTTATCAGTACGGATTTCCCGAATCCTGGGGACAAAAAGAAGCCTCTGAACCTGGAGGACCTAGGAGAGATGATTCGGGATATTCACGCGGATTTGAAGCGAATTACCGGTTAACCGATTGCCGGGGCGAGTTGAACTCCCGCAGTAGAAATGACATACCCAGGAATTAATCATGTGGTTAAATGGTTCGATCCGCCCAGGCGGATCGTAAAAAACTTACCATTTCACTTGCCACGGGTTTCACCCGCGGCTATTAAAAGTTGGGTCCGCTGAGGCGGACCAGTCTCCCGTGGCGGATTTGTCCTCCGTTGTGGATTAGTCCTCCGTGGCGGATCCTATTCAAAAACTATTACAAACGTTAATTGGTTGAAATTACGAACAACCTAGTTTCCACCGAAATTGTATGGAGTAAAGATCCGCTGTGGCGGATCAAATTTTGCATAACCCCGGGTGTACCTGCCGAAGGTAGGTATACCCGGGGAAAAATGGTCACGCGCCACCATCCAACCCGCAAAAGCGGGTTGAACATATCCGGAAATTAATCACAAGAATAAGATGATTCGATTTGATGAGGTGGAGGTGATATCAATCAATTATTTATTCACATCACGGGCTGCACTTGCCGCTATTGACAGATAGGCCCGCCCCTGCGGATTAGTCCGTCGTGGAGGACCCTATCCAATCAGTACTTTAACTGATCTTGATGCCAATAAAGCATATTCTTTTTCTCCAAACGTGCATAGAAATCTGATCCGCTGTCAAGGAAACCTTAGTTTGCATCCAGCAAGCGATCAAAGCCAGTTTTGATTTTGCCAACTGCATCTACTGAAGCATGGCTGTTGACCACGCCTTTGCCGAGCTCGTGCCAAAAGCCATCTCCACATTCGATGTAGGCCCCTCGTTTATTTCCCGGAGTCTCTTTGGCTTGTTCGTAGCGGTAGTCGGGCATAAAAACGAATTTCATCAAGTCAATTGCTCCTTCCCAAGAAATCTTCTTGGAAACATCTGAGCGGAGGATCACTGCCTCTCTGTTTGAGAAATGGATGGTCAAGCTCAGGTCTTGGATTTGCTCTCGCTCTACTTTTCTGTACTGAACTGTGAGTGGAGCCTCTTTCTTCTCCAGTTCGTAAATGGCCTGAATGAGGTCCTGAGCCATTAACTGCCATTCTTCCTGGTTGGAAGGAATCTTCAAGCCTTCGCTTTTGCTTCCTTCCATGGGCGTCAAGGTAATTCCTCCCTCGTCTATCCCTTTTTTGGTCCAACGACTCGCTTGCAGGAGTTGCTTGATTGGTCCAATCCAGACCGAAGGCACATTGCCTTGGAACCGGTAATCATCCTCCAAACTAAAGCCCTCGTCAAAAATTTCTTGTTCCGTGAGTTCCTCCCGATCGGTGTAATGCAGGTCAAGTTGGGCACTTAAATT
This sequence comes from Cyclobacteriaceae bacterium, assembly GCA_947458475.1. Taxonomy (GTDB): domain Bacteria; phylum Bacteroidota; class Bacteroidia; order Cytophagales; family Cyclobacteriaceae; genus Algoriphagus. The sequence goes on along the minus strand of CANGZP010000036.1, from coordinate 16,156 downwards.
GCCCTTGGACCAATCCAAGGCAAGCCGAAATACGTGGCTGAACGGTGGAGGGACAATTCCTGAATCGTATTCCAATACAAGTCCTGTGGTCGCGGGGTGTAAACTCATCGGTATAGCTTTTCACAAAAGTATGGTTTTTTAGGGATTTAACTGGTTATTTTGCCTGCCCAAGCCGATATCCATGGAAGACCAACTCGATTACATCAGTCAAGCCATTTACCAAAATTCCTACGTCATTGTAGATGATTTTGTTGACCAATCGTACCGAAAGGCACTTTTGAAGGAGCAAACTGAATTATTGAATAAGGGTCAATTTAAAAAAGCGGCAGTCGGAAAGGGAGATCAGAAGCAGGTGCGTGCCGAAATCCGAAGTGACGAGGTGCTCTGGATGGACCCAACTGCGCTAAGCCCCTTGCAGGTAGTTTTTTGGGAAAAAATAGAGGAATTGAAGCAGGTGCTCAACCGCCGCTGTTTTCTGGGTTTAAAGTCGTTTGAAGGCCACTTTGCACGCTATCCCATCGGATCTTTTTACAAGCGCCACGTGGATCAGTTTCATGCCGTACCCCACCGCATCGTGACGGTGATCTTGTACCTCAACGACTTCTGGACCGAAGCAGATGGTGGACAGTTGCGGATGTATTTTCCTCAGGAAGATGGAAGTGAACGGCTAGAAGATGTGCTGCCGGTTGGAGGTAGACTCGTCGTGTTTTTGAGTGAAGAGATCCCGCACGAGGTCATGCCTACCCAGAAAGAACGAATTTCGATAACGGGCTGGCTTCGGAATATCGACTAGCGCAAGCTGATTTCTAAAGAAACAGCGGTTTTTCCCAAAACGAAAGCAGCCTTTTCAAAGGATGGCGGCCCAAAGTAGACTTTTGGATTTTTGGAGAAGCCGAATTTTTCGGTGGGATAGCCTACTGCATTGGTGCTCAACTTCCCATTGTTGTCTAGATCGTGAATTACGCCGATTGCATAGGTACCAACGGGTAGGTCGGTAAGTTTGAAGCTTGCTTTTCCACTCTTGGGGGGGAGTGAAATGCTCCGAACTGCCTGTTTGACCTGATCAGGGAACCCGCTAGGCTTGGAAAACACCAAGATGCGAATGCTCCCGGCATCACTGCTCGCTCCGCTGATGGACACCTGAAGGCTTGTTTGGTTGCTTTGTCCCAGCGTTTCCAACGCAAAAAATAGGCTAACTAGAAGGAATAAGTAGTTCATAAGGAAGCGGCTGTAGTGTGACGGTTGATCTTTCTTGTAGGGGTATACGCAAACGCTGCTTTAAAGTATATCTTTTTTGGAACTTCATACTTTCCTAGAATTTGCTTCAGCCCTGCTTCGAGTGCAAGTCGCTTGTTTTCTTCCCCTGTTCCCTCCACATACAAGACCAATTGCTCTCCTAAACGGCTATCTTTCTCCCCAAACAAAAAATAGGCGCGTCCTGGACAAGTTTTCTCGAGAAGAGGAGCAATTCGGCGTTCCAATTGTTCGGGGAAAAGCTTGATTCCTCCAGAATTTACAACAAAATCCGCTCTGCCTAGCCACAAAAAAGAATTTTTTGACTGAAGTTCAATAATGTCATTTGTCTGTATTTTTTCAGACCCGCTCATCGGAGATTGGATCCAAAGGCAATCCTGTTCATTGATTCCGATGGCTACTCCCGGTAGGGCTTGGTACACCAATTCACCCTCTTCGATGGGAGCCAAGGCGATGTGTGAGACCGTTTCGGTCATGCCGAAGGTCTGCCAAGCAGCAATGCCTTCCTGATGCAAAGCTATTTGCAAGGAATCGGAAAGTGGGGCTCCACCTATCAAGACCGTTTGTATGGCTTTAAGTTTTTCAAGGCTGGATGGGGAGGCAAGGCTTGTTTCAACCTGCAAGGGCACCATAGCTACCAGATCAAAAGCTTCCTCTTGCGTTGCCAATGGAGCTGCATTGGGTTCCACAAGCCTGATTTCACAGTCCCAAACTAGCGCACGCACCAGCATCATCTTTCCTGCGATGTAGGCAGGATTGAGGCAGCACAGCAGTTTAAATTCTGAATTTACACTAAAAAATGCCCCTGTAGCGGTAGCACTAGCCACCAGCTGCTGCCGAGTAATTTCCTGAAGTTTGGGTGTTCCTGTAGAGCCAGAGGTAGCCTGCACAAAGCGATCCTTTCCATCTAGCCAGTCCTTGCAGAAGTTAAAGGCCTCCTGAGCAAACTCAGGTAGCTCCCCCAAGTCTGGAAGAGCGGATTGGGTTCTGGTTAGATGATGTGATTGGTAGCGAAGTTGGAACATGCGCGAATTGGACTAGCAAAAGGGAATTAGAGTACTAACAAATTTCGTCAGCTTCGGTTAACTTGCACAAAAATGTGATTTTTAAATCAAACGATCATGATTAACTGGATTACGGCCAAGGAATACGAGGACATCACCTATAAAAAGTGCAATGGCGTGGCACGCATTGCGTTTAATCGCCCTGAAGTTCGCAACGCATTTCGCCCAAAAACTACCGCTGAACTCTACGATGCATTCTACGATGCACAGGAAGATACTTCGATTGGAGTGATCTTGCTTTCCGGAGAGGGACCTTCCGCCAAGGATGGCAAATGGGCTTTTTGCTCCGGAGGGGATCAGCGCGCCAGAGGGCACCAGGGCTATGTAGGTGAGGATGGCTACCATCGGTTGAATATCTTGGAAGTACAGCGCCTCATTCGTTTTATGCCCAAGGTGGTCATCGCCGTGGTGCCCGGATGGGCCGTAGGAGGAGGGCATAGCCTTCATGTAGTTTGTGATCTTACCTTGGCTAGTGCCGAGCATGCCATTTTCAAGCAAACCGACGCTGATGTAACCAGTTTTGACGGGGGCTACGGATCAGCCTATTTAGCCAAGATGGTTGGCCAGAAAAAGGCCCGTGAAATCTTCTTCCTAGGAAGGAATTATTCTGCTCAGGAAGCGATGGATATGGGCATGGTCAATGCTGTTATTCCACACGATCAATTGGAAGATACTGCCTACGATTGGGCACAAGAAATCCTCGCCAAATCACCCACCTCCATCAAGATGCTCAAGTTTGCGATGAACCTGACCGATGATGGAATGGTAGGCCAACAAGTCTTTGCAGGAGAGGCTACCCGCTTGGCATACATGACCGAAGAAGCCCAAGAAGGGCGTAATGCATTTCTTGAAAAGAGAAAGCCTAATTTCAAGAAAATCAAGTGGATACCTTAATTCAGATAAAGTGAAAAAAGAGCCTAATCTTTAAATTTTGTAGCGCCCCTCAAGGGGCTTTTCTTGACTTTGTTTTACTTTTCCCCCGGTTACACCGGGGGTTACAATGGTTACGATCCTTCGGATCTGGCCCCGACAGGGGCTAAACTTTGATGACCCCGGGTGAAGCCCGGGGTTCGAGGTAGAAATTGGTTTAGAGCTCCGAAGGAGCGATACAAAAATTTTAACTCCCTTTTTTTAACGCCCTATTTTACTACTACTCCCTCACCCAAAATTCTTTCGTAAAACATACTCCACACAGCGAGCAGCCAGCCGCGCAGTGGCCTGATCTTGGTCGTAGGTAGGGTTGAGTTCCACCACATCCAGTGAGATCAACTTCTTGCTTCCTGCCAGTAGGTCAAACACGCGTAGCGCGAGTTCTGGTGCAAATCCCATCGGAGATGGAGCCGAAACTCCCGGTGCGAAGGCGGATGAAAAACCATCCAAATCTACAGTCAAGTAAAGGGCATCTACCTGATCTACAAATGCCTGGATCTGTCCTTCAACGACTGACCAATTTGCCAAAGTAAACTGCTCCATGTCTACGAAATCTGCCTGCAGCTGTGCTGCCGTTTCAAATAGGGACTTGGGGTTGGCAGCACGTTGAATGCCGAGTGCCAAGTAATGAAATTCGTTTGGATGATTGCTTGCCAACTGATAGAAAGGGGAACCCGAATGCCCTTTTCCATCTACCAAGGGGCGCAAGTCAAAGTGTGCGTCTAGATTGATGATCCCGAGTTTCTTGCCATTTTCTTGGGCAAATTGGAGGACACCAGATCCGTGTGCAAAGGCCAAATCATGGCCTCCACCCAGCCAAACAGGAAAGTGATTGCTCTTCAAGAGTTGGTAGGTCAAGTCAGTAATGGCTTGGTGGGTACTTTCCAAGTCGCCTTCCTGGGTAAATAGGTCTCCATAATCGAAAAGGGAAAGGCTTTCTGGCAAATGAAAGGCCAGCGTACCCAATAGTTTACGAATTGCGGCAGGGCCCTCGCCTGTACCCAATCTGCCTTGGTTGCGGTGTACGCCTTCCTCCCCAGCGTAACCTAGGATGCCCACCTTTTTATCCGAGGAGCTGTCAAAAGCCAAGTTGGGACTGACACGCACTACCTGGTGCCAGTATTCGGGTTGCACGGCTTTTCTACCGGTCCAATTTTCTTGAGAGGGATTGTGGTGAAGATTCATCCTTTTCCTTTTTTCGCTTGTGTGATTTAATTTATGCTCCCGCAAACCTAATTTAACCCTTTCGGGACATGTTACTCAACCTAATTGATCCAGTAGGCGGTCATCCACGAGTTGAGGAATCGTGACGCGAAGGCCTGGACTTCGGTCCATCTCCCGCTGTATCGCTTCGATGGAGCCGCCATTTCGTGCCCAGGCGCGCCGTGCAATGCCATTGTTCACATCAAAGAAAAGCATGGATTGAAGGCGCTGTGAAGCCGCTTCACTTCCGTCTAGCACGAGTCCAAAGCCCCCATTGATGACTTCGCCCCAGCCTACGCCACCACCATTATGGATGGATACCCAGGTGGCACCGCGGAAACTGTCACCGATCACGTTGTGAATGGCCATATCTGCGGTAAACCGGCTGCCATCGTAGATATTGCTCGTTTCCCGGTAGGGGGAATCGGTTCCGCTGACGTCGTGGTGGTCTCTGCCCAAAACCACTGGAGCGGACAGCTGCCCTGCCGCAATGGCCTCATTGAAGGCAGCAGCAATCTTGGCTCTTCCTTCTGCATCTGCATAGAGGATGCGGGCTTGGGAACCCACCACAAGGCGATTATTTTCGGCTTCTTCAATCCAGGTGATGTTGTCTTGAAGTTGCTGTGAAATGCTTGCAGGGGCAGTTGGAAGTAATTCTTTCAAGACCTGTGCGGCGATCAAGTCGGTGGTACGGAGGTCAGCAGCAGTTCCGGAGGTGCAGACCCAGCGGAAAGGTCCAAATCCATAATCAAAGCACATCGGACCCAAAATATCTTGTACATAGCTCGGGTAGCGAAATTCATTTCCCTGTTCTCCCACTACTTCGGCACCTGCACGGGAGGCTTCGAGTAGGAAAGCATTGCCGTAATCGAAGAAGTAGGTTCCTCTCGCCGTGTGGTTATTGATAGCTGTAGCTTGACGGCGCAAAGATTCTTGCACCTTTTGTTTGAAGGCCTCAGGATCTTCCACCATGAGGCGGTTGGATTCCTCGAAGGAAAGCCCCACGGGGTAGTATCCGCCTGCCCAGGGGTTGTGCAGGGAGGTTTGGTCCGAACCGAGTTCCACCAAGATCTCTTCCCGATCCAATCGCTCCCAAAGGTCTACCACATTGCCTAGATAGGCGATGGAAACAACTTCGAGCTCAGCTTTCGCCTTTTTTACGCGATCTACGAGGAGATCTAGGTTGTCGATGAGTTCGTCTACCCACCCTTGTTCGTGTCGCTTGTGTGCCGCTGCAGGGTTAATTTCGGCGCAGAGGGTGACGCAACCCGCAATATTACCCGCCTTGGGCTGGGCTCCGCTCATGCCACCTAATCCTGCGGTAAGGAAGAGTTTCCCTTTGGGGGAACTTTGGCCCCATTTTTTTCGAAAGGCATTCATCACGGTGATGGTGGTGCCGTGCACGATGCCCTGAGGCCCAATGTACATGAAAGATCCTGCGGTCATCTGTCCGTATTGCGTGACGCCGAGGGCGTTGAAGCGTTCCCAGTCCTCCGGTTTGGAGTAGTTGGGGATCATCATCCCGTTGGTCACCACCACGCGCGGTGCATCCTTGGAGGAGGGAAAAAGCCCCATGGGATGACCCGAATAGAGGTGAAGCGTTTGTTCCTCGGTCATTTCGGACAGGTACCGCATGGTGAGCAGGTACTGCGCCCAATTTTGAAATACGGCTCCATTGCCCCCGTAAGTGATCAATTCCTCCGGATGCTGCGCTACGGCCGGGTCCAGGTTGTTCTGCAGCATGAGTTGGATCGCCGCTGCCTGGGCACATTGGGCAGGGTATTCTGCTAGGGGTCTTGCCTTGAGCGCATAGTCTGGCATAAAGCGGTACATGTAGATGCGACCGTAATTTTGCAGTTCCTCCCAAAATTCAGGGGCTAAAGTGGCATGCCATTCTTTGGGGAAATAGCGCAAGGCATTCCGCAGGGCTAATTTTTTCTCGTCTGTCGACAGCAGGTCTTTGCGCTTGGGCGCATGGGAAATGCCCGCGCTCCGCTCCTTCTTGGGAGGCAATTGGCTGGGTATTCCTTGGCGGATAAGGGTTTGGAATTGCATGTTAATGGGTGGTATAATGCTTTTAGTAGATTTGTATCAAGTACGAAGTACAAAGTACCAAGTAGGGCATTCGGGTAATTGTATGTTTTTCTTCTTCTTAATTCAACATTCAGCGTTTGACATTCGGTATTGGAAGAGTTTCAAGAACCAAGAGAGTTCTTTTTTTTAGCCACATAGGCACATAGAAAAGAGCTCAGGTATCTATGTGGTTTAATTTATTTTCAATTCATGCCTCAATCAGCATTAGACATCCGACATTGGATTAGATCCCGTATTTCGTATCTCGTACATCGTATTTCAATTTCCCTTATTCTTCAATCGGCGTTCAACATTCGAAATTGGCTTAGATTCCGTATTTCGTACCTCGTATTTCTACTTTGTACTTAGTACCTGGTACTTAGTACAATCCTTCCTCTTTTCCACACCTCCACCGGTTTCATTTTTCCTTGCTGGTACAGGATTTCGCGGTAATCAGCCGTAGGGAAGAGGATAAAATCGGCCAATTGACCAGTAGTCAATTTTCCTCGATCGGTCAAGCCAAGGGCTGCTGCTGCGCGGAACGTGATTCCCGCAAGAACCTCTGCCGTACTCAATTTTTCAAAGGTGGCCAGGATGGATGCCTGGGCCAAAAGGTCTCCCATGGGTGCGGAACCGGGATTCCAGTCGGAGGCAATCGCCAAAATGGCTCCCTGATCCAAGAGTTTGCGTGCAGGGGTAAAGGCCATTCCCAAGCCGATAGATGCACCTGGCAAAGCCACGGCAACCGTGGAGGACTGGGCAAGGGCTTGAATTTCAACTTCACCCGAGGCTTCCAGATGGTCCGCGGAACGAGCCCCAAGTGCAACAGCCACCTGGGATCCCCCGCAAGAGAATTGGTCGGCATGGATCGTCAAGTCAAAGCCCATCTGCTTCGCCTTTTTCAGATAGGGTAGTATTTCTTCCGATGAAAACGCACTTTTTTCAACAAAGGCATCGATACGGGTAGACAAGTTTTCGGCCTGCAGCACTGGGAAAAGCTGACTGGCGATTTCATTCAAGTAATCAGCAGGACTCCCTTTCCAATCCTTGGGGCAGAGGTGAGCCGCCAAACAGGTGGAAATCAAATCTGCAGCAGTTTGAGCGGATCCTTGTTTGATTGCTCGAAGCAGTTTCAATTCTTCGCCTACGGATAGACCATAGCCGCTTTTTACTTCGATGGTGCAGACCCCTTCGGACAAAAGCCGATTGGCATGTTTGGTTGTGATGCCTGCCAGGGTCTCCTGATCCAAACTACGCGTTTGGGTGACGGTATCCCAAATTCCTCCGCCAGCTTGTGCGATTTCGAGGTAAGTCTTGCCAGCATTTCGCAAGGCAAAATCCCGAGCGCGACTTCCACCAAAACACAAATGGGTATGGCAGTCCACCATCCCAGGAAGAACAACATAGTCCCCGTCTAGTTCATGGATTTCCGCTTCGGGGAATTCCTGTTTTAGTTCCTCCCAAGGCCCCACTTTCAGAATATTTTTTCCCTCAACCAGTATTCCTGCCTGGGAAATGATTTCGAGTTGCTCATCGCGGAGGGCTCCGTTTAGCGGTAGCTGTTCCAGGGTGAGGACTTGGCGAATGGGACCGATTAGTTTTTTCATGAGCATCAATAGTCAAAAAGGGCGGACCACTCGGTTTGGTAGGGAGCACCTGTTTCCTGAGCCACCTGCTGCGCAAGTGTGAGCAAGGATCCTCCTTTCACCAGCTCGATGGCCGTTTCCATGTCCTCGTACAATATCCGATCTTTTTCAAGAGTCGGAATTACTTCGCGTATTCGGCTGTACACCGCATCCAAGATTTTCCCCGAACGGAGTGGTGCATGGAAGTCCATGGCTTGAGCGGCATACAGCAACTCAATACCGAGAATTTTTTCCACATTGTCAATCACCCGAAGTGCTTTCCGTGCACTGATGCTGCCCATACTGACGTGGTCTTCCTGCCCCAAAGAGGTAGGGATGGAATCTGCGGAAGCGGGAAAGCAAAGCCCTTTGTTTTCTGAGGCCAAGGCGGCAGTGGTGTACTGCGGAATCATCAATCCTGAATTAAGCCCAGTCTCTTTGAGTAAGAGTTTGGGCACTCCAGGTGTATTTCCCTCGATGGAGAGGTAAATCCGTCGGTCTGAAATATTTCCGATTTCGGAAGCTGCGAGGGTAGCATAGTCCAAGGGCAAGGCGATGGGCTGCCCGTGAAAATGGCCTCCCGATACGGTATGCTGGGCATCAAAGACCACCGGATTGTCGGTAACGGAATTGATTTCGATTTCAAGAGTTTGCTTTAAGTGCAGGTAGGCGTTCCAACTTGCGCCATGTACCTGAGGCATGCAGCGCAGGGAATAGGGGTCCTGCACACGGGAACAATTGGCATGGGAAGCGACGATTTCAGAATCTTTCAAGAGCTGGTGAAGGGTCTTCGCCACGTGGAGATTGCCCGCATAAGGGCGAAGCTGATGGAGCTCTGCCGAAAAAGGAGCGATGGAGCCCAGCAAGCCCTCAATCATCAGCGCGCCACTGAGGTTGGCATGACTCAGTAGCTTGTGCATCCGCTCCACCACTTTGACGCCGTGGGCAGCCATAAACTGGGTTCCGTTGATCAAGGCGAGTCCTTCTTTTGGGCCCAAGGTTAAGGGGGATTTTCCTAATTTTTCAAGCAAAATACCAGTTGGAATAACTTCTCCGCGGTAATTCACCTTGCCTGCACCAATCAGCGGTAAAAACAAATGGGAGAGGGGCGCCAAATCCCCAGAGGCACCAACCGATCCTTGGATGGGCACAAGTGGGGCGATTCCTTCGGCAATCATCCAGAGGATGCGTTCCAAGGTCTCCAGTCGAATACCCGAATACCCCTGGGCCAAGGCATGGCCTTTGAGCACGAGCATAAGGATGGAAATCTCATTCTCCACAGGTTCACCGACTCCCACAGCATGGCTTTTCAATAAGTTATCCTGTAGGAGCTGGGTATCTGCAGCCGAGATCTTGCTGGTGCAGAGCGGTCCAAAACCGGTATTGATTCCATACACTATCCGCTCACCCGCTGCAATTTCCGCCACAGCCTCCGCCGATTGTTGTACTTTTTGAATCGTAGCAGGACTCAGGACTCCCTGAATCTCTTTTCTCGCTAAGCCTAGAGCAATTGAAGCAGTTAGCCTGTCTTCTCCGTATCGAAATGTCTTCATATCCTTTGGGGTTTTCAAAACCCCGAAGGATTTTGATTCTGAATTTTCAAAACCCCGAAGGATTTCGAGACTGAAACTAGCCCAGTCGATTTGAAGTAAATCTACTTTTTCTTTTTGATGCCTAGTAATACTATATTTGTTAGTAACTGATACCAAATAAGCATCAATGGAACTGAGACACTTGACCTACTTCAAGGCGGTAGCAGAGGAATTAAACTTTCGAAAAGCTGCAGACCGCTTATTCATTTCCCAACCTGGACTAAGCCGACAAATCAAGCAACTGGAGGAGGAACTAGGCGTGCTCCTTTTTGAGCGGGACAAGAAACACGTGGTTTTGACAGCTCCAGGCGCTTATTTGAAGGGAGAAGTGGAGGCAGTGCTCAATCACCTGGAAACGACCAAGCAGCAGTTGCTGGAATTGGCAGCAGGTAGAGAAGGGGAGCTTCGCATCGGTTTTTTGGGTTCGGCGGCCAACCAGGTGTTGCCCAACCTACTTCGGGAATTGAATGCGCACTACCCGGCGATTTCGACGAGTCTGGAGGAATTGAGCAATTCCCTGCAGGTGGAGATGATTCAAAAGGATAAATTGGACCTGGGCTTTGTGCGGGTGGCGTCCTTGCCCGAAGGCTTGGAGCGAAAAGTAGCACATCGTGATAGCTTCTCGGTGGTGGTGCCCCAAGACCATCCTCTCCAGGAATCCGATTTTCATTCCTTGTCCCAATTTGCCAAGGAGCCCTTTATCCTCTTCTCCTCGGATTATTCCAACCATTACTACGAGCAGATTATGGGGATTTGCCGAGAGGCGGGGTTTCAACCCAAAATCAAACACAAATCCGTGCATGCACTGACTATTTTCCGCTTGGTGGAAAATGGATTGGGCGTGGCCATCGTACCCTCTTCCCTGCTGGTGGGTTACCAGGTGCCCGTTCGAGGCATGCGCATTCCTGGCATCCCTCAATTTACCGAACTCAGCATGATTTGGAAGTCAGCCAATCGGAATCCGGTTTTGGGCAAGGCATTGAGTTTAATTTAAAAAAAGAGGAAGTGTTGTTGGATATTGTTATCACTTGTGATAACTTAATAAAATGATTCGAAGAATAATTTTTTACTAAAATCATTTTATTGATTTTTATTCTGCTCAAAATGAAAAGGTAAAAACGAAGATTCAATATGTTTTTGAATTGATAAGGCAAGTTGAAATGGTACCTGAAAAATTTTTAAAAAATCTTTCAGGTCACAAGGGTCTTTACGAAATCAGGATTTCCTGCCAATCAGAAAGCTATCGAATTTTTTGCTGCTTTGATGAGGGAAAACTTGTAGTTCTTTTCAATGCGTTTTGTAAAAAATCTCAAAAAACGCCACAAAACGAATTGGAAAAAGCTGACCGATTAATGAAAGAATATTTCTCAATAAAAAGATAAAAATGATAACTCATCCAAAAATCACCGATTTTGACACGCTTCTTGACTTAGAGCATGGTAAAATTGGAACGGAGACACGAAGCAAATTTGAGGAGCAATCTCAGCTCTTCATTGTCAGTGAAATGCTAAAAGCAGCTCGAAAGGAAGCGAATATGACGCAGGAGGAACTAGCGGAGAAAGTTGGAACGAAAAAAAGCTACATCTCCAAACTTGAAAATGGCAAAGTAAATGTTCGCCTTTCTACCTTAATCCAGATTTTTGAAGAAGGGCTAAATCGACGCGTAGGACTTACTTTCTTGTAACTAGCTCCTCGCTAATGCCAATATTATTTTCTCTTTCACATCCTTCAAAACAGCTTCATTTTCAGTGCTTCCTGATTCGATCTCCAGAATTTTAGGTGCGGCACTCTCCTCAAAAAAGGTGGCAAGCGTTTGATCCAAGTCCTGGGCATTTTTCACCAAGTCATACCCAAAGCCATACTCCGCAGCCAAATGCGCCGCTGTCAAGGCCTGCTGGGTTTCAAAAAATTCTTCCAACTCAGGTTGCTTCGATGGTCCTTCGATGAGTCTAAAGATACCTCCTGCATGGTTGTTGAGCAGGATGATTCGCAAGTTGGATAAGGGATAGTTATGCCAAAATGCATTCCGATCGTAGAAAAAGGCCATGTCCCCAGTAATCAAGGTGACCAAGCCCTTCCGAACAAAGGCAGCGCCAACTGCCGTGCTGCTACTGCCATCGATGCCTGAAGTTCCACGGTTGCAGCAAATCTCCTGAGTTCTCCTACCCATAAAATTCAGGTAGCGTACCGCCATGGAATTGGCTACATGTATCAAACTGCTACTCGGCGTGCGATCCAGGACGGTAGCCAATGCTCCATACTCTCCAAATTCCACTTCCCGAAGAAGCTTAGGTAAAGCGTCCGATACGCGAGACTCCATTTTTTGCCAGCTTTGGAAATAGCTGGAATCCTGGGTCGGTATCTCTCCAAGCATCCAACGCAATACCGGAAGTGGCTCGCAAGCTACAACCCGTGAAAGGCTCTGAAAGGTATCTTTTGCCTGCCCATCCGGTTGGATGTGCCAATGGCCTACTTGCTGCTTGCGCAGAAATAACTTGAGCGACTTCGAAATGATGGATTTTCCAAAGGTGATCAACAAATCCGGTCGGAGCTCGTCCTGAAACGCTTCCTTTCCGATCCAATGGTCGTGCAAGGTAATGCTTCCATCTCCTTGCATATTGGAAATGCTGTCGGCGACCACCACCACTTGATTCGTTCGTGTCAAGGCTTCCACCACTTGGAGAAGATCGGGATCTGAGGTTTGCTGTCCTGGAACCAGCAGGATGCGCCGCTTACCTTGCAGCTCCTGCTTGAGCGTTGCCAAGCTTTCTGCACTCAGGGGGTAGTTTGGGAATTCGACTTGAAACGTGCGGGGATGTTTGGAAAACTCGAATACTTCCCCCACTTCGGGGTAAAACGGTTCGCGTAGCGGAATATTGATATGAACCGGGCCAGCAGGAAATTGCCGACTCAGGTGAATGGCTTCGTTGACGATGCGATTTGCGCCCCATACTTGGTCTGGATGAGCAAAGGAATCGGGAAAGCGGAAACTTTTCTTGACCTGCTTGCCATAGACTTCTTCTTGGAAGATGGTTTGTCCATCCCACTGATCCACCCACTCCGGAGGTCGATCGGCGGTTAATACCAGCAAGGGAATCTGTTGAAAAAATGCTTCTGCAATCGCAGGGTAGTAGTTGAGCGCGGCAGATCCTGAGGTACAAACGAGCACTACGGGTTGCTTCAGCTGCTGGGCCATGCCCAAGGCAATAAAGGCGGCCGAGCGCTCGTCGGAAATCGTTCGGACTTCCATCTCAGGATGCCGTGCAAAAGCCAGCGTCAGTGGAGCACAGCGAGAACCAGGCGAAAGCACTATCTGCCGAATGCCCTGTGCTGCACAGATGGCCACTAAATCGAGGATGGGTTGGAGGATCAAGCGTCTGGATTTTGGATAAACTTACCGATGATTTCGCACTTCAGCTCGGTTTCTTCCCATTCTTTTTCGGGTACCGAATCCTCGGTGACACCTGCACCTGCATAGAGCAGGGCATGGGTCTGGTGGAGACCCGCGGTACGGAGATTGACGTAGATGGAGGTTTCCTGCTCGATCCCAACAGGGCCAATAAAGCCCGCATAAAAACTCCGATCCCAGCCTTCTTCTGTTTTCAGGAAGTTTAGCGCTTCTTTTCGAGGCATTCCACAAACGGCGGAAGTGGGGTGGAGGAGTCCGAGCATCACCGAGCCTAGGTTGGAAAATCCTGTAGTCTGGGTGTTGACGCGAAAGTCGGATCGCAGGTGGAGGAGGTTGCCTGCAAGCACGGTTTTGGGACCATGCTCCTCGTATTCTCTTAGGCGAATGGTTTTGAAGCAATCCACGATGTAGCGACTCACCAAGGCCTGTTCTTCAATTTCCTTTTGGGTCCAAGCCGCAGATTTCAAAGGATTATCCCCTTGAGCGGGCTGAGTACCTGCCAGAGACATGGTGTGGAAGTAGTCTCCTTTTGTTTCAATCAGGACCTCAGGGCTAGCACCCATCCAGGTGCCGATACCGGGGAGGTGAAAAAAGTTGACAAAGGAATGCGGGTAACTGGCAAGGAGCTTGGTAATGGTTTTGCCCAGATCAAATGCTGCAGGGAGTGGGATCAATTTGGTACGCGCAGCCACAATCTTTTCAAGTGTTCTAGCTTCGATGGCTTGGATCCCGTTTGCAACTAGTTGCAAGAAATGCGATTTTTCTTGACCAGTTCCTGGATTAGCCAACTGAGGGAGCTGATTTAAAAGAGCAGTAATGCGTTTTTTGAGTTCTGAAGTCGGTCCGGAATCGCGGCTTGCCTGCATCCATTGGGGCAAGTCTTCTGGGTGAAGGGACTGATCAAGGGATAACTTTTCGTAGCGGTCGGCCTGAATAAAAAATGCTTTTTGGTCTGCTTGGTCTGCAAAAGGATGCACTACAAATCCAGCAGGAAGATCTTCCAATTGAAGAGGAACTCGTCTTGGGCTTTGACTGAAGTCCTGTACAAAAGCGAGCTGGGAAGAAGTTGGTTTTCGCCAAATCGCAAAGGAACCTCCAGAAGCCAATCCTTCCAACAGGAAAACATCCAGTACTTCTTCCAATGAAACCGCCTTACCTACTTCCGTTAAATTCATTTTTTATCCAAGATGGCCATCGTAATTCTGCTAATGCAGCAGAGTTGGTCGGCCTCGTTGACAATTTTTATTTCCCATACCTGGGTTGACTTTCCCAAATGTACGGGTCTTGCGGTGCCTTTTACTTTTCCGGATTTGACTCCCCGAATGTGGTTGGCATTGATTTCTAGACCCACGCAATCCTGTTTGCTTCGATCTAAGGTCAAGGACGCAGCCACCGAACCCAAAGTTTCAGCAAGTACCACATTGGCACCTCCGTGTAACAAGCCCATGGGCTGTATGGTTCGATGATCTACGGGCAAAGTTGCTTCCAAAAAATCTTCGCCAATCCCGGTAAATTCCATACCTAGGTGGTCTACCATCGTATGGACGCGAACGGTATTCAATTGCTCAAGGGTGGGGATGGAAAGAAAAACCATGAATATTTGGGTTAAAACCAGTTTCTTTGGGTGCTGGACAAAATTAAAGAAAGTTGAACCTAAAAAAAATTTACCTGCTCCGACACGGGCAAACGGACTACAATTTACAAGGGGTAGTTCAAGGAAGCGGGATCGATGCGCCAATTAATGCCACGGGCAGGGCACAGGCGGATGCATTTTTTCGCGCTTATCGAGACATTTCTTTTGACCAGTTGTACCATTCGGCCTTAATTCGTACCCAACAATCGATTCAAGGCTTTATTGACTTGGGGATTCCCGTAACCTCCCTAGTGGAGTTGAATGAAATATCCTGGGGCAACTACGAAGGCACTCCCATGACGCCGGAGGAGGGAGAATATTACCGCATGATGCTGCACCAGTGGCAGCAGGGCAACCTAGACTATGCGATTGCAGGAGGAGAAAGTCCCAATTCGGTTGCAGAGCGACTACATCGGGCCATTCAAATTATTCTGAATGGGCCTGGGGAAACTATCTTGGTGTGCATGCACGGCCGGGCCATGCGTATTTTTTTGAGTTTGATCTGCCAAACTCCCTTAAAGGACATGGATCAGTACGAACACGGGAATTTGTGTTTGTATCTTTTGCAGCAACAAGAAGAGGGGGGATTTACCTTATTAAAGGGAAACGATCAAACGCACCTTAAGGATTTGAAGCAGATTTAGCGGTCTTGAGGGCTTTCTTTTTCAGTTCCAGATTTGCCTCATAACTGCTCACGTAATGTTTGTGAACTGCCTTGTTCTCCGTCAAATCAAATAATCGAAAGGCGAGTTGCTGCAGCTGAAAGCGTCTGCCATCTTTTAAATTGACCCAGTATTCGCCAAGTAAGCATTCGTCGAAGGCAGCCGAAGGAATTTCAATAAGTAAGGCCAACTCCGAGTTTCCTTCATAGGTTTTGGTAGGGAAAAAGGGATTGAGTTGCGCTGCAATACTTTCCATATCGGTTCGAAGCAATTCCAATTCCTTTTCATCAAAAAGCACCAAAAAAATCTTCGACTCGGGCTCTTTTGCAAAGCCCAAGCTGTAGGTACATACGAAAAGGAAGAGGAAGACTAACTTTTTCATAGTTCCAATATAGGAGCAATTCGGGTGCGAATACAAGTGGATATAAAAAAAATGTGGTCAACGGCTAACGTTTTTTTGGTCCACGGCTAACGGACCAGAGTCCACGGCAGGTTGTACTTCTAAATACAAATTGCTGTGGACAGTCAACTATGGACCGTTGACAAAAAAAACTGTAATTAATGGACAAAAAAAATCTCCGAGGTCGTCGGAGATTTAAATTATAGGAGTAAGAATTAAGCTTTAGCAGTTCTTCTTTTTGCTTTTGTTGCCTCTTCTTCGTTTTCGTCTTCTACACCAGCAAGGATTCGTCCGCAGTGCTCACACACGAT
>CANGZP010000035.1 GCA_947458475.1 Cyclobacteriaceae bacterium | reverse complement strand
ACTCAATTTGAATCACTAATGGAACTGCGGCTAATCTAATCCCCTTATTTTTTACCAGCTACTTGGTCTGCAAGGAGCAGGGCGGTGTAGAGGTTGGCAATTTTCCCTGAGGCACACAGGTCTTCCAAGCTAAGTTCTTGATCCCCTACCCGAACTTGAAGGGGAATGGAGATACCGGAATCTAAAATGATGCGCTTCACCTCAACAGCGCTGAGTTGAGGATAGAGTGACCGAATCACTGCGGCCATGCCTGCCACGGCAGGTGCAGCCATCGAGGTACCTCCTTCAAATCCATAGGAATCGACAGGTAAGGTGGAGTATATTTCATCTCCAGGGGCAAAAATATCCACATTTCGCTTTCCATAATTGGAAAACGAGGCAACCATATCAGGGCCATAGTTTGGCGTCAAAGCACCAATGGTCAAGTAGTTGTCATTCATCGGTGAGGGCATCTGGCTGTACTGATCATTTGGATAATTGCTGTTTTCAGGATCATCCAAATTAACCCCATCATTGCCTGCGGCATGCACAAATAGCACATCCTTTGCAGCCGCGTATTGCAAAGCTTCTTGCACCCAAGACGCATTGGGGGAGAGTTTCTTTCCAAAGCTGGCATTGATCACCTTTGCGCCCTGATCTACGGCGTATCGGATGGCCAAGGCAATATCCTTGTCGTATTCATCTCCATCAGGCACGGCGCGTAAAGCCATTATTTGTACCTCTTGAGCCACTCCCTTCACTCCTTTTTTGGTAGCCCTGCTTGCTGCCAAAATCCCTGCCACATGGGTACCATGGCTCTCGGTGTCTTTGAGATGGGTAGGATTGCCGTTGCCATAGTTCCGATCTTGGAGATCATATGGATTGTCTCCAACAGGTTTTCTTCCGTCAAACTCCAGGTTCAGGTTGAAATCCAATCGAGACTGGTAGTAGGCAATTCCTTCCTTTAGATCAGCAAGTGCCGAGGGGATATCTTGTCCTGTGACCAACACCTGACTTACCAGCCAAATCGCCCGTTCTTCCTCCTCTCCTTCGGGAACATAGGTTTCAAGATCTTTCAGGGTGTAGGCTTCCTTCCCTAATTTTTTCTGGAGACTTTGATGTGAAGCACTAATGAATTTTTCAATCTGTTCAAATTGAGGCACAGATGCTTTAGCCGCTGCGAGCTCAGTTTCATAGAGTGCGCCTGCTTTTTTTTGAAGGATTGAATCGCCTAAGTTTTTGGCTAGAATCCGCACAAACTCTAGTTGCTCCTCGGAGGATTCCCCCAAAAAATTATAGCCATGCACATCATCTACATAGCCATTTTGGTCGTTGTCGATGCCATCTCCAGCAATCTCCTTTGGGTTTTTCCAAAGTACATCCTTGAGATCTTCATGATCTAGGTCGATGCCAGAGTCAATGATGGCGACAAGTATGGGCTGCCCTTTTCTCTTTTTGATGAGTTCTGCGTAGGCTCGATCGATACTCATTCCGGGTATCGTATCTTGGATAGGATCCAAATGCGCCCAGCGGAGCATCTCCTTTTCAGTCAAAGGCCGGGTTCTTGCAACAGGGCTTAATGCCTTAGTAGGCCCCTGGGCCAAGACAGCGCCAGCAGTGCCCAGTAGACTGACTATTCCAATCAAAAGGAAGCGTGATGGGGTAATTTTCATATCGGGTAAAGGCGGGTTGCCAGGGGTTTATGTGTTTGCAAAATCTTATGAATCACCTGCGTGATTCTTGTTTTAGGGTATAAACACCCGGTTTGGACAGGGAATAAAATTCCTTGAGCGCAGGCAATTCTTCAAGTAAGTCTTTAAAAAGCCCATCCTTATCGAGGACCTGGTTCGGCTGCTGGCGTCGAATCATTTGGAATACCTGTGCTTTTTGCTGCAAGGTTTTTTCCTGCTTGAGGTAACTGATGGACATGTGGTAATTCAAAAAAGGGCCATCCAAAGATTTGTAGCGGTAGGGAGAAGGGTCTTTTTCTAGAACCATCACTCCTGTTTGCCTGGAGGCAGTATTTTCATCTGCAGCTGCCACAAAATAAGAACTATCCACGGCGATCCGATCATCCCAATAGTTCAAGGTCCAAAGGGGCAAGACCAACACCAAACCAAAAAAAGCAGGCCGAATGAGAAGTGTCCAGCTGAAGTGAAGAAAAAACTGGCTGATAAAGTAACTCAAGCCTGGTAAAAATACGACGAGCTGGTAAGAGGCATTATTTTTTACGAGGAAAAATAGACCGGCTGAAAACAATAGCCAGATTACAATAAGTTGTCTTTGCTTTTGTTGGTTGATGGTGGCTCCCCGAAAAAAGGAGCTTATTGCAAAACCAATCAAAGCAAGCAGCATGGGTAAGGCCCCAGGTACAAGCCAACTGAGGGAGGGCTGATAGCTATATTTCGGAAAGCTAAACACGATGGGCCATACTTGAAGTGCTTGTTCCAATCCGTCGTTCCAAAAGTAAAAAACTAGAATCAGCAAGATAGGAAGCAAAAAGCCCATGATGGATAGAAACAGTTGGCGAACTGTAAAGCTTGAGATCGCCAAACCGGTGAAGACAAGGAAGGGAAGGAAAAAAACAAAATTCCAATGGAAGCCAGTAGCTAGCCCCCCATAAATCCCAATCAGTAGCGTGGATTCACTGCTTTCCTTTTGGAGGACCGTATGTGAAAATAGCTGTCCAAAAGCCAACAGCAAAAAAGTACTTCCCAGAAGCGTTGGGGATAAGTACATGAGGTCAAAGGAAAAATGAAACAGGGCCGCCATCACAATCGCCGGCAAATAGGTGTTTTCATCAAATACGCGGTACTTGATCAGGGTACTGTTCCAATAGTAAATCTGAAAAAAAATAAAAACTTTCCCCAAGAGGATATAGGCAATTGGGCTTCTTCCAAAAAGGATGTGCAAGCCCGTGAAAACTCCTGCAGAGAGGGGGCCGGTATCATCAATCACATCGACATAAAGAAGGTATCCTTCACTCAAACGCTCCCCCAAGACCATCCACATCAAGGAAGGGGTCGTACTTGGAAATGAGAAAAAAACCCAAGAGATTACACTAAACAAGATGACATAGAGTAGGATACCAACTAGGCGAATGGGGTCGTTTACTCTGAAAAAACTGAACAAGGTGGATCGGGGTGATTTGGTTTTGACTCGAAATTAAAGCATGCCCAAGTATTTCGCTAAATTTGCATCATAAATACTTCAGATGGAAAGCAAAAGACAATTAAAATACGCAAAATTAATACAAAAGGAGCTGGGGGACATTTTCCAAAAAGAGGCCAAGCACTTGGTAGGCTCCACCTTGGTGACTATCACTCGGGTCATGATGAGTCCTGATTTGGGATTTGCCAAAGCCTACCTTAGTTTTTTGTTGGCTAACCCAAAGGCACAATTTGATGCAATCAATGAACACAAAAAGGAAATTCGCCATGCCTTGGCAAAGCGAATCGGGAAGTCGGTCCGCGTGATTCCTGAATTGGCGTTTTTCTCGGATGAGTCTGCCACCTATGCGCAGCACATGGATAAAGTGATTTCAGATTTACACATTCCCCCTGCTCCCGAAGAGGAGGAGGAAGAGGATTAACTATCGATCTAACTCGTGAACACAAGTTCTTTCATTGCAGGCAGGTATTTCCGAAGCAAAAAGAAGCAAAACTTCATCACTATCCTATCCCTGATCTCGATGGTGGGTGTAGCCATCAGCACCATGGCTTTGGTGGCAGTAATGTCCGTGTTCAATGGGTTAGAGGACCTTATCCGTGGACTTTTTTCAAGTTTTGATTCCGAGCTGCAAGTGACGCCAGTTGCTGGGAAAAGTTTTGTGGCAACTGAGGATTGGTTAAATGCCATCCGAAAAGTGGAAGGGGTAGAAGTCATTACCGAAGTGATTGAAGACAATGCGCTCCTAGAATACCGAGGCAACCAACACATTGCCCGAGTCAAGGGAGTATCTGACAATTACTTTGATCACGAGCGCTTCTCAAAGGGATATTTTTGGGGAGATACCACCTTGGGCACAGCGCTGCGACCTGGTGCTATCCTTGGCCGAGGAGTAGCCTTTGCACTTTCTGTCAACCTAGACGATATCAATTCGGTGCTCCAAATCTATTACCCCAAGGCACCCAAATCTGCGGCTTCACTCGACCCAAACCAGCTGTATGCTGCAGGACAGGTAGAGCCACGAGGATTTTTCAGTATTGAGCAGGGTGTGGATAATGAATACATCCTTGTCCCGCTTGGTTTTTTTAGGGACTTACTAAACTATGGCCAAAAACGTACTGCCTTGGAGCTAAAGGTCGCTTCGGGGCATTCCATTTCAACTGTGCAGCAAGCTGTACAAGCCCATTTGGGAACGGAGTTCGCCGTAAAAAATGCTGATGAACAACATGCAACGCTGATTCGTACCGTGAAGTTGGAGAAGCTAGTGGTGTTTTTGACGCTCACCTTCATTCTGGCTTTGGCCTCCTTTAATATTTTCTTTTCCTTGAGTATGCTGGCGATTGAAAAGAAAAAGGACCTGGCAGTCTTGAAATCCATGGGGGCGAAGAATTCCTTAATCCGAGGAATATTCCTGAAGCAAGGGGCCTTGATTGCCTTCTCTGGAGCTTTTTTGGGTTTGATTTTAGGTCTTCTTCTGGTTGGGGCTCAAGAAAAATTCGGGTTGATCTCCTTGGGCATTGCCTCTGGAGTGGTGGATGCCTATCCCGTTAGAATTCATTGGCCGGACTTGGGGTGGATTAGTTTCGCTGTGGTGACCATTACCCTTCTTGCTTCTTGGCGACCGGCATGGATTGCTGCGCAGGTAAATCCCATTGATGAGCTTTAATCTTTCGACTAGTTCTTTTTCAGCTACTCTGCTCCTTCTTTTTTCTTTTTTGTAGTAATATGGCGGTATGAATGAATCTAATTTCGATGTCGTTGTCGTAGGCTTGGGTGCAGTAGGAAGTGCCACCTTGTATCAGCTGAGCAAGCGAGGGATAAATTCCTTGGGAATAGATCAGTTTGAACCGCCACATACGCTGGGTTCGAGCCATGGAGAAACGCGCATTACTCGATTGGCAGTGGGCGAAGGAGAGGAATATGTTGCCCTAGCCAAGCGCTCGCATGAGATTTGGGCCGAATTGGAGGCAGTTTCAGGGAAGAAGATCCGAACCAAAACGGGGGGAATTCTTTTAGATTCAGGCTTGGATCCTTGGTCCAAGCATGGTGTGGAGGGTTTTTGGGAGCGTACCCTTCGCTATGCCCAAAATCAGAATATTTCACATCGCGTGATTGATCATCAAGAGTTTAAAGAAAGCTATCCCCCTTTTCTGCTGCCCCAAACTGGAAAGATTTATTGGGAAGAAGAAGCAGGCTACCTTTTCCCCGAAGTAGCGATACAGACCCAGCTGGAGCAAGCCCAGAAACAAGGAGCGACTGTGTGGACCTCATCCAAAGTAACAGCTATTCAAGCTCAGGGGGAGTGTTTTCAAATTCAAGTGGAGGGAAAAGAAATTCTAGCCAAACAGGTAGTGCTCTGTGCGGGGGGATGGGTGAAGGATTTTTTACCAATCCCAACCCAAAAGAAATTGAAGATTTGCCGCCAAGTTTTGTACTGGATAGCGGTAGAGGAGGGACCCTCCTTTTGGGAACAGTACCCAATTTGGATGTGGGGCTATGGTGCTGCCCCAGAAGATTTTATATATGGGTTTCCTTCGTTGGATGGGAAGAGCATCAAAATGGCCTCCGAATCCTTTGTGGAAGTAGCGCATCCGGATCAGTTGAACCGGGAAGTATCGGAGGAGGAACAGGAAATTTTTTGGAATACCAAGGTGGAGGGAAAATTGATTGGATTGAAAAAACAGTTTCTCAAGTCCTCGGTATGTTTCTACACGGTCACTGAGGATTCTCAATTTCTTATTGAAGCCATGGCTGGGAATCAAAATTTTCTCTGGGTATCTGCTTGTTCAGGTCATGGATTCAAGCATTCCGCAGCTTTGGGGGAGGACTTGGTCAAAAGGCTAGGATATTGAAGAGTGAAAGGGCATTCCTTTTCACTTTTGTAGTCAAATCCGCCCTGAAACCTGTATTTTTGTAGCCTGATAGCTACCTATACCTATGGCAAAGCAACGAGGGACTGCACTAGAGCCCGAAGAAAAAAGAAAGCTCAACAAGCAGAATTTAAGCAAGTTGAGCCAGATTTTTACCTTTCTGATTCCTTACAAAGGAGCCTTCATTGCAGGACTAGTGTTTCTGTTGTTTTCCTCGCTCACCTTGTTGAGCTTCCCCTATGTAGCTGGAAAATTGATCGATACTGCGCAAGGATCGGTTTGGATTTTTTCAGATATCCACCACATTGCCTTGTTGCTTCTGGGCATCTTGGCGGTTCAGAGTATTTTCTCTTTCTTTCGAGTTTGGCTGTTTGCCTTGGTTTCTGAAAAAGCCATGCGCGACATTCGTCTCGCGGTCTATGGCCGGCTAGTGCGCCTTCCAGTCCCGTTTTTTGACAAGCGCCGAACAGGGGAGCTGATCAGCCGCATCACTTCAGACGTGAGCTTGCTTCAGGACACCTTCTCGACGACGCTTGCAGAACTTTTTCGCCAACTAGTGACTTTGGTGGCGGGCGTTGCCTTTCTCTTGTTCAACACCCCCAAGCTGACTGTTTTCATGTTGGCGACCTTCCCCCTACTCGTGCTCATTGCCTTGGTTTTTGGGAAGTTTATCCGAAGGCTGTCTAAGAAAACTCAGGATGAGCTCGCCGCTGCCAATGTCATCGTTGAGGAGACCTTGCAGTCCATCAGTACGGTCAAATCTTTTGTGGGGGAAGCCTATGAAGTCAACCGCTATGGCAAGGGCTTGGAAAAAGTAGTTCGTGTAGCACTTGCGGCAGCAAAATACCGAGGGGCATTCATTTCCTTCATCATTTTTGCCCTTTTTGGCGGGATCGTAGGCGTGATGTGGTATGGTGCTAGTCTGGTAGCTTCCGGGGAGATGAGCGTTGGGGAACTGGTTTCCTTTGTACTCTACACCACCTTTATCGGAGGATCCATTGCGGGATTGGGCGATATTTACAGTCAGCTGCAGAAGGCGATTGGAAGTTCTGAGCGTGTAGTGGAGCTATTGGCAGAGGAGGAAGAGGCAGGAACTGGAGCGCAGATGGCGGCGATTAAAGGAACCATCGAATTTGATGAGGTTGGCTTTCATTACCCCACGCGTACCGAGGTAGAAGTATTGAAGGGAGTCACATTTAAGATTCAACATGGAGAGAAAGTTGCTTTGGTGGGCCCTTCTGGCGCTGGAAAATCAACCATTATTCATCTATTGCTTCGTTTTTACGAGGTCGCTGCAGGTCAAATCCGGATTGACGGAGAGCCAATTACGCATTGGGACTTGGCTTCTTTGCGAAATAGAATAGGAATTGTTCCTCAAGAAGTGCTGTTGTTTGGGGGGAGTATCCGAGAAAACATTGGCTATGCCAAGCCTACTGCTACCGATGAAGAGATCATCAATGCTGCAAAAAAAGCAAACGCTTGGCAGTTTATATCCCAGTTTCCAGAGGGCTTGGACACCTTGGTGGGAGAGCGTGGGATCAAACTTTCTGGAGGCCAAAGGCAGCGGGTGGCCATTGCACGAGCAATCTTAAAAGATCCGGCGATTTTGATTTTGGATGAGGCTACTTCCTCCTTGGATGCAGAATCAGAGGCATTGGTGCAAGAGGCGCTCAATGAATTGATGAAGGGCAGAACCACCCTTATCATTGCACATCGACTTGCAACGATCCGAAAGGTGGATCGAATCTATGTGTTGACGGAAGGAAAAATTGTGGAGCAGGGCAGCCATCAGGAGCTGATGCAAGACGCTGCTGGCATTTATGCGAATCTTGTTCGCCTGCAGTTTGCGGATTAAAAAAGGTTGTGAGCCGTGATGGATTTGGTAAGTCCCAGGACTTTTTCCTTGAGTAGGGATGCTCCTGGAAATAAGGCTTTCATTTCTTGGGAATTAAGGAGCCGAATTTCAGCGATGTATTGACTTGCTTCAGCCGAGCTCCATTTTTTCAAGCGGCTGAGTTTTGTTTGGGTCAGGATAAAATGCAGGAAAGCTTTGGGGTAATACTGCGCAAAGGGCAAGGCATAATGTGCTTCGATTGGGAAATAGACATTGGGGCTTTGAATGAAATAACTTTTCCCCACACGGCGAATCTCTGAGGCCATCTTTTGTTGCTGCTCGAGCGTGTACAAGTGCTCAATGACCGAATTAGAAAAAACCAAATCAAAGTGCCCATTTTTAAATTCCCGCATATCTGTGGCATTCCCTTGAACTGCATGAAGGGCAGGATGATTCGTTTCTTCAAGGTGAAGGTTGAGCAAGGTAATCCGAAGGCCCGGGTGGGAAAGTAAGGAGCTTTGTTGCCAAAAATAAGCTGTACCTCCGACATCCAAAATTTCAATTTTTTCAACACCCGAAAAATGTGAGAAAAACAATTTTTCGAATTCCTGAAGCCGTTTTGCTCGAAATTTGTAACCTAATGAGTTGGGATTGTCAGAGGATGCAAAAAAATTAAACAGGGAGGACATGTACTTTTTGTTCCTTGGAAGGTTAGAAATTTATCCAAAAGTAATAAGCCTTGAGAATTTCTTTCTTAATTTTACAAGGTTTCCTTCCCTAACTTCAATTTTGTCGGAATTTAGACAAAATGGCGATGTTCCATTTTTAGATTTTTATGAAGAGAAAATTTGATACGTATTTTCCCTGGTTATTTACAATCAGTGACTTTTTTGCGGCCTTATTCTCATTGGCGGTAGCTAACTTTTTTTTACAGCGCTTTCATGTCTTGGGGGAAACTGATTTTTCTGCTTACCTGCCCTTATCACTCCTTTGGATTTTGATTTCCATTCTTCGGAAGGATTACAAGATTGGAAGGACTGACGAATATGACGCTACCTTAAGCAAGTTTTCTGTAACACTCCTATGGTTCTTAGGTGCTACAGCAATCTTGTGGACCCCTCTTCAAGTTGGAAATTACCGTTGGATTCAAATTGGCGCCTTGGGAGCTACTCTTGGCCTTTTGATGGGCTTTTTCAGGGTTAGCGTACAGTTGATTCTTAAAAAATACCGGGCATTAGGGAATAATTTCCAGAACGCAATCATTGTAGGTAAGGGCACAACTAGTCCAAAATTGGTGGATGTCCTTCGGATTCGTAAGGACTTTGGGATCAATTTTTTGGGGTACTTTGACGATCAATCCGATTGCGACCAAACCAGAGGAGCAATTGGGGATCTATTTGAGATTGCGCCAAAGATGAATCTTGATTTGATTTACATCCATGAAAAACTGGATGCCAGCCTAGTAAAGCGTGTAATTGACTTTGCGGATGAGCATTACATCAAGGTTAAAATGATTCCCGGAAAGAGCCTTCAACTGGAAAAAAGTTTATCCTTCTCCCGTTATGGAGATTTCTTTGTCATCAATGTCAATGAAACTCCCCTGGATCATCCTTTGAATAGCTTTGCAAAGCGGGTTTTTGACCTCACTTTTGCCAGCTTTGTTACTGTATTTATCCTTTCTTGGCTCATCCCTTTGGTGGGATTATTGATCAAGTTGGAATCCAGAGGTCCTGTATTTTTTATCCAAGAGCGGAATGGACTCAACAACAAGGTTTTTAAATGCTTGAAGTTTCGTTCCATGACGCCAAACGATTATGCCGATTCACATCAGGCGATAAAGGATGATCCACGTGTGACGCGGATAGGGGCTTTCCTTCGCAACACCTCTTTGGATGAGATGCCACAGTTTCTGAACGTGCTGATGGGAAGTATGTCGATTGTAGGTCCTAGACCCCATACTTTGCCGATGAACGATACGTTTAGAACTCAAATTGAACGCTACAATTCCCGGCATAAAATTAAGCCTGGAATAACTGGTTTGGCACAGGTAAAGGGCTACCGCGGTGAAATCGAAAATTCCTTCCAAATTAGATCTAGAGTGCGGTTGGATTATTTTTACATCAACAATTGGACTTTTCTTCTAGACATGGAGATCATGGTCAAAACCGTTTACGAGTTGTTATTCAATCGTGAAAATGCCTATTGATTTGGCGTACACTTGTCGCTATTGTCATTCAACTCAAGGAAAAAATTTTTTAGCAACAGAGCGCATGCTCGGATTGGGAGGGGAGTTTACCTACACTTCTTGCAGTTCTTGTGGCTCAATCCAACTTTCGACTATTCCCGAAAATTTGGGGCCCTACTATCCTAGCGAGTATTATTCCTTCAGTTCCCTTCAGCCTTCTGGCTTTCTTCGAAACCTGCTCAAAAAGATTCGGATTCAAGCGTATTTCGCGACTGGATTGAAACCATTTTTACCACCATTCGGTGGACATTGGCTCAAAAGACTTAGCCCTCGAGTGACCGACCGAATCGCAGATGTAGGCTGCGGCAATGGGCAGCTTTTGTATGAACTGCATGTTTCCGGATTTGAAGATTTGCATGGGTTTGACCCCTTTTTAGAGAAGGGGAGCCAGCTAGGTAGAGGTCTAACGCTTTGGAATAAAGAATTTGGCCAGACCGAGCTTTGCTTTGATGTCGTCATGTTGCATCATTCGTTTGAACACATGGCAGACCCTGAACAGGTTTTAAAAGTCTGTTTTGATCGATTGAACCCAGGGGGAAGGCTATTAGTGCGCTGTCCTGTGGCGGATGCAGCTGTTTGGAAAGAAAAGCAATCGCTATGGGTTCAGCTGGATGCACCTAGGCACTTGACAATACCCAGCACCCAAGGCTTCGTTGCTGCGGCCCAGCGCACTGGCTTTGAAGTTCAAGAAATTGTTTTTGACTCTACCGCCTTTCAATTTTGGGGCACAGCACTTTATGAGCGGGGAGAAAAGCTAGATCGGGGGAAAATTAGCAGCCTTTTTTCTGAAAAGCAGCTGGTAGAATGGGAGCAAAAAGCCATTCAATACAATCAAGAAGGTATTGGAGACCAGGCCTGTTTCTTTTGTTTCAAGCCTGGAAAAAAAGTGGAGTCATGAAAGGAATGGGCAAGTACTTCATCGGTCTCCTTCCTCCGCCAGCACTAGAAACCAGCCTTCACCAGGTTAAAGCAGATATAAAAGCACATTTTCAAGTAAAATATGCCCTCCACTCCCCTGCTCATCTCACCTTGAAAATGCCTTTTCGGTATAAGGAGGCCAAAGAACAGGAGCTAGTAATTCGTTTCACTAGTTTGCTGGAGGAGCAGCAATCCTTCACCCTCCAACTCAAGGGGATAGGACAGTTCGGAAGAAGAAATATCCACCATCAGCTTGTACACTCCAGCCCCCTGCTCGAACTCCAAACCAAATTGCGAGGGTTTTGTAAACGATACTTGCATCTAGTGGAGGAGCTCAGCGACCGCAACTTTCAACCGCATATTACCTTGGCTTACAAAGACTTGAAGGAGTGCCATTTTGAAGAGGTGCTTGAATTTTCAAAAAAAAATGCCGTACAGGCTGAATTTTTGGTGGATAAGGCTTATTTACTAAAAAATGTGGAGGGCCGATGGAAGGTGGTCGCTCCCCTTATTTTTGGTAAAACCGTAAAAAATCCGATTTCTAATCCAAAAGATGGAATTTAGTAGCAGCGAATCTTTCAGATGATCAAACATTTACCCTGAATTGAGGATTTAACTACACACGATACCTCCATGAAAAAAGCGCTAGTAGTTGGTTCGGGCATTGCCGGCATAGCATCCTCCATAAGATTGGCGGTGAAAGGCTATGATGTAGAGGTATTTGAAGCCAATGCCTATCCCGGCGGCAAGCTTTCTGCCATTGAGGGAAATGGTTATCGTTTTGATGCTGGCCCCTCCTTGTTTACGTTGCCAGAGCAAGTCGAAGAATTGTTTCTTATTGCAGGAAGGAACCCGGCCGACCATTTTGAATACGAGCGCTTGGAGGTGGTGTGTCATTATTTTTGGGAAGATGGCAAGAAAGTAAAAGCCTGGGCAGATCCCGATCGCTTTGCAACTGAAGTAGCGGCGGAACTAGGGGTTTCAGAACAGGGGATCAAGGAGGTATTGAAGCGATCTGCTTTTATGTATGCCCATCTCTCTCCGCTATTTATGCACCGTTCCTTGCACAAGTTGGGAACTTGGCTTGCCCCACAGGCGCTCAAGGCCTATTTGAACTTGGGAAAACTGGGGCTTTTCTCTACCATGAATGCCTTCAACAAGCACTTTTTAAAAGATCCCAAGCTAGTGCAGCTTTTCAACCGCTATGCCACCTACAACGGTTCGGACCCCTACCAGACTCCGGCCACCTTGACCATTATACCCCACCTGGAGTTTAATCTAGGCGCCTATTTTCCGAAGCAAGGCATGCACGACATCTCCATGAGCTTGTACAAGCTGGCCTTGTCCTTGGGTGTTCGGTATCATTTCAATGCACCGGTAGAAGAAATTCTTGTTGAAAATCAGCGCGCCTGCGGACTTCGTGTTCAGGGTAGAGAAGTTAGCGGAGATCTTGTGGTCAATAACATGGATATGGTCAATGCCTACAAGACTATTCTCAAAAAGCAGGTGCAGCCCAAAAAACTGTTGGAGCAACCCAAGTCAAGTTCAGCGCTGATCTTCTATTGGGGAATAAGGCAAGTATTTGAGGAAATTGGTATGCACAATATCTTTTTCTCGGAGGATTACGAGCAGGAGTTTGAACACATTTTTAGAAAAGGGACTATTTATGAGGATCCTACGGTGTACATCAATTGTACGGCTGTAAGTAAGCCAGACGATGCTCCTGTAGGCTCGATGAATTGGTTTACGATGATCAATGTGCCCAACAACCAAGGCCAAGATTGGGATCAGCTGATTGCCAAGGCGAGGAAGGATATCTTGGCGAAGTTGAGCCGTCTCTTGCATGCTGATATTGAAAAATTGATCGAGTTTGAGGAAATTTTAGACCCAAGAACGATCGAATCCAAAACTTCCTCTGCGCAGGGAGCCTTGTACGGCAATAGTTCGAATACCCGATTTGCTGCGTTTTTGCGGCATCCCAACTTTTCTAGCCAACTAAAGAACTTGTACTTCTGTGGAGGATCCGTGCATCCTGGGGGAGGGATTCCTTTGGCATTGCTCTCGGCAAAAATCATGTCCGAGGAAATCCCCGGCCTAAAAAATAACCCTGGATCAAAAAAATAGGATTATCCGCATTTATGCTAGTGGATTAATAGGGGGGATTTTAACACTGCGGATAATCGTTCACAGACGACAGACCACGGTCGACAGCCCACTTAATTGATTTTCAAACCTAATTTTCTTTTGTTATTGGTGGAAAATCGGATAATCATAAAAAAAGCGGCACATCAAAAGAGGCCGCTTTTTTAAGTTTTTAGAAGGGAGTATTAACCCACTCGCTCGTATTGGTTGAAGAAGAAGCTACCTTCAATGGCTGCATTTTCATCCGAGTCAGACCCGTGTACTGCATTTGCCTCGATGGATTTAGCGAAGATTTTACGGATGGTTCCCTCCGCTGCGTTTGCAGGATTGGTAGCGCCAATTAGGTTGCGGAAATCCTCTACCGCATTATTTTTTTCTAGAATAGCGGCGATAATCGCTCCAGAAGACATGTAATTGCAAAGGTCTTTGTAGAAAGGTCTTTCGCTGTGTACCTCATAAAATTTTCCAGCCAATGCTGGGCTAAGTCGGGTAGCTTTTAAAGCAACGATTTTAAAACCTGCTTCTTCAATCATTTTTAAGATTGCACCTGAGTTGCCTGCTTCGAAAGCATCTGGCTTAATCATGGTGAATGTTCTGTTTCCTGCCATGGGATTTGGAGTTTCATTGGTTTATTTCGGCTGCAAAATTAGCGCTTTTTGATTTATAATTTAATAGAAGCTCTAGAATTCTCTGTTAGTTGCTTCAGTATCAGTAAATTTCATGCTTTGGGAATTGTCTAAAATTTACTGACCTTTGCTGCCTCCGGAGCCAGAAGTGCAGCTGAATCAAATTAATGGAAGCTTTAGGTACGCTTATTCAAAAACTTTCCTCACCTAGGAAAATCGTCATTACCACTCATGTGAAGCCTGATGCAGATGCCTTGGGGTCTTCTTTGGGTCTATCCAACTACCTAATCAAGAAAGGGCACGAGGTTACGGTCATTACCCCCTCTGACTATCCCTATTTTTTGACCTGGATGAAAGGCAATGATCAAGTCTTGGACTTTTCCAAGGAAGGAGACCATAAGAAAGCCCTAGGGAAGTTGGAAAAGGCGGAATTGATCTTCTGCCTTGATTTCTCCGTCCTGAATCGGGTCAATGAATTGGGAGAATTGATCCGTCAGTCCAAGGCCTTTGTGGTAAATATCGATCACCATCAGGATCCAGAAGATTTTGCACAGTATAGGCTGTGGAGCACTGCAGCTGCAGCAACTTGTGAGTTAGTGTATGAATTGATTGTGGAGCTTGGAGACAAAAACCTGATTGATAAACACATTGCTGCCTGTCTTTATGCAGGGATTATGACTGATACGGGAGGATTTCGTCATCCCAATACCACCAAAAATGTCCACTTGGTAGTGGCAGAGTTATTAGAAGCAGGTGCAGATGCCACAGCGATTGCCAACCTGATTTACGACTCAAATTCCTTGAACAGGCTAAAATTTATTGGATTTGCCATCACCAAACGATTGGTAGTTCGGGAAGATTTGCATTTAGCCTACTTTGTGATCAGTAAAAAAGATCTTAAAAAATATCAAAGCCAGACGGGAGACACCGAAGGTTTGGTGAATTATGCCTTATCTTTGGATGGAGTGAAGTTGGCTGCTTTATTTTCCGAACGAGAAGATGGTGTAAAAATCTCCTTCCGTTCAAGTGTCGATGTGGCAGTGAATAAGTTTGCAGCCGCTCATTTTGGCGGAGGAGGCCATAAAAATGCGGCCGGAGGCAAATCTTCCTTGAGCCTGAAAAAAACAGTGACACGATTTGAGTCCCTTGTTGAAGAGTACCAAGAAGACCTTTTTCATTCCATAGAAGTACCTACGCTATAACCACAACCTTAAATATTTGAAATTCACCTATCCTTTTATGAAAAATTACAAATCCCTTGTTTTCATTTTTGCCCTAATCATCGGGTTAGGCACACTTTCTTCTTGCAAAAAAACTAAAGTAACGGAGAAAGATGCCATTGAATTTACCTACATCAAAGAAGGCAAGGATAAGCCTGCAAATGGTGAATTTCTCTTGTACAATCTTGAGATTTTGACTCAGTCTGACTCAGTAATCTACAGTACCTTGACGCAACCTTTCCCAGGTTATCTGATGGCCAACGATACCATCAAAGCTCAGAATGGCATGGATGAGATCTTTTTGGCACTTAGAAAGGGCGATTCCATCACTTTCGAGGCAGCAGCAAAAATTATTTTCAGTGGCAACCAACCTGCTCCAATTAAAGAGGATGACGTAATCAAAGTTCGATTGGGTGCTTACGAGGTGAAGACCGAAGCAGACATGCAGGCTTTCTACGAAGAGGCTATGCAAAAAGAGCAGGAAAAGGCAGCTGAGCGTGCCAAGACTCTTTTGGTAGAAGAAGCAAAAACGATTGAAGCCTACCTTACCAAAAACAATCTAAAGGCACAAAAAACAGAAAGTGGCCTTTACTACGTGATTGAAAGAGAAGGAACGGGTGAGGCGACGACTCCTGGTACTACTTTGTATGTAAACTATGCGGGTTACCTCATCAGCGGCGCCCTATTTGATACTTCATGGCCAGAACTTGCAAAGGCAAACAACATGTTTAGCGAGGAGCGTCCCTACGAGCCGCTTCCAGTGAATGTAGGCATGGGCCAAGTAATCCCAGGATGGGATGAGGGCTTGATGCTGTTGAAGAAGGGTTCTAAAGCTAAATTGATCATCCCTTCTCCGCTTGGATATGGAGAAAGTGGAGCAGGAGCAATGATTCCGGCCAACTCTATCCTTGTGTTTGACGTAGAAGTAACAGACGCACAAAAATAAAGCGTAAAATTTTTAATCAAATCATCCAGAACCTATGAAATCCAGACTATTTGCTGCATTAGCTTTGCTATTCGGAGCGCTTTCCTTGATTTCCTGTGTCGATGCCGATCAAACCCAAGAGGTCATCTTGGAGCGGGATAAGGAAGCCATCGAAAAGTATCTCAAAGAGAATCCCATTTCGAGTGTAAAGGAATACAGCGAGCCAATTGAAGGATTTTACATGTTCTGGCAAGTTTCAACCAAACCAGATCGAAATAATCTTTTGCGAGGCGATACTGTCACTGTAAACTATGTAGGTAAAACGCTCAATAAAAAGATTTTTGACACCTCTATCGAGCAAATAGCACGGGATAATGGCATTTTTAGTGCTGGAAGAAAATACCAGCCACTTCGCTATGCCGTAGGCTATGGATTCACCATCACTGGATTTGAATTTGCAATTTCGATGATGCATCCAGGCGAAAAGGCTACCGTTATTTTCCCCTCTCGTCTTGGGTATGGGACTCAAGCAAGTGGTGGAATACCGGCAAATTCTCCATTGATCTTTGAACTTGACCTGGTGCAGGTCAAAAAAGGCCCGAATCTAAATCCATGATGCGTTCCATTATTTTATTCTTAGTTTTTGCTGCTGTTGGCTTCAGTGCTTGTGAGACCACTAATCCATTCAATCAAGGCCCTGCCTATGATTTTGAAGGAAATTTAGCTACAGATCGTAAGAAAATTGCGGCGTACTTGGATACAGCCAAGATAGACAGCATCTACCGAATCCATGATCCAAGTGGAGTGGTGGTCATAGTCCAAGAAGAAGGCAAGGGTTCCCGCCCAACCAACAATACCGTGGTTTACACCGATTACATCGGAAAGTTGATGGCCACAGGAACTGTCTTTGACACTTCTTATGAGGCTGTAGCTCGACTTAAAAACATATTTGTGGAGGGGAGGATCTATGCCCCACTTAGTTTTGTAGTGGGAGGTTCTACGGTAATCACAGGTTGGGATATTGGATTCAAACGACTTCGGCCTGCCTCCAAGGCAATGATCATTATTCCTTCGCCATATGGCTACAGCAACCAGAAAAACAACGACAAAATCCCAGAAAACTCGGTCTTGATTTTCCAAGTAGATTTCCTAGGAATCGATTAATAAAGGGGCTTTGAGCCCCTTTTTTTGTTTGAGACCAGGCTCCTTTTTTTGATGGTGGAGCTGTTTTTGGCTTCAAAATTCTTTCTAACTTGTCCCTGCAATGCCCCATAAGGAAGGAAGTGATTTTTTGAGGAAAGAATGTGGGCGAACTTGTTAGAACCAACAAACCCAAATGACTTACTTTTTATGAAAATTGGAATCATCCGAGAAGGGAAAATCCCAGCGGATCAACGCACACCTTTTAGCCCAGAAATTCTTCATGAAATTCAAAAAAGGGTAGGGGACGGCTTGTCCATTTGCGTGGAGACAAGCGCGTTTCGCTGCTACACAGATGAGGAGTACCAGGAGCAGGGAATTGAGGTGGTCAGCGACCTATCCAAGGTGGATATTTTATTTGGGGTGAAAGAAGTGCCGATTGACCAATTGATTCCAGAAAAGACTTACTTTTTCTTTTCACATACAATCAAGAAGCAACCACGAAATAAATCCTTACTGCAAGCCATCTTGGCCAAGTCCATCCGCTTGATCGACTATGAGCTATTGAAGAATCCACAAGGAGAACGGGTAGTTGCCTTTGGTCGGTGGGCGGGTGTTGTGGGCGCTTACAATGCATTCTGGACCTATGGAAAGAAGACAGGTCTTTATGAATTACGAAGGGCGTCAGCTTGTAAGGATTTGGAAGATCTAAAAGTCGAGTTGAGAAAGGTAGTCCTTCCTCCAATCAAAATTATAGTAACTGGTAGCGGCAGAGTAGGCAAAGGGGTTTTAGAAATCTTAGCGATTATGGGCGTTCGGGAAGTGACCCCTCAGCAATTTCTGGAAGATGATTTTGAAGAAGCAGTGTTTACATGCCTTTCTTCCGCAGATTATTTGCGGAGGAAATCCGATGGAGGGTATGAGCGCTCCCATTTTTATGCCAATCCTGAAGCCTACGAAAGCCAATTTTTACCATTTGCACAGGTAGGGGAAATTTTAATTGCTGCAGCCTACTGGGATCCTAAAGCTCCTCGACTATTTGAGTTTGAAGCCATCCGATCTCCTAAATTTTCAATTTCAGTAATCGCAGACATTACCTGTGATATAGATGGATCGGTCCCTACTACGCGACGCGCATCTACCATCTTGAATCCGGTATATGATGTAGACCGAGACAGCATGCAGGAGCTCCCTCCTTTTGGGAAGCAGCACAGCATCTCTGTGATGGCCATTGATAATTTGCCTTGCGAACTGCCCAGGGAATCTTCGGCTGAATTTGCCCGACAGCTCCGGGAATGGGTTGTCCCAGAATTGAGTAAGTCAATTTCACCAATTTTGGAAAAGGCTACCATTGCTAGAGATGGGGATTTGACCCTTGAGTTTATGTATTTAAGCGATTACGTGAATGATGCTGGTTAAACATTGAAGATGAAACTTAATCGTTACTTAGAATCCACCCTGCTCAAGCCTACTGCCACGGATCGAGAAATTGATCGATTGATTAATGAGGCGATTGAAGCTCAATTTATTGGGGTATGTGTACCCCCTTTCTGGGTCAAGAAAGCAAAAGGAGAGCTTCAGTATCAAGACATCCAAGTGGTGACGGTGATTGGTTTTCCTTTTGGGTATGAGACTACAGAAGCAAAGGTGGCAGAAGCCAAGAATGCAATTCAAAACGGCGCAGATGAGCTCGATGTGGTCTGGTCTCAAACGGCCTTCCATTCGGGAATGTCCTGGCCCAAAATAGAATTAGCGCAGTTGGCCAAGGTCTGTCATGAATCGGAAAGAATCCTGAAAGTGATTGTTGAAACCGCGTACTTGAGTGCAGCACAAATCCGAGAGGCCTGTTTGATCTGCCAAGATGCAGGGGCAGATTTTGTCAAAACGTCAACAGGCTATGCCCCTTATGGAGCTAGGGTGGAGGACATCAGTTTGATGCGGGAGGTATTGCCTTCTACGGTTGGAATCAAAGCCAGTGGAGGGATCAAAACACTTGAGCAGGCGCTGGCCTTAATTCAAGCAGGGGCTGATCGCATAGGCACAAGCACTGCCAAATCCTTGATGGATGAATGGAAAACCAAAAATGCTTAATCTTTGGTAAAGTAGATCAGCAGAAAGGGAATAATGAAAAAGGTGAGCAGGATATAAGCAAATCCTACCACGCGGTATTTTACGGACATTTTCCCCATGTAATTGGAAATCCAAACTGGAATATTTCGAATTTGAGCAAAGGGTAAAAATATAAGAGCGCCCATGCTATTGAATAGCACATGTACTAAAGCCAGGGCAATGGCCGCCTCTGGCTTATAAATTGAAGCGATCACGGCTGTTATGGTAGTGCCAATATTTGCCCCGATGATAAATGGAAAAGCTTTGCTCAAGGTTACTTTTTTGCTTGCTACAAGTGGCACCACCAAAGAAGTAGTTACAGTACTGGATTGAACTGCTGCAGTAAAAAATAGTCCATAAAAAAATGCTAGCCCTGTTTTTTGAAAAATGACTTTGTTGATATCCTGAAATGTGTTTTTGATAAAGGACTTGTACATGGCAGTAGACAGGACTTTGATTGCAAAAAACACAAGGATAACCGATAAAATCATGGACACCACAGGTTGGTTGATCTGGTTGACTACCCATTCTGTCCAGGTACGTGTAAACATTCTGTTGTAGACAATCGGACCTTCAAAAGAATTGTCTGAGGCAAACCAGTCCGCAATATGACTTGCGGTGTTGGAAAGGAACCCAAAGTAAATTTCTAGCGGAAAAAGGAGGAAAACTGAGAGGATATTGAACAAATCATGGGAAATTCCTGCGGACAAGGCTCGTCGAAATTGCTTTCTATCCATCAAATAAGATAAGGACACAAGAGTAGAAGTAAGTGTAGTGCCTATGTTGGCTCCAAGTACAATTGGAACAGCTTGTTGTAAGGTGAGATTTCCAGAAGCGACAATCGCCACGACACTGGCGGTGACGGTAGAACTACTTTGAATCAAGGCAGTGACTAGTAATCCTATAAATAAACTGATAAACGGATTTTTAGTGGCGTTAAGAATGTCTAATGCGATGCCTCCATTGATGTTTCCAACGCCAACTGTAAGGAGGTCAATGGCAAAAATGAAGAGTAGCAAGGCAAAAAAGACCTGTGCATACTGTAGTAAATTGCCTTTGGTAGTACCTCCCTGCTTCTCCAAATTTTCCATTTTTCGTAGTGATGGGGACAATTCCTTGAGATTGTCCAATGGCTCATCTTTAAATCCGTTCCTTCAAATCAGGAACGCTCACAAAAATTGTCTTTTTTTCCTTAAAATCAATTTAGACGTCAGTTTTTAGGGAATGTTTTTCTTTCTTTTAACAATTTAATAACACGTGTTGCGGAATAACTTATTTATTTTTGAAGCCAGTCTATCTCTATTCCTCCCATGGCCAAGCAAAAGCTGATTGATCAAAATATTAATCAGGAAAATCTTTCCAAGAAGACCTATTCCATTTTTGATTTCGCCAAGACCGAACGCCCATTTTTGATCATCACATTGATCCTAGTTACTATTGCTGGCCTAATCACTGAATACACCTATGCTGCCATGTGGTTTGGTTTTGCATTGGCAGCCTATTCGGCCATTGCCAATGATAGTATTCAGACCATTGGAACTTTTATTGTCTCCAACCAAAAAATTAAATGGTATTGGTTGTGGATTTTTATTGGCCTGATTTGGGTGGCTACAATTACTTATAGCTGGTTTGTCTTTAATGGTGACGTTTCCTTTCAGTTGCTCAGTACTCCAGGATTAGAAAAAGCTCCCGAAAGTTTTGTCTTTTTACAGCTAGCAGCACCAATTGTATTGCTGATCATGACCAGAATGAGGTGGCCTGTGTCTACCACCTTTTTGTTGCTCAATGTATTTACGTACAAAGCAGGAACAATCGTTTCCGTGATGACCAAAAGCTTTTTGGGCTATGTTTTGGCCTTTTCTTTAGCGATTGTGGTGTGGTTTTTACTTGAGCGCTTCGTTAAAAATTACCTCAAAGGCGAGGCTAGGTCCTATTGGATGGTCTTGCAATGGCTAACCTCAGGTACACTTTGGGCGGTATGGATCATGCAGGACGCGGCCAATATTGCTGTGTTTTTACCCCGGCAGTTAAATGTGGTTGAATTTATTGTGTACACTGGTTTTGTATTTTTAGGTCTTGGACTCATCTTTTTCTTAAAAGGGGATAAAATCCAAGACATCATCAATGAAAAAACGAATGTGGCGGATGTGCGCGCGGCCACCTTGGTAGATTTGGTCTATGCGGTGATTTTGTTCTATTTCAAATTGTACAACAATGTGCCTATGAGTACCACTTGGGTGTTTATCGGCTTGCTGGCAGGGCGAGAGTTCGCGATTGCATTGGGTAAACATGGAAAAGCGAAGAAGCGAGGCGCTTGGTTGGTTAGAGCCTTCCGATTGGCAAAAAAAGACATGTTCAAAGCCATGGCTGGACTGATTGTTTCGTTGATTTTGGCGGTAGTGATTAACAAAGGAGTTCGTGAAGAAATTTTCGCCCTCCTTAATTTCTAAAGCTATTGGAAATTTTCTCCCACGAATACTTCATGAATGAAGCCTTCAAGCAAGCCAAAATTGCTTTTGAAGAAGGCGAAGTTCCCGTGGGCGCAGTGGTCGTCGCAAAAAATAAAGTGATTGCCCGAGCCTACAATCAAACTGAGAAATTGACGGATGTGACTGCTCATGCAGAGGTATTGGCCCTTACCGCTGCTGCCAATTATCTTGGGGCAAAATACCTGAACGAATGCCGATTGTACGTCACACTGGAGCCCTGCCCCATGTGTGCCGGGGCACTCTATTGGGCACAGCTTGGGGAGCTCTACCTTGGAGCCAAGGATCCAAAGCGAGGCTTTAGACAGTGCAACCCCTCCATGCTTCATCCCAAGACCAAAGTGACTGAAGGCCTGATGGAGAAGGAATCCGAACAACTCCTCCTTGATTTTTTTCAAGGCCTGCGAAAAAAGTCTTTTTGAAAGTCGAGAACTTTTTGTGAAAAAAGGGGGTTTAATGAGCACAATACCAAATAAAGTATAACTACATTTATCACTAACCTTTTTATTTATGGCTTTTCAACTCCCTTCTCTACCTTACGCTCTTGATGCCCTTGAGCCTCATATCGATGCACGAACCATGGAAATCCACCATGGAAAGCACCACAATGCCTATGT
>CANGZP010000034.1 GCA_947458475.1 Cyclobacteriaceae bacterium | reverse complement strand
TCGAGGAAGGGAAAGACGCGACTTATACCGCCATGGCAAAGACGGTGGGCTTACCACTAGCGATTGCCGTGGACCTCTTTTTGAAGGGTGAAATTTCCCTTCGTGGACTGCAGCTTCCTGTGGTACCGGAAATTTATTTGCCTATTCTGGTGGCCTTGGAAGAGGTGGGGATTCGGTTTGAGGAGCGGGTGGTGGATTGAAAATTGACCACAGTCGACCGTCAACAGTTCACGGCTCTCCCTCCTTAAACTTAAAACCTTACCTTCTTAATTGGAATTTAACTGAAAAGCATAAAACGAAAAAAGACCAACTACCCAGTTGGTCTTTTTTCGTTTTAAGGTCTCCAATCTGCTGGAGGATCGATAAATGCTCCAGAAATGACGCGGCAATCGTCTGGGATGATTGCTCGATTTTGCTTGAAGGTCAAGTCATTTTTATCCACATAGATTCGACGGGAAGTTTCGCCACCTGCCATAAAATAGCCCAAGACCACTTCGTCTGGATTGTCCAAACTGAGCATATTTCCACGAATCGTTGCTGGAGGCGGGTCAAAGATAGATCCAGAGATTTCAGCTTGCTGCTTGACCAAACGCAGGAATCGATAGGCGCCTTGGGAGATGCTGTATTGCTTGAGGTCCATTCGAAATTTGTTGACAAATCGAAGGCCGTCGTCTGCGATAAAGGAGGCAGGGATACGGGTGCTTAAGCCATTGAAGTTGTCGTCATTGACCACAAAGAGGCTCTGGTTGTTGCTCGCTTCATAGCGGAAACATTGTACACAGCAATCTTTTGGCTGCGGGGTCCGGTTTGGATTTTGGGGGGTGGGACGTGGGGTAAATAGGTCCGGTCGCGTTTCTAAAATATACACTGCAGGACCATTTTTCCAGTAGTAAAAGTTATTTTCATCGGCAGGGTCCTTGAGTTCTACGAGAAGTTGTATGCCCGATTTAGGCACATCGCTTCCTTCGGTAGGGATTGTTACAGTCCGAATGTTTAAAGATTGGATAGCGGGTACAGCAGCCACGCGCTCTGGTGTGGAGGTATATACCTTCCCCTCGGCGGTTTGGATTTGCAAGGTATAGGACCTGCCCACCTGCGCTGAAAAGTTGGCAGGGGTAAAATAGGTTCCCTTCGCATCCGTGCCTTCAGTTAGGAAAGTGACATTGCCCTCGTTGTCCCGAACCACCACAGTAGCCAAGGAGACGGGACGAATCAGTCCTTCAAAAATACTACCGTAGGTCGCGCTGCGTGTGAGCGTAATCGCATGGGGACCTGGTCCCGTCGATATAATACCTTCTACGGTGAGCAGCTGAGCTCCTTCTGGCACCTCAACCTCATAGGGGTCAACGCAGGCCATTGGAAGAACTAGGATTAAATAGAGTAGTCTTTTCAACATGGCTTTTAGAAGCTAATGGCGTAACTTAAACTTGGAAGTGGGATGCCCAAAAGAGCCAATCGGAAGGCCTGTGGAGGCTGGTTGGCAGCATCGTCAAAGAAGATCGAAAATGGATTTTTTCGTCCATAGACATTCAACACAGAAAAGGTCCAGTCCCCATCAAAAAACTTTCCTTCTCCTTTCAGCTTGAAATTCACAGAAAAATCAAGTCGATGAAAGTCAGGAAGGCGTTGTTGATTTCGGTTATTGAAGTAGGCCAGGTTGTTGCCCGAAAAGTCAAATTTTGCCTCTGGGAAGGTAATCGGTCTTCCGGTGCTGTATGCAAAAGTGGCCGAAATAGAGGTGTTGGTGCTCACTTTGTAATTACCAATCAAGGTCAAGTCATGCGGCTTGTCAAAGTTGGAAGCATACCAGGCTCCATTGTTGATATTTTCCTCCTCAAAAGGGGTAATCACACGTCTCAAGGATCGGGAATAGGTATAGGAGATCCATCCGGTAAGTGTACCTAGGTTTTTCTTAACATAAAGTTCCATACCATACGATTGCCCTTGCGCAGGGATCAATTCAGTTTCTAAATGGTTTTGTAAAATCAGGTTGGCGCCATCCTTGTACTCCACCACATTTTGAAGGTCTTTGTAGTACACTTCGATGGAGGTTTCAAAGATGTTTCCTTTGAAGTTGTTGTAATATCCCAAGGAGAACTGATCCGCAATTTGTGGTTTCAAAAATCCATCACTGAGTTTCCATACATCCGAAGGAGCGATGGTCGCGGTATTGGAGATGAGGTGGATAAATTGGTACATTTTATTGTAACCCAACTTCACTGAGCTAGCCTTATTGAAGGAGTAGCGGAAGGATGCTCGTGGTGCAAGTCCATCGTAAGTTTGGATGACTTCGTCTTTCCCGTAGTTCGTTTCACCAATAGCGGAACCATCGGAGATGGGGCGACCTTCTTGGTAGCTACGTACAGTTCGTTCGCCAAGGTATTGGTAGAAGTCATAACGGAGGCCGTAGCTAAGTCCTACCTTTTCTCCCAGTTCTAGCTCGTGCTGGAAGTGGGCAGCAGCCTCTCGGCCAAACTCATTTTGAACTTTTTTCGGGAGCAGATCCTCTTCCGTACCTGTCGGTACGAGTTCTCCGGGTTGCACACTCACCTGCTTGAATTCCGCTCCCGCAGTGAAGGATTGTGTTGGACTCAAGGTATAGTTGAAGAAGGTTCGTCCCCCCATGTCCTTGATGTTGGAATTTATTTCAAAGTTGTTTAGACCCGATTGGTTGAAGATCCCATAGTCGTAGAGCGAGTAAAATCCGAGTGCCTCCATCTTGAGTTTATCCGACAGTTTACTTTTCCATTGTAGGGAATGTGCATTGTTTTGCCAAGAGATAGTGGTGTCTGAAGCAAAAGCAAAGTCATCGTAGCTGGTGTAGTAGCTGTAGGTAAACTCGTTGTTTTCAGAAATCGGGGCACTGATGACCACATTGCCATCGTAAAAGTTAGCATTGGAGTTGTTGAGTGTGGTATTGCTTAAGGATTGCAATAGCCAGTTGATGTAGGAGATTCGAAATCCTCCGAGGATGGAGACCTTGTCCTTGATCAGTGGGCCATTGAGGGAGAGTTTTCCGGAGAAGTTGCTGGCCATGAACTCACCGCCCCATTTGTCCACACTTCCAGCTTTGGGAAGGATGTCCAAAATAGCTGAGCTTCTACCTCCAAATCGCGCAGGAACTACCGCCTTGTAAAGGGTCACGTCGTTGACCATGTCAGGATTGAAGGCAGTGAATAAGCCAAACATGTGCGAAGGATTGTAGATCGGAGCACCCGCAAATTGAATCAAGTTTTGGTCTACGCCACCTCCACGAACATTGAGTCCTGAGGAGGCTTCCCCCACTTGGCTCACACCCGGAAGGGTAGCAAGCGATCTGACAATGTCGATTTCTCCCATAAATGGAGGTAGTTCCCGCATGGTATTGACACTGAGCGTGACCGCACCCATGTTGGTGGATTTAATATTTTTCTCAGGATCACTGCCATAGATGACCACGTCGTCGAGCGTAAAATCCTCTTGGAGCATTTTGATCGTGATTCTCGCATCTCCTACCGCCGTGATAGGGTAAATCTTGGTTTCATAGCCCACGTAGCGAAATTCTAACGTGTATTCTGCCCGGGAAACTTCCAGTTCAAAACTGCCATTGCCATCGGTGATCCGAGTCAGGTCTAGCTCTGGAATTCGGACCGTAGCGCCAACAAGTGCCTCTCCGGTGATTTCGTCTGTGATTCGCCCAGAAAGCTTGATGCCTTTGAGTTGACCAATATCACGACCGATCACCTCTCGCTTTACCGCGGGAGTTTGAGCCCAGGCGGAAGAAAGCCCAACTACTAAAAAGATAAATAAAAGTATTTTTTTCATAGGGATAGGCTTAGAATGCATCAGGGTCAAATTTGAACAATTCCATGGTCAAGGATCCACTTACGGATTCTTCGGGGGCACGGAGAAAATAAATTGAGCCATTGAATTGGAATTGGCCACTGTTGATACTTTGCGGGAAACCAATGATTTGATTTTTTACTTTCCAGGTGAAGGTTTCTAGGTTCAGCTCCCAGAGCTCTTGGGTGGCTCGATAAAGTCCCAAATAAGCTTTTTTGCCAATTACTTCTGCAACAGGAAATCCCTGGCCTTTATTTCCTGGATAAGTAGATACGATTTGCCAGGTATCGGAAGTAGGTTGATATTCCCATAGCTGTCCATTGCTAGCCAATACCATCACGCGTGCATTCCATACAAAGGCAGCCCCATTTCGGCTCAGCGAAACTGGGGCATTCTTTTTGTTGGTCCAGGATTTGCTTTGTGGGTCATAGGATCTTACTAGGAAGCTTGCTCCATCGAGCCCACCAAAAAGCAGGAGTTTTCCTTCCCATTCCACAGGCAAAGCATCTCGAGTGGTAAATGGTAAATCTGTCAGACGCTCGAAGGTGCTTCCGTTGATTTTCCAGAAGCTAAGGTCGTACACAAATTGATCGCGTGCAGGTTCCAAGGCGCCACCCCCAAGGTAGTTGGTCGTAGCGAAAGCAAATCTACGTCTGTTACCAGGGAAGCTAACCTCAGACCAAGTGCCTGTAGCGGGATTGAAGCGCTGGAAACCAGCATAATTATCTCCTAGTTTGATTTTTCCAAGCCCAACATGAAAACCAGAGCTGTTTGAAAAGTAAGTATTGTCATAAATCCGAAGGTTACCGGGGAATTCGGCTACCTTGGTGTATCTCCCGGCCTGGTATTCGAAAGAGGTAGGAATGGTATACTCCTTACCTTGGATTAAAAGCTTGATAGGAACTACAACTTGTCCAGGTGAAGGTGGAATTTTTACCGTAATTTTTGATTCAAATACGTTTTTGAGTACCTGGGCCTGCTGGCTGCCGAAAAAAACTTGGGTTCCTTCAGGAAAATTCTTGCCTTCGATGACTAATTCATTTCCAGCTGAGGAATAGGTGGGAGAAAAACGTGCGATGGTTGGGGTCAATGTTTTTAATTCCACGGCTTGCCCTTCCAAGCGCTGACCATCTACTTCTGCAAAGGCTTTAACAAAGTAGGTTTGCCCGATTTTAAATCCGCTTTTTTCTCCAATAAATCGACCTGGCTCTTTTTTTTCACCCAAGGATAACAAGATAGGGCTAGAGAAGGAGGCATCGGTGGAAAAGACAAATCCATGTTCCTCGGCAAAAACTTCTCTATTGGTCAGAAGTCTGCCCGAGACGCGTAGTTTATCACCACCTACAAACAAGATATCTTCGGTAGATACAAGAATCGGTGTATTCTCTTCCTCAGTACAGGACCAGGAGGCGAACAGCAGCAAAAAAACAAATGCAGTGCGTAGTTTTTGCATGGAATAGTGGTCTAGTCAATTGACAAAAATAGGGTTTTTAGGGGCAGGAACAATTTTTTAGGCGTTCCGGAAAGAAATAGAAGTAAAAAAGAGCGAGTTTTTTGTTAAAAACCCAATAAAAATCCTGAAATCAACTGTTGATACCGCGCTGAATAGCTACCGCCTTCATTTTTTAGGAGGATTTCCTCAGGAGGAGTGCTTGCTATGGCCTCCGAAAAAGTAAAGCTTACCACTTCTCGGTGTACGGGCTTAGCAGCAGTATCTCGAATGCCTACTCGAGTACGAGGAAATAACCCATGAGCTGCGCCGTATTGGATAAAATCTTGCATTTGCCGTGGAGGTAAAATCACCCAAAAGGAACCGGAAGGTGTAAGGATTTGACTTGCCTTGTGCAGCAGCTCGGCAAAGGACAGGCTATCGGTGTGTAGTGCTTGCTGTCTCTTGGGGTCACTAGCCGGGAGGTGATCGGGGAAAAAGGGAGGGTTGCTGACAAGCAGATCAAAGCGTTCC
Source organism: Cyclobacteriaceae bacterium (assembly GCA_947458475.1). Classification (GTDB taxonomy): domain Bacteria; phylum Bacteroidota; class Bacteroidia; order Cytophagales; family Cyclobacteriaceae; genus Algoriphagus. Next base: position 17,735 of record CANGZP010000034.1, on the reverse strand, counting down.
TCTACAGAAAAATCTTGAAATCTACCTTGTAGGACAGTTAATCGATCCGAAAAAGGGCTTTGTTCGCAATTTTCTCTTGCCTGGCTGGCTGCCTCGGAATCAAGTTCCAATGCGGTAATCGTTGCTTTAGGAAAGCGTTGGGCCAACATTAAGGAAATGACTCCCGTTCCTGTTCCGATGTCTAGTATTCGCTTTGGGCCCTCGCTTTGCACCAAACTGCCTAGCAGTACCGCATCGGTACTGATTTTCATGGCGCAGCGGTCTTGCGCTACTCGGAACTGCTGAAATTGAAACCAGCTATTGCCCATTAGGTACGGGCTCTGCTTAAAAGGCGAGAGCGGAATCGAGGTTTGTCTTCCATGATGTTGAGCTCCTCTTCAGAGACACGTTTCACGCTTTCTATGGTGTAGAAGGCCTTTTCATCGCATGTTTTTACCATGGAAATGAATTCCTGAAGTTGGTCTCGCTTCATCACGGTAAACAAAAGGTTGACTTTTCCAAAGCGCCCCTCTCCACCCACGTTGGTGAAGCGGTAGTTTTTCTCCTTCATAAATTCCAGCAGCGTAGGCAGGGTCTTGGGTGTGATGACCCGCACCAATACCCGTCCTAATGCCAATTTTTCATCCAGCGTCATGCCCACGTAGGTACCTGTAGCAAATCCCCCTGCATAAGCCAAGTAGGAAAGTGGATTGTCGATGTTTTGGAAGATTTGTCCTATTGCCAAAAGCCAGATCAAGGCTTCAAAAAATCCCAATATGGGAACAATGTTTTTCTTACCATTCATCATGAACATGAAGCGCAGCGTATTGATGGAGACATCTGCTACTCGTGCCATAAAGATCAGCAAAGGCATGATCAAGTAGTCAAATAGGGAGTCGGAGATACCTAGGTTCTGGATTATATCTTGCATGGAAATGAGAAATAGATAGCACAAAAATACCGCTTTCTTTGCAGAGGCTGTTAGGAAAAAGCGAAGAATCTGGGCTTAGATTTTTCGATCTCTGCCCGCGGGGATGCCCAAAACTAAAAACTGCAAGGTCATGGCCAAGAGAATCCAAATCAGCAGGTTCCAGTTGCCAAATACATCCAAACAAATCCCAAATAAAAGGGGTCCTAAGGCGGCTAAGACATAGCCTGCCGACTGTACCATTCCAGAAAGCCTAGAGGTGGTCAACGCCTCTGCTGTCCGCATGGAGATCAAGGTGTAGGCGATGCTCAAGCTTGCTCCGCTCCCGATGCCAATGACCGTAAGGGCGGCAAAAGTGATGAGCTCGTGGTGGATAAATAGCGCGGAATAGCCGATCAGGTAGCCAATACCTACCGCTATCACCACTCCAGATTGCTGGGGAAGGCGCATCATGAGGTTTGGCGCAAAGAAAGTGCCGATTAGTGAGATCAATTGCATGTAGAAGAGCGCCATTCCAGCGTTTACTGGAGTCATGCCACGGGCAATCAAGAGGTCAGGTAGCCAGGTGATCATCGTAAAGTACATCACGGATTGAGCCCCCATAAATCCGGTTACCTGCCAGGCAAGGGGAGATTTCCAGACATTTTTTCCTTCCAGCACCTTGGCATTTCCTTTGGACTTGGGAGGAGATAGCTGTGGGATCCAGGCGATGAGAGCAAGTACCATCACCCCCACCCAAGAAAGCAGGGCTCCTCTCCATCCCCATCCAAGCCCTTCGGCTAAGGGGACACTAATTCCCGAAGCGATGGCGGCAAATAAGGACATGCCCGTAGAGAGCAAGGCGGTCATCAGCCCAATTTTCTCTGGAATCCGGGCCTTGAAGAAAGGAATCATCAGCACATTGGCAGTTACAATCCCGATTCCCGTCAAGGCAGTACCCAGGTAAAGTAAGGCAAGACCACCTTGAACCCTGATGACCACGCCAATAGCAAGTAGGAGTATGCCAAGAAAAATGGCTTTGCCGAGTCCCAGTTTCTTTCCAATGCTAGGCGCAAACAGGGAAAAAATTGCAAACGTGATCAGGCTTAGGGTAGTCAAAAATCCCGCCGCTCCATTGGATATCCCCAGATCCTCCCGAATAAAAGGAATGAGTGGCCCCACCGAAGCAATGGAGGTGCGCAGGTTGATGGAGATCAACACCACACCGAGGATAAGGAGGGCTTGGGAGGAGGGTTTGGACAAAGTGAAATATGAAATTAATTGTACAAAGTACTAAGTACCAAGTACAAAGTAGGGATTTGAATAAAGACTAGAATTCTGCAGGAAATGTATAATGAATAAAGTACCAAGTAGGTATTCGTACACAAATGGTACTTATGAAGCTACTTGGTACATTGTACTTCGTACTTTGTACAATGACCTACTATCATGATCTTGATACAATTAGGTCTTCCACACACCTTACCCAAGTATCGTTGGAGTTGAGGCTAGGAACCAAATCCCAGTGCTCGCCGCCCAGTTCCTCAAACTGCTCCTTGTATTCTTCGCCTACTTCCACGGTGGTCTCCAAGCAGTCCGCCACAAAAGCGGGGGAGAAAACGAGTACTTTTTTTACTCCTTCTTTGGCAAGTTCCTTGATGGTATCCTCGGTATACGGCTTGATCCAGGGATCCTTACCCAATCTGGATTGGAAGCAGGTCATCACCTTGTCTTCAGGAAGTCCCAATTTTTCAGCCACCAATCGGGTGGTCTGGAAGCATTGGGCACGGTAGCAAAATTGATTTTTTAGTCCATAGGCAGCACAGCACGTGCCTAGCTTGCAGTGTCCATCCACGCTTCCTTTTCGGATTTGCCGCTCGGGAAGGCCGTGGTAGGAGAATAGAAACTTGTCGTAGTCATGCTTCGCCATCGCTTCTCGACCTAGTTCGGCCCAGGCCTCAAGAAACAAGGGGTGGTCTACGTAATTACTCACGAAGGTCATCTCAGGGATGATTTGCCAGGTGCGCGTGATTTCCATTACTCTATCGATCACCGAGCCATTGGTGGCGGAGGCGTATTGAGGGAATAAGGGGAGGACGATGATTTTTTTTACGTTGGCCTTATTTAGCTCATTCAAGGCCTTTTCAATGCTCGGGTTTTGGTAGCGCATGGCCATGGCTACGAGGTATTTTTTAGGATCTAGCTTCTGAACGAGCTTGTCCTTCAGGTCTTGGGTATGAAAAAGTAGGGGAGAGCCGCGGTCGGTCCATAGCTTGCGGTATTCGCCGGCAGATTTGGGTGCTCGAAACGGTGCAATAATCAGATTGACCAGCATCCATCGGGGGATAAAGGGAAAGTCGATCACTCGACCATCCATTAAAAACTCCCGGAGGTACTTGCGAACATCCCCTGTTTTGGTGCTGTCGGGAGTTCCCAAATTGACCAGTAGGACTCCTATTTTTGCGTTACTTGTAGACATGAACTTGAGCTATTTCCAATGAAAAGCCCAAAAATAGTCCCTTTGTTTAACTTTCAGCAGGAAGATTTCGGATAAAAATGCTTTTCCATTCAGATTCATTCCTGCGCTCAATGTAAAGAGAGGTCTTATTCCAATCCCTCTTTTCGCTTGTTCATAGCCCAGCGCATCAAAGGCCCCGAAGTCATGGAGGTCACCAAGGCCATCACTACCAAGGCGACAAATAATTTCTCGGTGATGAGTCCATTTTCTAAAGCGATCAAGCCCAAAATAATTTCCATGGCTCCTCGTGCATTCATCCCAAAGCCGATGGCCAAGGCTTCGTATTTATCCAGTTTGCCTTGAAGGGCACCAAATCCACAGCCGATTACTTTGCCCGCATAGGCCACCAAGATCACAACAAGCACCAGCCAAGGGTCAAAATTGGCTATGAAGTTTACCTTCAATCCAATGGCAACAAAAAACACAGGGGCAAAGATATTATTCACAAACTGGTGGATAATTTCCTTGGCCCGTTCGGTCATGTGCTCCGAATCGCCGATGGCAATGCCGATGATAAAGGCACCAAAAATGGCATGTAAGCCAATGAATTCAGTAAATGCTGCAGCAAAAAAGCAAGCCGCTAGTGAAAGGGAGATAATTCCACCGGGCCAAGCCAATCGCTTGTTGATCCAAGGCAGCACCCGGTTGATTAGTGACTTGCCCACCGTCACCATGAATGCGGTAAATCCAACGGTGAGTAGGATGGTGTAGCCAATCCCAATTCCACCGGCTTCCTTTCCCATAAAACTCAAAATAACCGAGAAGATCATCCAACCAATGATGTCATCTACCATGGCTGCAGACACAATCATCATCCCCATTCTACTTTTAAAAAGGTTGAGGTCCATCAAGGTTCGCACGATGACTGGCAAGGCACTGATGGCCATGGCTGTACCCATAAATAGGGAAAAGAGGAGCTTGTCGCCTTGGGAAAAACCAAAAAATTCGGCAAAGAAAAAGGGCGCCGTAAAGCCAAAAGCAAAGGGAATGACTAGCCCGTAGAAACTGATGTTGAGCGCTTTTTTTCCTTGAGAAAAAACCAATTTTAAGTCGACTTCAAGGCCCGCAATAAAAAGTAGCAAGACCACTGCAACCTGAGAGTATCCTGCCAAAGCAATATTGCTCATGGGGTAGGATCGAAATAGAAAGTCAAAGCCTTCCGGAAAAAAAGTCCCCAGAATGGTGGGACCTATTAAAATTCCAGCCAGAATTTCTCCTACGACGGCGGGCTGATTGAATTTTCTAGCGATTTCGGCAAATACGCGTGCCAAAACGAGCATGGTAGCAAGTTGAAGTAGTAACATGACTACCTCATTGTGGGTCAGTTTTTCCATCGCTTGCTTATTTGACGATTAATAAATTACAAGGAAGCTCAATCAACACGTCCTCGATGTCGTGAGGGAAGATCCGATCGATAAACGAAAATCCTTGGTCTACACCCATAATCAAGAGGTCGGACTCAATGGATTCGCAAAAACGGACCAATTCTACCGCCCATTTTCCAGCGGTCACCTTGATGTTAACTTTGAGATCGGTAGGTTCTAAACCATCCAAGATTCCTTGCACATAGTTGATCTCTTCCTGCACCAATTTCCTGCGGGTGTTTGCCACCTCAGTTTCTGTACCTTCTGCTGCAGTAGCCATCTGAAACCCGTACATCTTGATTTCATTGAGGATATGCACTTGGGTGGACTTTTCAGCTTGGCAAAATTTTAAACCTCGGGCGATGACACGAGGGGTGATTTCTAGTTCGGTTCCGTTGATGACTACCTTGGAAAAATGGGTGGTTTCTAGTTTGGGCTCAATTAGAGTCAACACGGAGCAGGTCGCTTTGCGAATTACTTTACGTGCAACTGAACCTACGTAATACGTGAGCAGTCCTTCTTTTTTTAAGGCTCCGAGAACCAGCAAGTCTACTTTTTCTTCCTCACAGGTTTTTAAGATTGTTTTTGCTGGCTTGCCTTCCTTCCAAATTGTCTTGATGCGCTGCAAATCTCCGCAATGCCGAGACAGAATTTCATCCAGCTGCGCCTCCAATTCGGGGGTTTTGGTCCCTACATGGATTAAAACAAGCTCCCCGTCAAAAATACCGATCAATTTTCTGGCTTCAGCAATCAAGGCCTCCATTCGAGGAGAAAAAGCAATGGCGAGGGCAAGTTTTTTATACATGGCAAATACATTAATCCTTGAAATACGGCATTTTTTACGAGTCAACCAAGGAGGGTAAGTACTGCACCACTTATCCCTACCCATTTCCGCCTGCCTTCATTTTTGAATTTCCGAAAAACTGTCTGCCACAAGTCGCATTTTTTTGCTAAACTGCCAATCATTTTTCAATTAAATGTCCTTTTTAGGTTCTTGAAAACACTACCCTTATGAGAAAATACATGTTACTTGTACTGGGGTTGGCCACAGCGATTTGCGGCAATGCCCTTGCCCAAAGCGACTATCCTACCCTCAGTCAGACCGCAGAGCGGTTACAAAAACTCAGTTCCAACCCAGCTGTAGAACTGAAAACCCTCACCAAAACCGCTGGTGGCAAGGAAATATATGCCTTGAAAATCGGTACTGGAAACAAAGACCAGAAGCCCGCAATCGCAGTAGTCGGCGGTGTGGAGGGATTTCATGTGCTGAGCGTGGAGCTGGCACTGCAGTTTGCAGAAAAGCTAGTCACTGAACATGCGGCTGCCTTGGAAGCGACGACCTTCTATATTTTTCCTAATATGTCACCAGATGCCTATGCGCAGTACCACGATGCCTTGAAGTACGAGCGTCGAGGAAATGCGGTTGCCATCGACCACGACCGTGACGGAGTAGCCGGAGACAACGGGTACCGCGACCTAAATGGTGATGGACTCATCACTTGGATGCGAATTACAGATCCCATGGGTGACTGGACTACCTCAAAAGAAGATCCTCGCGTCTTAGTGAAAGCAGACAGAGCCAAAGGCGAAGCAGGCAAATACCGAGTAGTGAAAGAAAGTGTAGACAACGATAAGGACGGCAAATTTGCAGAAGACCTGACCGAAGGCATTGCCTTCAACAAGTCCCTTACCTACAAATTCCCCGTGTTTGAACCCCTGGCAGGCGATATTGCAGTTTCTCAGCTTGAAAGCAGAGCACTTCTAGACTACTTGTTTGAGCAGTGGAACATCTTTGCTTTTGTGACCTTTTCACCAGCCAACAACCTGAGCACCCCACTGAAGTACTCGGCTGGCGATGCACGCAAGCGCGTAGTGACTTCTATTTTGGAAAAAGACCAGGCTACAAATGCGATGGTGGCTGACCTTTACACCAAAACGGTACCTGCCAAAGCTTTCCAGCAGACCAACCAGGGTACTGACGGTGATTTTTTCCAGTGGGCCTATTTCCACTTTGCGCGCTACAGCTTTTCCACACCAGGGTATTGGACTCCTGAGTACAAGGGTAAAACCAACGCCGAAGCGACTTTCTTAGCCTGGTCAGATTCCTTGAAGCAGGATAATTTTGTGCCCTGGACCGCAGTTAAGCACCCAGATTTCCCCAACCAACAAGTGGAAGTAGGAGGCGTCAAGCCGTTCAAAATGGTCAACCCTCCTTTTGAGAAAGTGGGTGAAATCGCCAAGCAGCATACGGATTTTATCCTCAAGATCGCTGCCATGCAACCTAAGTTGGAGCTGCACAGCCTCAAAACAGAAGCGCTAGGCAATGGCCTTACCCGCATCACGGTAGACTTATTCAATAACTCCCCCTTACCTACTCATTCAGAAATGGGCACCCGATCACGATGGCTCAGAAAGCTGCGGGTAGACATTGATGTGCCTGCAGATCAGCTGATCTCTGGGGATAAGGTGAAGCTAGTTAATTCCCTAGGCGCATTTGAGAAAACTACCTTTAGCTGGATTGTGCGCAGCAAGGCTCCGGTGCAATTGAAAGCAGGTGCTCCGCATGCAGGTTTTGTTACCCAAACTGTAAAATTCTAAGCCATGAAGATCATGAATATCAAACATACCGTAACTGCCTTGGCTTTGGGAGCTTTATCGCTAAGCTCTTTTGAAGTAAGTGCGCAACAGGAAAACTACTTTCGGGCCATCGGCACGCCGCATGCTCCAAAAGTTGAAATCGCTTGGAACCGCTATTACAGCGCTGAAGGGCTTTGGGAGTTGATGAAGAAAATCGCAGTCGCGCATCCCAAGCTTGCCAAAATCGAATCCATTGGAAAGTCGGTGGAGGGAAGAGAGATTTTGACCTTGACGATCACCGATTTTTCTACCGGCAAAGATACCGACAAGCCGGCCATGTGGATCGATGGAAACATCCACTCCAATGAGGTGCAGGGCGGGGAATTTTCGCTCTATGTGGCTTGGTACTTGACTGAGATGCATGCCGACAATGAATTTGTGAAGCAGCTGCTCAAGGACAAGACCTTTTACATCACCCCGACCATCAATCCGGATGCTCGAAATAACTTCTTCAAGGAGCCCAATACCGCTAGTTCGCCCCGCTCAGGAATGCTTGTGCTGGACAACGATGGAGATGGCAAAAATGGAGAGGACCGAATGGATGACTTGGACGGCGATGGTCACATCACTATGATGATCCGCAAATCTCCAACGGGTAGATTCATCAAAGATCCTTTGGATCCACGAAGACTCATCCAAGTAGGTCCTGACCAAGTAGGGGAGTACGAAATGCTCGGTCAAGAAGGTGTCGACAACGATGGAGATGGTGAAGTCAATGAGGATGGAATTGGCTACTACGATCCCAATCGCGATTGGGGTTGGAACTGGCAGCCCGATTACATCCAACGTGGTGCGATGCGCTATCCATTTACCTTGCCAGAAAATCGTGCGGTGATGGAGTTTGTTTGGAAGCACTCCAACATTGCTGGAGCCCAGAGTTTCCACAACTCAGGAGGGATGATCCTTCGAGGCCCAGGAGCTGAGGAAGATCTCAATACCTACAACCGAGAGGATATTCGTATCTACGATGCCATTGGTAAGAAAGGGGAAGAAATGATTCCGGGCTACCGTTACCTGACCGTGTACAAGGATTTGTACTCCGTGTTTGGTGGGGAACTGGATTGGTTCTATGGCAACCGTGGAATCTTCACTTACACCAATGAGCTGATGGTTTCTTACCTCTATTTCAACAAAGAAGCAGGGCGTGGCAATCAAGAGGAACAACTCAAGGTGGACCAGTTGTTGACCTTTGGTGATGCCTTTGTCAACTACAAAGAATACAAGCATCCGCAGTTTGGGACGGTAGAGATTGGAGGCTTCAAAAAGACCTTTGGACGTGCCCATCCAGGATTTCTCTTGGAGCAGGATGCCCATCGCAATGCTGCCTTCACGATTTACCATGCCTACCATACCCCGAAACTTTCCATCACTGAGGTGAAGGAAGAAGAGTTGGGTGGAGGATTGAAAGCCATCACGGCCACGATCTTCAACGAGCGGATGATGCCAACTCATGCCAGCCAAGATTTGAAGTACCGCATCGAGCGTCCAGATTATGTAACGCTTACGGGGGCGAAGGTAGTAGCAGGTTTTGTGGTAGAAGATGCCGATAGGAAGAAGTACAAGGAACAGGTTAATTCACCAGAAAAAATGGCCGTTGCCAATATCCCAGGTATGGGAGCGGTACAAGTACGCTGGATTGTTTCTTCAGGATCTTCCTACAGTGTTACGGTCGATTCCGCCAAAGGCGGGAAGGCAAGCTGGAAGAAATAATTGGTTTTGATCAGATTCAGATCCCCATTTCCTAGCGGAGATGGGGATTTTTTTTAATTTCGGGAATGAACACTTCCCCTTGGATGCGCCGCTTTGTCCTGCTCAGTTTTCTTTTCTTATCCTTTTCCTTTCTGGTACATGGACAAGGAAAGCCCACGGTTTTGATCACCTATTACAGCCAATCTGGAAACACCAAAACTATGGCTCTTGCCGTGGAGGAAGGCGCAAAATCAGTGGCGGGTGTACGGGTACTTTTGCTTCCTATTGATCAAGTCAGCAATAAGGAGGTACTTGAAGCCGATGCAATTGTGGTCGGCTCGCCGGTATACAATGCAAATGTGGCTCCTGAGGTGCAGCAATTCATCAATAGCTGGCCCTTTGAAGGAAGGCCATTGAGGGATAAGTTGGGAGCCGCCTTTGTGTCAGGAGGAGGAATCTCCATTGGTGAGGAGGGCGTGATGTTGGACATTTTGAGAGCCATGTTAATTCATGGGATGCTGGTAATGGGTGGGGAAGAGACGGAAGCTGCTTTTGGAGCATCCGCGATTACGGGTGAGGCTCCTTTTCAAACAGGGAAAGTGGAGGAGCAATTTTTAGCGAAGGCAAGGGGGCTAGGCAAGCGAGTAGCGGAAATGGCGCTGGCTCTTAAAAAATAGGGCGCTTGATTCCACCTTTAGTTTTTGGCAAAAGCTGTTCAGCGATTATCCAACAAATTTCCCTACAGGGTGTTCTTGAGTTGAAAGAAGTCGATTTCTGAAGGAGGCTGCTGGCCTACTGCGATGCTTCATTTAAAAATTGAATTTTAAATTTGGCGAAAAATAGTATGCATGCAGACTGTTTTATATTTTGGCAGTGCAAAAGAAGGAGAAGCAATTGATGCAGCTACAAAAAAGAGGGCAAAAAAAAACCCGATCTGTGAAGACCGGGATTGTGGTGATAAGTGGACTCGAACCACCGACTCACGGATTTTCAGTCCGATGCTCTACCAACTGAGCTATATCACCATCCTTTTAAGTGTTGCAAATGTAGAAAAATGAGTATTCTCTACAAATCCTTTTCAGAAAAAATAGACCCAAATTTTATAAAAACTAGTTAATCCGATCAATATGAGCATTTTACCACAACTTGCATTTGTCCTTATTTTGGGTGTTGCGGGCTTTATCTTGAGTAAAAGGATCCAATTTCTTCGACGAAACATTCTTTTAGGTAAGGCGGAGACCCGAAATGATCAACCCGAAAACCGTTGGAAAGCGATGCTGCTGGTGGCCTTGGGTCAGCAAAAAATGTTCAAGCGCTTGGTGCCAGCATTTTTACACCTCCTGATTTATGTGGGGTTTCTGGTCATCAACTTGGAGGTATTGGAGTTTGTGCTCGACGGGATTTTAGGCACGCACCGTCTCTTTGCTCCCTACTTGGGATCTCTGTACACCGTGGCGATCAATGTATTTGAATTTCTAGCTGTGGCGGTACTCCTATCTTGCGTTGCGTTTTTGGTACGCCGAAATGTGATGAAGGTGGAGCGATTTACCAAGCCAGAACTTAAAGGTTGGGCGGCGCTGGACGCCAATTTGATCTTAGTGATCGAAATCATCTTGATGTTTGCCATCCTGACCATGAATGCTACGGATCAGATTTTGGCTGGCCGAGGAGATGCGCATTACCAAGTTTTAGGCCCTCTTTTCTTTAGTAGTTTGCTTCAACCTCTCTTCGAGGGCTTATCCACGGGTGCGTTGGTGGCTGTAGAGCGATTCGCCTGGTGGTTTCACATAGCCGGGATTTTGGCTTTTGCTGTGTATGTAACGTATTCGAAGCACCTGCATATTTTCTTAGCCTTCCCCAATACCTGGTATGCAAACCTGAAGCCTAAGGGTGAGATGGCCAATATGCCCGAGGTAACTCAGGAAGTAAATATGATGTTGGGAATCCCTGTTGAAAATCCATCTGCCCCTCCTGCAGAGATTGGCCGCTTTGGTGCCAAAGACATCAATGACCTCAGCTGGGTAAATGTACTCAATGCCTATTCTTGTACGGAGTGTGGTCGTTGCTCTTCCGAGTGCCCTGCAAACTTGACCGGCAAAAAACTATCCCCTCGCAAGATCATGATGGATGTCAGAGATCGTGCCGAGGAGGTGGGCAAAAGCCTTGATGCTGGAGGCCCAGGCCTAGCGGATGGCAAGTCACTCTTGGGAGATTACATTACCAAAGAGGAGATCAACGCCTGTACGAGCTGCAATGCCTGTGTGGAAGCCTGCCCAATCAATATCGACCCCTTGTCGATTATTCTGCAGATGCGCCGCTATGTGGCCATGGAGGAGTCGGGCACTCCTGCCCAATGGAATGCGATGTTCCAAAATATGGAAACAAGCTTTTCTCCTTGGAAATTTAGTCCATCTGACCGATTCAACTGGTCCGAAAAAGTAAAAGAAGAAGAAATGAAATAAAAGATGCCTGAAAGCCCATTTGGTCTTGCATCTTGTATCCAACCTCTAGTAGCTAAAAATATGTCTACCTATACTGTTCCCACCATGGCCGAAATGGCCGCCAATGCTCAGACTCCAGAAGTACTTTTCTGGGTGGGCTGTGCCGGTTCCTTCGACGAACGCTACAAGGCCGTCACCCAGGCTTTTGTAAAAATCCTGAATAAAGTAGGGGTTAGTTTTGCGGTGCTTGGCCCTGAAGAAGCCTGTACAGGAGATCCTGCTCGTCGAGCTGGCAATGAATTTCTATTTCAAATGCAAGCCGTGGCCAACATCCAAGTGATGAATGCCTACGAGGTCAAGAAAGTGGTCACCGCTTGTCCGCACTGCTTCAATACCATCAAAAATGAATACCCAGCACTCGGTGGAAACTATGAGGTGATTCACCACTCGGAGTTTCTCCAGCAGCTGATCAACGAAGGCAAAGTGACCCTGCAAGGTGGAGGAGAGTTTAAAGGAAAGAAAATCACCTTCCACGACTCTTGCTACCTCGGTCGCGCCAACGAGGTCTACGAAGCTCCACGCGAGGTCATCAAGGCCCTGGATGTGGAGCTTGTGGAAATGAAGCGTTGCCGTACCAAAGGACTTTGCTGTGGGGCGGGTGGCGCACAGATGTTTAAGGAGCCAGAAGCTGGCAAAAAGGACATCAACATCGAACGCACTGAGGAGGCTTTGGCGACAGGAGCACAGGCCATTGCGGTGGGTTGTCCTTTCTGTTTGACCATGATGACCGATGGAATTAAAAACAAAAACAAGGAAGCGGAAGTAAAAGTCTATGACCTTGCCGAGATGATTGCAAAGGATATGGGAATTTAATTTTTAGATTTGAATCCAAAAGACCCTTTTTGTCGTTATGCAGAAAGGGTTTTTCTTTGAAGATACGAATTGATTTATGTACCAACCTTTTGACCAATTACCAGACTCTTCCCGCATTTGGATTTATGCCTCTTCGCGCAAATTTTCAGTTGCCGAGCAAGAGGTAATCCGAAAGACCCTGCAAGATTTTTGTGCCGCTTGGGCTACCCATGGCAAGGAGATGCCGAGTTCCTTCGAGATTTTGCACGAGCAACTCTTAGTTTTGGCGGTTGATGAAAGCCAGTTGGGAGCCTCAGGATGCTCCATTGACTCATCGGTTCGTGTACTGCAAGGCTTGGAGCAAGCTCTTGATTTGGATTTGGTCAACCAAGGGAAAATCACGCTAAAGGATGGGGATGGAGCGCTTCGTGTGCTGCCTGCATTGGGGCTGAAGTCCAAAATTGCACTAGGACAAATCACCCCGGATCTTGAGGTAGTGCAACCCGCTTTGCAGACCAAAGCCGATCTAAGGAGCCTGTGGATACCGGTACGAAAAAGCTGGTTGTCCTCCTTTTTTCCGAATTAATTGCCCATATTCAACCTCAGACTACAGACGCTGTCCAATGAAACCGATTTTTTTTCACCTAGCACTTTGCGTTCTCCTGCTCCTCGGAGGCTGTAAAAGCCTTTTGGAAAAAGGAAATGAACAGTTTCTTTCCGGTCAATACCAGCTTGCCATAGGCACCTTCAAACAAGTATTAGCCAAAGACAGCAGCAACTTGAGAGCAAGACAGGTCATTGCTGAAAGTTACCGCCTTTCCAATCGCATCGAATCCTCTACCGCACATTACGAGGCACTAGTAGCGGTGGAACCCACATTTGATTCCTACTTCCACCTCGGTCAAAGTCACAAAGCAAATCAGCAAGCGGACGCGGCAAAAAAGGCGTTTGAGCAAGCAGCCTTGCTTACTTCAGACGATCGCCTACTCGCCCGCGTGAAGCAAGAGCTGAGTTCATTGGAGCTAGCTGCCTCGATTGGAGAATACTTTCCAAATTACCAGTTGGTCAATTACCGAGAGCTCAACACAGCAGGAGCAGATTATGCCCCCATCCTAAGTGAGGAGTTTTTATATTTTACTTCAGGTAGAGCCTCCTCTAGTCTCTATGCTGCCACTGGTACACCCTACCACCAACTCTTTCGAACCCGTGCGGAAGGCTTAAAAGTGGACGCAGGCAGCATCCAACCACTACCCGAATTTCGAAACGAAGAGGGGCTGAATCAGGCTGCTTTAGCCATTAGTCCTGATGGAAATACCTTGATCTATGCCAGGGGAAATTCAACATCTTCCAAAGATTACCCGGAAACTACCCTTTTTGCCTCTTATTTCAGAGGGGCGGGATTTACCCAACCTATTTGGATGCCTTTGAATGAAGAGGATTCTTGGTGGAATTCTACCCCTGCTTTTAGTGTGGATGGGTCTGAACTTTACTTTGCTTCTACCCGACCTGGAGGCTTTGGTGGGATAGACTTGTACAAAGCCACCAAACTTGCCAATGGAGACTTTGGCAATGCGGTGAATCTAGGTCCTACGATCAACACAGCGGGCAATGAGTTATTTCCACGTGCTACCAAGGATGGAAAATTTTTCTTTGCTTCCGATGGGCATCCAGGGCTTGGGAAACTCGATCTTTTTGTAGCTGAGAAAAACAGCGATGGCATTCAGGTGGTCTCCAACCTAGGCAAGAATTTCAATAGCAATGGAGATGATTTTGGAATTTTCTTCACCGAATATCCCAAGGCGGGTTTTATCTCTTCCAACCGTGAAGGAGGTAAAGGTGACGATGACATTTACTTTTTTGAAGACAAGACACCTAAGCCAAAAGTGGTCAATGTGCTACTCAATGTCTACACCAAAACCTCGAAGGAATCTGGTGAGGCTGTAGTGTTGCCTCAAACCCGCGTGGTCTTGTATGGTGGCGATAAGAAACAATTGGGCGGTGATTTGTCCAATGCACAAGGTAGAGTTCGATTTACACTCTCTCCAGAAAGTGAATACAGCATCATTGCTTCTCGAAGCGGATATTTCTCCAAATCCTTCCCTTACACCACCAAGGGAAAGACTCCTGACCCTGCTACCCTCATTCAAGAGGTCACCAACATCACCTTAGATACTACCCTTGTTTTGGATCAGTTGATCCTTGAAAAAGCGATTGTCTTGGAAAATATTTATTACGATTTGGCCAAGGCTGACATTCGTCCAGATGCTGCACTGGAATTGGATAAATTGGTAAAAATTCTGAAGGACAATCCAGCGATTCGCATTGAGTTGAGCTCGCACACAGATTCCAGATCTGGGGATGAATACAACTTGACCCTATCTCAGCAGCGGGCTCAATCTGCAGTGGATTACCTCGTGTCGCAGGGAATAGCTGCAGATCGATTGGTGGCGAAGGGCTATGGTGAAACGCAGCTCCGAATTCAAAATGCCCAAACCGAGGAGGAACACCAAACCAACCGACGCACCGAATTCAAGGTAATTGAGATTAAAGGGAACTAATTTAGTTGCTTCCTACTATTTCATTGCCTCGTAGATGAGGTCATGGATTTTGGTGCGAATTCCTAAATCAAGTAGGGTATTGTTTGTAGCAGCCGGATAGACGCGGTTGGAGAGAAAGATGTAGGTGAGCTCATTTTCAGGGTCAGCCCAAACACAGGTTCCCGTAAATCCGGTATGCCCGAAAGTACTTTTTGGCGCCAACTTCCCCGCTGATCCTCCTTTTCCCTTTTCAGGTTCGGGCTTATCCCAACCCCATCCTCGTCTACTTAGCTTGGATTGTCTCTTGGTAAATGCTGCGATGGTTTCGGGTTTGAGTAAGTGCACATCTCCATAGCTTCCCTTATTCAAAAGTAGTTGGAATACTACGGCTAGGTCCTGTGCGGTACCAAATAAGCCAGCATGACCTGCCACACCTCCATACATCGCAGCACCTGGATCGTGTACGTAGCCTTGAATTTGCCTTCCTCTAAAAGTCTGGTCATTCTCGGTCGGGGCGATTTGTGCCAGCGGTATTTTTTCAAATGGTTTGAACGTAAGCGTTTGCAGGCCAAGGGGGGCGTAAAAATTATCCGCTACAAATTCGTCCAAAGGTTGATTCACGATGCGTTCGATTACGGCTTGCATGAAGTACATGGTCAGGTCTGAATAGACATAGCCATAGGGCTTGGGCAAAAGCTCGGATTCCACGGTCCATTTCCACAAGCTATCCCGCAAAGTCGTTTGGGCATACATCTCATTGGAAACTGGGAGGGTATAGCCGGTACTGATTGAATCTTTGTAGTAGGAGGGATTCCATTTTCCCGAACTCAGGGTTTTGGTGTAATGGGGGATAAAGGCCTTTAAACCTGCTTCATGGGCTAGTAAATCTTTCAGCACGATGGCCCCTTTATTCGTTTTTTTCAATTCTGGCAGATAGTCCCCCAATGTCTTGGTGACATCTAGTTCTCCACGGCTGTGCAAAAACATGGCGGCAAGCGTAGTAGCGGCTACTTTGGTGACAGAAGCCAGGTCATAGACCGTTTCGGAAGTTACGGGAGCAGATTTTTCGTAATCCAAATGTCCATAGGATCGATCAAAAATGACCGTTCCCGCCTTCGCAACCAAGACTCTAGCTCCAGGGGCTGCTTTGGAGGCAATCATTTCCGCCACTACCCCATCAATTTTATCCAGCTTTTCACCATTCACTCCTACGCTTTCTGGACTGCCATAAGCCAAGCGGTTGGAGGGGGTCAAGAGCCCGCCGACCCCTTGGGTAAACTGTTCACTTACCGTCACTGGCAAGATTCCTTTGGCAGGCTTGGCGCCAAATAAAATCTGGGGCACTAGCTTTTGGGTGAAGGGAGAATTCTCATAGGCAAAGACCACATTTTCCAATCCTTCCAGGTACTTGGCTGCGTATACATTTCCAAAAAGTACCGTCACCACCTTTTGTCTTTTTTCCAAAGCGCGGATCAGCTCCAAATCTCCTGGCGCGATGCCAAATCCCCGTTGGGGGCTATTGCTGACTCCCATCAAACCCACTACAATCACCTCGTAGTCTTCCAACTCCTTCATGAGGTTGTAGTGCGCGGACTCACCAGAAGCCTTCGCGATCTGAAAGTGGTCTACCTGGGTGTAGCGGTTGAGGTAGTCGCTGAAATCCGCACCCGAACCGCCAATGCTTAGGCTGGCGATTTTGTTGAGGTCTAACTGGCCTAAGGGGAGTAGGTCTCCCTTATTTGCCGCTACCGTGATGGCCTCGCTGTAGAGTTTTTCGATAACTTCCGAGGTGGCTGAGGTAGTCAGGCGATCTGCAATGTTGTAGGTGTCGAGTGGAGTAAATGAATGGAGACCCGCCCAATACTTGGCTTTCAGGACCTTTTTTACCCGTCGGTTGATTTCTTGTTCGCTGATTAGCCCCTGAGCCACAGCATCTAGAATCAGCGCCTTGGCTTCGGCCACATCATCAGAATGCAAAAGGATGTCGTTGCCAGCAAGTAGTGCTTGCAACTCTACTTCTCCTGGTTTACTTCGGATGGCTACCCCCTCCATGTTCAAGGCATCGGTAAAAATCAAGCCTTGGAAATTCATCTGCTGCTGCAATAAATCGGTGACAATGGGTTTGGATAGGCTGGTGGATATAGCAGATCCTTGATTGAGGCTAGGGACATTCAAGTGGGCCACCATGACGGACATCAAGTTTTCTTTGAATAGCTCTTGGTAAGGATAGAGGTCTACTTCCCAGATCCTTTTTTCTTCATGAGTGATCAAGGGGAGCGTATAGTGGCTGTCTGTTTCGGTATCTCCATGCCCGGGAAAATGCTTTGCATTGGCAAGGACTCCGTTTTCCTGAAGGCCTTTCATGTAGGCTACTGCCCGTTGGGTAACTCGATTTTTATCCTCCCCAAAGGCTCGAAAGCCGATCACCGGGTTCTCGGGATTGGAGTTGACATCTACTACGGGGGCAAAATTGACATGCATGCCCAGCACCTTAAACTGTCGGGCGATTTCTGCACCCATTTCCTGAACTAGGTTGGGATCTGAGATGGCCCCAAGGGTCATGGCTTTTGGAAAATTGAGGGTAGAATCCAGTCGCATCCCGATTCCCCATTCGGCATCCATCGCAATCATCAAGGGGGTCTTGGCTTGTGCCTGGTAGTAGTTGGTCAGGCGGGCTTGCCGGTTAGGCCCTCCTTGAAAAAAAATCAAGCCCCCTAAATTTTCTTTTTGGATCAAGGCACTGATCTCATTCACATGTCGCTGATCCTTGTTGGAATAAGCCGCTACCATAAATAGCTGGCCTAGTCGTTC
>CANGZP010000033.1 GCA_947458475.1 Cyclobacteriaceae bacterium | reverse complement strand
CCATTCTTGTCTTCAATTCGGTCAATGTAATAGGGAGTGATGTGCTCCCCTTTGTTGACAAAAGTCCCAAAGGCACCCACCATTTCGAACACGCTCACATCATTTACACCTAGAGCCAAGGAAGGAACTTCCTCCAGGTCACTGGTAATACCCAAGCGTCTAGCCGTTTCAATGACAATCAATGGGCTCAATTTTTTCATCATGTAGGCAGTCACGGAATTGATTGACTGGGCCATGGCCTTTCGGATCGTCATCCGCTCATAGGAGAATTTGCCATCCGAATTGGAGGGGCTCCAGGCAGGCTGCCCAGGAATGTACACTTCCACAGGTTGATCCACTACAGAGTAGCAAGGGCTGTATCCATTTTCAATGGCCGCAGCATAGACAAAGGGTTTGAAAGTGGAACCAGGCTGTCTTTTTCCTTGCTTCACATGGTCAAACTTGAAGTATTTGTGGTCAATGCCTCCTACCCAGGCTTTGATATGGCCCGTAGCTGGATCCATCGTCATCATGCCGGTTTGCAGGAATTTTTTGTAATAACGCATCGAATCCATGGTGCTCATCAAGGTATCGCGCTCTCCTTCCCAAGAGAAAATCCGCATTTTCTTCTTTTCGTTCAGCTTTAGGTCGATTGAGTCCGTATTGTCTCCGTATCGTTTTTTCAATAGGCGGTATGCCTCTGTGCGGGTAACCGCTGTTTCAATAAAGTTTGGAATGACCTGAAAGCTTTCATTGATCCAAGGTTCTCTGGTACCCATTTCTTTGTAAAAGGCTTTTTGAAGCTCTTTCATGTGGTCTTTCATGGATTCTTCCGCATAGCGCTGCATGCGGCTATCGATGGTCACGTAGATTTTCAGTCCATCCCCAAATAGGTCATAGGCACTTCCGTCAGACTTCAAATTTTCTTTGGACCACTTGATGAGGTCTGCTTTTACGATCTCTCGGAAATAGGTGGCGAGGCCTTGATTCTGGTTTTGAACTTGGTAGTCAAGAACGATGGGCAATTTGGAAATAGAGTCGTACTCGGTTTCAGTTAGGAACTCGTTTTTCACCATCTGGGAGAGCACTGTATTTCGTCTTCTGAGGGAATTTTCAGGGTTGAAAACAGGGCTGTAATAGGTAGGGGCTTTGAACAAGCCCACCAAAACGGCTGATTCTTGGATGGTAAGTTCTTGGGGTAGCTTATTGAAAAAAGTTTTGGATGCGGTTTTAATTCCAAATGCATTGGATCCAAACTCCGAAGTGTCCAAGTAGAGTGTTAGAATTTCGTTTTTAGTGTAGGCACGCTCTAGCTGGGTAGCTACGATCCATTCTTTCGTTTTCACAATCAGCATCCGCAGTCCAGGAACCTTGCTCAAAAATCCAGAGCTCGCATCTGTTCTAGTTTTGAATAGGTTTTTAGCAGTTTGTTGGCTTAGCGTGGAACCGCCACCTGCATCTTGACCTAGTAAGATTGATTTCACAAATACACGGAGCATGGCCTGAAGGTCAATACCAGAGTGTTCTTCAAATCGCTCGTCTTCTGTAGCGATTAGGGCTTGAACCAAGTTTGGAGCTAATTCCTCATAGGTCACTGGGCTGCGGTTTTCTCGAGCAAAGGTTCCTAAAAGTACCCCATCAGATGAGTAGAGGCCTGAGGCCAATTCACTGTCTGGATTTTCCAAGGCCTTGAAATCAGGCAGCGATCCGAACAATCCAAGAAAATTGATGCTCACCATCCAGACAAAAAGGACAAAGAAGACTAAGCCTCCCAAAAAGGCCTTCCATAAATAATTTATCGTTTTGGATGCCCAATTTTCTTGGGTAAAAGGACCGGGTTTAAACATGACTTATCGGTAGGTAGCGGTAAAGAATTGTAGGTATTCGTCCAAATCTTTCGTTCTGTTTAAGATTTGGAAATTTTCTATTGAAATGAAAAAGGACTTGGCTTTAACTTCTTCCTTTAGTCCAATCGAAGTAAATTTTTCCTGAAAGGTTTTCAAATAGTCCATCGCTTTCTCTCCATTGGAGAAGGGGCTGATGATAAAAATTGACAGTTGTGCATTCAAATCCATATTGCCTGTACGAAGCCTAGCATTGCCAAAAGATTGTGTATGGAAGGCTTCAAGATCTCCAAGCAAATTCTTGGCCGTTTCCACTTCTGAAGGAGTCAAAGCCACTACAAATATATGGGTTTGGTCATCAGTAGCCTTGTAAGGGCTTTCCTTTACCAAGTTTTCTGGAACATTTTCCTTGACCTCTTCCTTCTTTGGAGCCTGATCTTCCTGTGGTACAGCTGAGGAACTTGATTTGGAGGCTAGTTCTTCTGAGCTCAGCAGCGGCTGCAGCATGACTTTGGCTAAGGTAATCAACTCTTCTTCTTTCGCATTTTGGATAAACTCCTCGAGCTTTAATTTGAATTGTTCCTTACTTTCCTGCTTACCGGTGATCATGGCATTGAGCAGGAGGAGTTTCTCCGTGTTTCGGGTCAAGGGATATTTTTCTAGTGTGGCAAAAACCAAGTCCCTTGCTTGGGAATAATTTCCTGAATAGTAGGCTTCGTAGGCCTGCTCATACCCTTTGGCTGATTCCAAAGAACCTTTATTTCCTCCTCCAGCCTCTGGATTATTGACTGAAAAGGTGTAGGGTGATTCTGGAAACTCCAGGTTGAGGAGTTGTGCATAGGTATTGCCATCTCCTTTTTGCTCTTTTTGCCCCAGATAAAGCAGGTAATAGGCCTCTGGCTTTTTTACGGTCTTGGGATATTTTTGAATAAGCTGTTCGAGGTATTCCCCACTTCGTTGGGCTTCCTTCAATTGAAAAAACAACACTTTACCCAATTCAAAGTAGGAGTCCTCTAGCTCGCTATTTGCCTGTTCAAGCTGCGCAGGACTCTTGGGTATGGATGCAAGCAGGGTTTCGATGGAGGGCAGACCTTTGGAGTCGTCAGGACTATCGACATCTACCGATTCCTGAGCTAAAAGGGGCTTTGATTCACTCGCAGCTTGAAACTGGGCAGCTTTCCGTCTCCAATTGTCTTGGAGGGGGCGGTTGCCCCAGGTTCGCACAAAATCAATAGCTCCTTGTTGTAAGGCGGTACTATTTCCGAAGTAGAAAGAAGATCCATTTCCCGAATCACCAAAAGCCAATAAATTATCAAAAATGGAGGGCGATTTGTTTGGGCGATCCTCCTTTTTTAAGTCTGCAAGGCGCTGCTTTTCATTTATTAGGAATTCCTGAGCTCGGATAACTTGCTCCTCTTCTGTTAAGGAGGCCAGCTGGATCAAGCTGTCATTTTTTTGGATGCGTTCAAAATGGAAAACATAGGTATCCAGGCTTGTCTTTTTTTCCACAAGCTGCTTTGCTACGGGATCCTCTGGATTGATAAATGTGAGCGCGCTGTCCAGGTAGTATTTGGTGGCTCGGTAGTCATTAAACTGGTCGAGCTTGATTTCCGCTAGCTTTTGGTAAATGTATCCTTTCAGTCTAGGGATTGAACCGGGTTCCTTTGCCGCTTGGTGGAGGAGCTCGAGGGTCAAAGGGATGTTGTTTTGTTTTTCTTCAAACAAAGCCTGTTCAAAAATGACTACATCCTTGAGGTCTTTGTTTTTTGGATCCTCATAGAGTCCTTCGTAGTAGTTTCGAACCTTTTTTAGGTCTTTGCTCGCATTGAGTTCGGCTACTTGCTGGGCATACAAGGTGGCGAAGAAGGCCCGTTCGTAAGGGGGATTTCCTTCCAGGGATTTTTGAAAATAATCAAACGCAAGGGCATTCAATCCTTCGCGCTGGTAGCGCTGCGCAAGGATAAAGTAGAGTCTGGAACGTTCTTTTTTATCAGAGGTATAGTTTAAAGCACGGTCTAGGGCCCCAATCACCCCATTTTGATCCCCCCTTTTCTCGTAATAATAAGCTAGGGTTTTGTACAAGTCAAAGGTATTATCCGTGTTGATATCCTTTTCTTTGGACAAGTAGTCGATGGTAAAATTGGCCTCCTCTACGGCATCTTGATCGATGTAGCCATGGAGAAGGCTGATAAGGGCTTGGTGACGCAGGTCTTTGTCCTTGCTTTGACTATTGACATAGCGAAACGTGTTTTTGGCATCATCCACTCGTGCTTGGAGGTAGTCAATCTTTCCAATTAAGTAGTAACTGTCGTCTACCCACTTGGATATCCGATGCCAATCGATGGCTTTAGAGGACAGTTCTCTTGCGGAATCTAGAGATACTTTGTTTTGTTGGATAGTCGCAGAATCAATCGGGATGAAAACGGGGAGGATTTGGGTGTAGTCCTCTTTGTAATTTGCAACCACTTGATCTTCTGCAGACTTGATTTTGGAATCTGCCAAAAAATAGGCGTTGTAGTGGGCCGTAAGGTTATGAAATGCGCGGTTGGTAAAGGTTTTTCTTTGGGAGGAGCAAGCCGCCAAAAAAATCACCAACAGACCTAATACATACCTTACTTGTTGCTGCATGGGTTTTGTGTACAATTCAAGACACCAAATTAGCGCTTTTGCTGCACTTACCGAACGAAGGGACTTGGGTATTATTCTTTTGAGGGCGTGAATTCTTCAATTTGGTTTCTAGTATCTTTGAAAAATGACTGCAAAACAGAACAATTCGAATCCCAAAGGATCTTCTATTCCAACTTGGGCAAAATACATGGGCTTGTCCTTTCAGCTTTTTGCAATGATCGGAGGAGGTACCGTCCTGGGTTGGTGGATCCAGCAGCAATCCAGTTTAAAGTTTCCCTTTTGGATCCTCCTTTGTTCCTTTGCTGCTGTTCCAATTGCCTTCTATTCGCTTTGGAAATCCATCCAGCAGGACAAGTAGGAACGGTTAAAATCAAGTACCTTTGAATTTTTGATTTCCCTATGAAACTCACTTCTTCCATTCATTTTAACTACGTGATGGCGTCCGTACTCCTGGCAGGGATACTCCTTCTTTTACAATTTTTAGTGCCTCAAATTGTCCATTCTACAATTTGGACCATATTCGGATTCATGGCTGGACTTTCTTACCTTCTCAGTGTCGTAACTCTTTGGCTTTATTCTAAATCTCCAGAAAATTTTTTCGCATTGAAAATACTCGGAATGCTTATCCGTACCTTGAGTGCTACAGGCTTCATTGGCATCCTTGTAGTGATGGGTTTGGAGAATATTATTCTGTTTATCGCCAATTTCTTTATCATTTTTTTGTTCTACATGATTTTTGATATCTACACCTTTATTTCTAACTTGCGCCCGAATTCGAAGTAGGCTTCCTAAAAACGAGTAGATGACGCGCAAATTTTTGTTACTAAGTCTTTTATTTTCAGTGCTTTTGCTGAATTTCTCTGGACTCTCTTTTGCTGCCGGAAAAGAGGCGGAAGAAGGCAAGGAAGACCCAACAGGGTTCATCATGCACCACATCAAGGACTCGCACGAATGGCATTTTTTTAATGTAGGTCATACCCACATTACTTTGGCATTGCCGGTGATCACTTATTCGTCTGACAGAGGTCTTGAATTCTTTACTTCCAGTGATTTTCAAAATCCAGAGACACACAAGTTCGGTAAAGAGTTTGCTCACGAAGGCATCTATATTGATGACCACGATCACCTGGGTCGAGTAGACGGAGGTTCAATTATTGACTTTTCAATCACCAAAAACGTAGCGATGCTATTTGTGGTGATTGCATTTGTGTTGTATTTCTCTGTTTCTGCAGCCGGTCACTACCGCAAACATGGAGCAGTAGCTCCCAAGGGTGCTGCTTCCTTTGTGGAGCCAATCGTGATTTTTGTCCGCGATGAGATTGCTTTGAAGGCGATTGGGCCTAAGCACATGAAGTTCGTTCCGTACCTCCTGACCTTGTTTTTCTTTATTTGGACAGGTAACTTGTTGGGATTGCTTCCAGGTGCTGCCAACCTAACAGGTAACATTGCGGTGACTTTCACCCTTGCAATGATTACCTTTGTGATTGTCAATGTAAATGGAAATAAGGAGTATTGGAAGCACGTATTTGCCACTCCAGGGGTACCAGCGGCGCTACTCCCAATCATTGTAGTGGTAGAGTTTATCGGATTGTTTACGAAGCCTTTCGCCTTGATGGTGCGACTCTTTGTAGCGATCACTGCAGGTCACATTGTGATCTTGGCATTCATTGCCTTGGTCTTTATTTTCGAATCTTATTCTATTGGGGTCTTGTCTACGGTGATGGTGACCTTTATCAATATGATTGAATTACTCGTAGCCACCATCCAGGCCTACGTATTCACCTTGTTTTCCGCGATGTATATTGGCGGTGCTGTAGCAGAGCATCACCATGATGATCACCATTAAGTGTAATTTCTTTGTTCAATTTATAAAACCAATGTTTATGTTAACTTCTATCTTATTGACTGCTGGGTTTGCACTTATGGGTGCTGGTATCGGTGCAGGAATTGTTGCGATTGGCGCAGGTCTTGGTATCGGTCGTATCGGTGGCCAGGCTATGGAATCTATTGCTCGTCAGCCTGAGGCTGCTGGTAAGATCCAAACTGCCATGCTAATCATTGCAGCTTTGATCGAGGTAGTTTCCCTGTTTGCAGTAGTAATTTGTCTACTTATTGCATTGAACGCAGGTGGCGTTGCCTTCTAAGAACAAATGAGTTGGGATTGGCGCTAGGCCAATCCCTTTCTTTGAACAAACACGAAATTAATCCTCCCTACCATGGATCTAATCATACCTAGTGCCGGCCTGATTTTCTGGCAACTATTTGGCTTCTTAGCCCTTTTATTTTTGTTGGTCAAGTTTGCCTGGAAGCCCATGTTGGCTACCCTTGCAGAGCGTGAGGCAAGCATTGATGGTGCCTTGAAGGCAGCAGAAGCAGCCAGAAGCGAGATGGCTAACTTGAAAGCAGAAAACGAAAAATTGCTTCAGGAAGCTAGATTGGAGCGCGATGTTATTTTGAAAAAAGCACAAGAGGCTTCTGTCAAAATGATTGAAGATGCCAAAACTGAAGCAACTAAGCAGGGAGCTCAATTGATTGAAACTGCTAAAGCGGTAATTGAAACAGAAAAGAAAGCAGCCTTGACTGAAGTCAAAAATCAAGTTGCGCTATTGACTTTGGATGTAACTGAAAAGTTGCTCCGCAAAAAACTTTCGGATGACAAAGCTCAGGTGGAGCTTGTTGACCAGTTTATCAAAGACCTTAAGCTTAACTAATTCGGCATGTCTAACCAGCGAGTTGCCTCCCGTTACGCCAAATCAATTTTGGATTTGTCCATAGAAAAAGGACAGCTGGAAGGGGTTTTCGAAGACTTCAAGTCCTTAGCTGCGATGGGCAAAAGCTCCCGTGAGTTAGGTTTAGCTCTTTCCAACCCTGTATTGGGCTCTGATAAAAAATTAAAAGTATTGAAGGCCCTTTTTGCCAAGGGATCTAGTCCATTGACCCTATCATTTTTTGAGATTGTATCTCGAAAAAACAGAGAAGATATTCTTTTGGATGTGGCAAAGGAGTTTATTGCGCAGTACAACTTGTATCGTTCCATTCAGGTGGCTGAAGTGGTAACTACCACCGCACTTACTGAAGCGCAACGCGCGCAGTTGGTTGCTTTGGTGAAGCAGATCAGTGGTTTGAAAGAAGTGCAGCTGCAGGAGAAAATCAACCCTTCCTTGATCGGAGGATTTGTACTCAATGTCAACGACCGTCAATTGGACGAGTCTATCAGTAGCAAATTGAACGCCCTTCGCGTGCAGTTCGCTCAAAATCATTACGAAAAACAGTTTTAACGAAAATATTTAATCGTATCCTATCATGGCAGAAGTAAGACCTGATGAAGTTTCAGCAATCTTGAGAGAACAACTCTCTGGTGCTAGAACCGAAGCCGAACTAGAAGAAGTGGGAACAGTCCTCCAAGTAGGGGATGGTGTAGCCCGTATCTATGGACTTTCTAAGGCTCAGGCCGGTGAATTGTTGGAGTTCGACAATGGCCTCAAGGCCATGGTACTGAACCTCGAAGAGGACAATGTGGGTGCCGTACTTTTTGGAGATTCCAAGCAAGTAAAAGAAGGAGATACCGTTAAGCGAACTAAGAAAATCGCCTCTATCATGGCAGGTGAAGGAATGCTTGGCCGTGTTGTAGATACTCTAGGTAATCCGATTGATGGCAAAGGCCCAATTACAGGTCCTTTATATGAAATGCCTTTGGAGCGTAAAGCACCTGGGGTAATCTACCGTCAGCCAGTAACTGAACCTCTTCAAACCGGTATCAAATCTATTGATGCGATGATTCCAATTGGACGTGGACAGCGTGAATTGGTAATTGGTGACCGTCAAACAGGTAAAACTGCTGTAGTAATTGACGCAATCCTTAACCAGCGTGAATTCTATGACAAAGGTGAGCCTGTATTCTGTATTTATGTCGCAATTGGACAAAAAGCATCTACAGTAGCAGGTGTGGTGGCTGCCCTTGAAAAAGGTGGAGCTCTCCCATACACAGTGGTAGTGGCAGCTCCTGCTTCTGACCCTGCTCCAATGCAATTCTTTGCTCCATTTACAGGTGCTGCGATCGGTGAATTCTTTAGAGATACCGGTCGTCCTGCCCTTGTAGTTTATGATGATCTTTCGAAGCAAGCGGTAGCTTACCGTGAAGTTTCCCTACTATTGAGAAGACCTCCAGGACGTGAAGCTTATCCTGGTGACGTATTCTACTTGCACTCCAGACTATTGGAAAGAGCGGCAAAAATCAACCAGTCTGATGCGATTGCAAAAGACATGAACGATTTGCCAGAGTCAATCCGTCCTTTGGTGAAAGGTGGTGGTTCTTTGACTGCATTGCCAATCATCGAAACTCAGGCGAGTGACGTGTCTGCGTACATTCCTACCAACGTAATCTCCATTACTGACGGCCAGATATTCTTGGAAACCAACTTGTTCAACTCTGGTATTCGTCCAGCGATCAACGTAGGTATCTCTGTATCTCGAGTAGGAGGTAACGCGCAGATCAAATCCATGAAGAAAGTGGCAGGTACCTTGAAGTTAGACCAAGCACAATTCCGTGAATTGGAGGCTTTCTCCAAGTTTGGTTCTGACTTGGATGCTTCTACCAAGCGTACAATCGAGCGTGGTCGTCGTAACCAGGAGATTTTGAAGCAGGCACAGTATGCTCCAGTATCTGTAGCACACCAGGTAGCGATCATCTATGCTTCAACCAAAGGTTTGATGGATTTGGTGCCTGTAGAAAAAGCGAGAGCTTTTGAGAAGGAGTTCTACCTTTTGTTGGACGCCTCATATCCTGAAGCAATTCAACTAATTTTGAAAGGTGATATCGATGGTGCAGGCAAAATTCTTGCTACTGCAGCAGCTGAACTAGCACCTAAGTACGCGAAGTAAATTTCATTAATTCCCTGCCGGCTAGCTGGCAGGGCTTGTTATACGCACAAAGCAATCTCTGATGGCTAACCTCAAGGAAGTAAAGCAACGAATAAATTCGGTCATGTCGACGCAGCAGATCACGAAAGCCATGAAAATGGTTTCCGCTGCTAAGCTTAGAAGAGCGCAAGAAAAAATCGTTCAGATGCGTCCTTATTCACAAAAGTTGACTGCAATCCTCAATAATGTATCTGCAGCCTCAGAAGGGGATTCGGATATTGTTTTTGCAACGAAGCGTGAAGTGAAAAAGGTGCTTTTAGTACCTGTTACTTCAGACAAGGGACTTTGTGGAGCTTTCAATACCAATATTTTAAAGGCAACGAATACAGCCATCAAAGAGCAATTTGAAGGAGCTGAAATTACTGTGCTTCCACTAGGTAAAAAAGCATACGAATACTTCAAGAAATCCAATTACAACGTGATTGATACCTATTTCGGGGTATTTCAGCAATTGAATTTTGATGTAGTGAAGGAAGCTGCTTCATACGCAATGGATGGCTTTTTGTCAGCAGAATACGATCAAGTGGTCTTGGTATTCAATGAATTTAAAAATGTGGCTACCCAATTGGTTCGCGTAGAGCAGTTTTTGCCAATGGCCCCTCAAGAAGGTCAGGAGGGAAATGCTACTGAAACAGATTACCTCTTGGAACCATCACGTACCTACATTATCGAAGAGTTAGTGCCTATCTCCTTGAGAATTCAATTTTACAAAGCAGTGCTCGAGTCCAATGCTTCTGAGCATGGCGCGCGAATGACTGCGATGGATAAAGCAACGGAAAATGCGGGTGAGCTTCTGAAGGAGCTGAAGTTGATGTACAACCGTACCCGTCAGGCTGCCATTACCAACGAAATTCTAGAGATTGTAGCAGGTGCAAATGCACTTGCAGGAAAGTAATTTTCCCTCATAAACTTAAAAAACCACAGCTTCTCTAAAGGCTGTGGTTTTTTGTTTTTAGGGTGAAGATAGATTACATCCGTATTCGTCTACTGATGACACGGGCCATGATGGCCAGTCCTTCGGCATTGGGGTGTACTCCATCGGGCAATAGCTCCGGACGATCCATCAAGGGTGTGTACAAATCGATGACTTCAGCACCAGACTTTTGGATGATTTCAAACAGCATCAAACGCTGCTCGTTGTTCATCACATCTGGGGTGATGCCAAAATTCACACGTGTAACGGGTACTGGAAGCATCACGTATACTTTCCCATCGGAAGGCATGTGGTCTCGAAATTCCGCAATAAGATCTAGGTAATCTTGAACAAACTCGGCTTTGTGGGCCCAGTTTTGCGGTTTGGAGTCATTGGTGCCCAATTTGATGAGCACGACGTCTGGACGAAACTCTTTCACTTGTTGAAATTGGGGTTCATTCCAGTACGGAAAATCTCCTTTTTTCAATAGGGTTCTTCCTCCCACCCCAAAATTTTTGACCTCATAAGCATTTCCTAGAATTTGGCCTACCTGTAGGGGGAAAGATCCAGGGTTTTCTCTTCCGGGTCCTTGGGTGATGCTATTGCCTACAAAGGCAATTTTAATGGGTTCCTGCGCTACCGAAAGAAATGGGAGTAGGAGGAGTGCAATGAGGATGAAGTAGGTTTTCATGGGATGGGTTTAGGGTCAATTGAATAGAAAGTAATAGCTCAACTAGTTTAAATGTAGAAAAACTTACCTAAAAATCCAGAATAGATTGGGCACTATGCTGCGATGGAATTAAATTTAGGCGATGCCTAAACTGATGCGACTCCAACTTCTTTTTTCCTGGCTTTCCTTGGATGTGGTCTTTGGTGCGATGGCAAGCATGTATTTTTTCCAAGAGCTTGTACATGTACAGTTGGCATCGTCCACTTACATTCTCCTGGCTTTTGCAGTTTGGACGCTTTACAGTTTAGACCATCTGTTGGATGCAAGGCAAAGTAAAGGAAGTAGTTCCCCGCGGAGGGTTTTTTACAGACAAAACATGCTTGCCCTTTCCCTGGGCATTCTTGTAGCTGTGATTGCTGGCCTAGCTGGTGCCTTTTATTGGTTGGGTTGGGGTAAAGAGCTACAGCTGACCTTGGTGCTGATTGCAGCCATGGGAGGCTGTCGTTGGGCAATTCAAAAATTAGGTCCAGTCTTCTTGAAAGAGGTTTCCATTGCTTTGTTTTACGTCGTTGGAAGTTTATGGCTACCAATACTCCGTTCTGAGGCCCAGGATTTGTCCTGGCAGGTACTGGCATTTGTACTTGTGTTTTTTGTGTTGGCCTTGCTCAACCTCTGGATGCTTTCCTTTTTGGATCGCGAAGAAGACCGGCAAGATGGATTTATATCTATCGCGATGCTGCTCCCTCCAATCCAAATGATTCAATGGATTCGTAAACTTGCCTTCCTAGGGATTTTTGGGACCATGGCTTCCTTTATCTTGTTGCCCTCCTTTTACCGCCCCTTTTCTTGCGTCCTACTCCTGGTGCTCTTTGTGCACTACCTGACTTTTTTTCAGCCCGGACTTTCGGCCACGGCAAAAAGGCAACGGATGGAAATCTCCTTTTGGATTCCTTGGTTGCTCCTCTGGATTTAAGGGTTTCCTAGATTCCTAGTG
The DNA here is from genome assembly GCA_947458475.1 of Cyclobacteriaceae bacterium. Classification (GTDB taxonomy): domain Bacteria; phylum Bacteroidota; class Bacteroidia; order Cytophagales; family Cyclobacteriaceae; genus Algoriphagus. The sequence continues at coordinate 12,118 of CANGZP010000033.1, read as the reverse complement.
CTGGGATCAAACCGTACAAATAAAGCCAACCAAATCGATCGGCTCAACCGGAAGCTGAAAGGCAAACTAAGCAACACCACTGCCACAAGTATCCCAAGAAGCAATCCCAAGGAATAGTTGGGATAGATAAAAAGTAGCGCGACCCATGATGTAATAAAAAGAGCGGTGTTGATGCCGTAACTGACAAACATGGCACCAAAGTAAAACCCTGGTTCGGGTTCGAAGGATTGCTTGCAATGGGAACAAGCCGAATGCATCATAAACAAACTTCCCGGTCTTGAAATTGTACCAGACTTGAAAAGTGGTCCCACTCTGCATTTAGGGCAGCGGAGCGAAAGGATGCAGAGAAGCCCACTTTGTTGGGACATGTAAGAATTTATTTGGTAGCTGCCTTGTGGATGATTCTTTGGATTACTTGATCAAAATAGGATCCATTTCCGGGTCCAAACCAATTCATCTCTCGCACCTCATGGAATTGAGCATCATACAATTCGTCAGGGGTGATGTAGCCAATGTAACTACCATTGAATACCGTTACTACCAAGTGAAGCCCTTTCTCCTGAGCAAGGGCATCCCATGCCTCGTAAAATACACCTGATAGTTCCCCGCTACTCGAAATGAACAGGATATTTCCCACTTGGGTGATGTCCAGATAGGCAGGAACCTCACCGAGTAGGGATCGAAAGAGCCATGGGCGCAGACGCAAGTTGGTGGTGACACGAAGTTGGGGTTCTCCTAATTGGATATCTACCTTCGAAGTGCGAAGTAAGGACTCTCCTGATAAGGCAACTTGACTGGTATCTGCGCTGAGCCTTGTAGAAATGGCTTGAGCATAGGCACCTACTAATTCGGGAGTGTTGCCTTGAGTAAGTGGGCGGTGACTTCCTACTGTGCCGGCCGCGAATAGTGCAAAATCAACTTTATCTTCTTCCAAAGACTCCGTGAGGTAGGCGGGGTAATCTCCAGACAGCCCCATAAACTTGGAACTCATCGCTGTGGCGTGTGCCGAGTAGGTAAGGAGGGTAGCATTCTTTCCATCCTTTCGTTTGAGCTGCATTTGGCGGACAAAAGGATCGATCGGTCCGTCCTTGATAAATCGATTGGAAACTAGATCCGGAACACTGGTTTTTTTGTAGGAGATGCTCACCGTGTCTTGGTTGGCGAGGGCCGTTTGTAATGCGCGCACGGATCCAGCAACCAATTGCTCTACTATCCGCTCGTCGTAGCCCCCAAAGGCAAGAGAACCTGCAAGTCCAGGCATGTATCCACCCATGCCGGAATGGGTATGGGTAGCCGTGAAAATAAGTTGATCCAAAGATATTCCCGCTTGGCTGACGCCTGCCCGTATTTTTTCTGCCAGCTGCGGATGCACAATCAGCAATTCGTAATTGAGCCAGGCTATACTGGATTTTCCATTGCTGAGGCTCAAGGCCTTGACATGACTGGAATCTTGAACGAAAGTGTAGGGGCCTCTCGGGGAGTAGCCCACGAGTTCTGCAGGCTGGTCTGGGGTAACATTGACTGTTGCCCATCCTGCTAGCCAGTAGTCGGAGGTGCTGCTGCTCCAGGTACTGCTATCCAGGTCTGCAAAAGTGCTTTGGTAGAAAGAGCGATCTTGAACAGGGCTTCGGTCTACCGTAGTGAGCGTGGCTATTCCTAAGCAAAGAAGGATTCCCAGTACCCAAGCAAATACACGTAAAGTCCGAAGCATAGCTAGTAGGGTTAAAAGATCCGAATTAGGAAATGGGTACGCGCTTAGTACTCAAATGTGCCGTATGGACCTTGAATGGTTACTTTTTTGCCAGTATGGGGCTCCACTCGTCCGATAAGTTGTGCTTCCACTCCATAGGATTCGGCGATATCGATGATTTCTTCAGCATAGCGCTCGTCTAGGTACACTTCCATTCTGTGGCCCATGTTAAACACTTTGTACATTTCCTTCCAATCTGTACCACTCTCTTCTTGGATCACGCGAAACAAGGGAGGTGTATCAAACAGGTTGTCTTTGATGATGTGTAAGTTATCCACAAAATGGAGCACCTTCGTTTGCGCACCACCCGAGCAATGCACCAAGCCGTGGATATGAGGACGCATGTAATTCAATACATCTACCAGAATGGGGGCATAGGTCCGGGTAGGAGATAGGACCAGCTTTCCCATATCCACTGAAGTGCCAGGAGCAGGGTCAGTGAGCTGGTATTTTCCCGAATACACAAGGGCGTCGGGAACGGCAGGGTCATAACTTTCTGGGTAGCGTGTTTTCAAGATTTTATGGAACACATCATGTCGAGCTGAAGTCAGCCCGTTGCTACCCATTCCTCCGTTGTAGGCTGTTTCATATTTGGCCTGTCCAAAAGACGATAAGCCCACAATAACATCGCCTGCTTGAATGCGGTCATTCGAAACGATGTCCTCTCGACGCATGCGGCAAGTTACGGTGCTGTCCACAATTACGGTACGCACCAAGTCACCCACATCGGCTGTTTCTCCACCAGTAAGCACGATGTTGACCCCATGGTCTCTCAGCATCTGCAGCACTTCTTCGGTACCTTCGATGATGGCTGAAATGGCCTCTCCTGGGATCAAGTTTTTATTTCTGCCGATGGTGGAGGATACTAGAATGTTGGTGGTGGCACCTACACAAAGTAAGTCATCCGTATTCATGATGATCGCATCCTGCGCGATTCCCTTCCAGACGCTCAAGTCGCCTGTTTCCTTCCAATACAGGTAGGCTAGGGAAGATTTGGTTCCAGCTCCGTCTGCATGCATGATGTTGCAGTACTCAGGGTCATTGCCTAGGGTGTCTTCTACAATTTTGCAGAAGGCTTTAGGGAAAAGGCCCTTGTCCAACTTGGAGATGGCTTGGTGTACGTCTTCTTTGGATGCGGAAACTCCGCGCTGCAGGTAGCGCTCGTTCATGGAGAGGGAAGATTTTGGTTGTTCAAAGGTAACCAATTCGAAAATTGAAAGGTTGAAAAAAATAAAATTTGTCGCGCTTTGGGAAGGGATTCCATCGCTTCTACTTGTTCCTTAGGTTTTGAGATTAGCATGCGAATAGAAGAAAAGACAAAAGCCAAGTTTCCCTGGCTTTTGTCTTTTTGGAATCCTAGAAATTTACTTTTTCCCCACTAAAATCAATTCCTCTTGAGGGGGAATCAGGTAAGTAGCTCCGTTTTCGTTGACCACGGCCATTTCTTCTACAGAGATGGTTTTTTCAGTTCCGTCTGCCTGTTTCCAGCAGTGAAATCCATCAAAAGCAAACACCATCCCTTTTTTCAGGAGTTTCTGTGCTGCAGGTCGTGGCGTAGGAATTCGTGCGCCGCCAAGATTTGGTCCCACATCGTGTGCTACATAGCCTACCGGGTGGCCTGTGCTCCAGGGCACATACAAAGATCCATTGGCATCCATCAGGTCTCGCTGGGCTCGGTCTACATCTTCCCCCTTTACGCCAGGCTTCATGGCGGCCAGTGCAATGCGGCTGCCGGCTTTTCCATTTTCCCAGTAGGTCTGAATGTCCTTAGGAGCGCTAGTTTCTCCTTCTTTCAACACGTAGGCGAATCGCTGAATGTCACTTACCCAGATGCCGTATAATTTCACTCCAAAGTCCGTTTGGATCACATCACCAGGTTGAATGATCTTGTCGGTGGCATGTGAATGGCCACGGTCAGGACCTGAGTTGACATTCGGGTTTTGGTCAGGATGCCAAGCATCCGTCACTCCATATTCTGCCATCTTGGCTTTCAAAAATTTAGCTACGTCTGCGTCGGTGGTTTTGCCTGGGACAATGGTGGCGTAGGCTTCTTCTTGGAAGTCAGATGCGAGCTGCGCCGCTTTCTTGAGGATTTCTACCTCTTCAGGTAGCTTGATGGAGAGCCATTCGTACACGAGCTCCTCAGAGGAAACGATCTTGTTTTTGTCACTACCCATCAAGGCAATTAATTCCTCATGTTGGCTATGGGTAAGGCCATCGGCCATCTCGTTGCTTGCGGAGGAATTGATCGCCACCGTTGGAAATCCTTTTTCCTTGATGAAAGCCACTGCTTTGGCTACTGCTGACTCTCCTCTTGGGATTCGCTCTACCTTTTCATGGATGGCGAGATCTTCCAAGGCCTTTGCTTCTCCTTCTGGGGAAAAGGCAAGGGAATGGAAGCCCGTTTCATCCGTGTAAAAAAGGAATGCTGCGGTACCGCTTGCATTTTCTCCACCTACATGCGTCGCAATAGGGTCGTTGTAATTTTCTCGGCAGATGACTAGCCAGCTGGCCACATTTGCATTTTTCAATGCTTCTGGCAGAAGGCTGTTGATCCTTTTTTTGCGAATCTCTGGCCAGGGGTTTTCTCCCCAGTAGCTCAGGGGATCAATTTTTTCATTTTCGGAATCCGTTTTGGAAGCAGGGGTACATGCCCATCCAAGTAGAACTAGTCCGATCAGGAGAAAAGTATGTTTCATAGCGGTTGCAATTTGTTTGGTAAATTAATTAGATTTTTGCGGAGTAAAGGGGTAGTTTTTTCTTCCTTGCGTTTTATTTTGGAAAATGAAAGCATAAAAATCTTTTATTTTGAACAAAACTATAGTTGAAGCGTGTTATCAGCAGGTTAGTAAAGCCGCGATCCAGTAAATGAAAATAGGAATTGTTTGTTACCCTACCTTCGGAGGTAGCGGAGTAGTAGCCACTGAATTGGGCAAAGGACTTGCGAAAGTGGGCCATGAGGTTCACTTTATTACTTACAAGCAGCCCATGCGGTTGGATTTTTTTAGTGAGAACCTATTCTACCATGAGGTAGACATCAAAAGCTATCCCTTATTTGAGTTTGCTCCCTACGAGCTGGCCCTAGCTAGCAAGATGGTGAGTGTGGTCAAGTATGAAAAATTGGACTTGCTGCATGTACATTATGCCATTCCGCATGCATCGTCTGCATACATGGCCAAGCAAATCCTGAAAACTGAAGGCATTGAGATTCCAGTAGTGACGACGCTACATGGTACGGACATCACTTTGGTGGGAAAGGATCCCAGTTACGAACCGGTAGTGACCTTTTCCATCAACCAATCCGATGGTGTCACGGCAGTTTCTGAAGATCTGAAGAAGGAAACTTTTGATTACTTTGACATCAAGCGAGACATCGAAGTGATTCCAAATTTCATCGATTTGGAGCGTTTTAAAAAGCAGCGGAAAGAACATTTCAAGTTGGCCATCTGCCCCAATGGGGAAAAACTACTCGTACATACCTCCAACTTCCGTAAAGTAAAACGCGTAGAGGATGTCATTCATGTGTTTTACAATGTTCGTAAGGAGATTCCTGCCAAACTGCTGTTGGTAGGCGACGGACCGGAGCGGGATCGCATGGAGCGTCTTTGCCGTACGCTAGGCACCTGTGAGGACATTCGTTTCTTGGGTAAATTAGAGGCAGTCGAAGAGGTGTTGTCTGTGGCAGATCTGTTTTTGATGCCTTCGGAAAAAGAAAGCTTTGGACTTGCTGCTTTGGAGGCCATGGCCTGTGAAGTTCCGGTTTTGTCCTCCAATGCAGGAGGGATTCCAGAGCTCAACTTGGATGGAATTACAGGCTTTGCCTGTGAGGTAGGTGATGTGGAGGACATGACTAAAAAAGCCTTATTTATTCTGGATGAAACCAATTTGCCTGGATTCAAGGTGCGGGCTTTGGCAAGAGCAAAGGAGTTTGACATCGACCAAATCCTCCCGAAATACGAGGACTATTACCGAAAAACAATTGCGTTCGCGGCAAGTGAGAAAAGATGATTTAAGTCAGCTTTAAGAAAAAAATTAAAAAAATCGAAACCCTTATTTTTGTAGGATAGTTTATATACCTAGTACCTGTTTTTTAAAGACTACCTAAACCACTAGTTACCATGAAAAAGATTGGGAGATTAGATCGACCAGACAATTTTGGTTCGGCTACCCTATTTTCTAATCCAGTTCTTGAACGAATTTCAAGAACGCATATTTCCATCCCGATTACCTTATTTTTGGCCATTTCGGCTGTATCACTCTACAATGGGGTGACGGCAACCTCGATTCCTTTAGGTTTCGGATTGGCTTTTTCCGTGTTCGGACTACTTGCCTTCACTTTTGTGGAGTACATGATGCACAAGCATTTTTTCCACATGGAGCCTGACACACCGCTTAAGGACAAGCTGCAGTACAATGTTCATGGCGTCCACCACGACTATCCCAAGGACAAAGACCGCTTGGCCATGCCTCCCTTTGTGAGTGCGGCCTATGCTGCAATTCTTTACTTGGTGTTTAACCTGTTGATGGGAGATTTTGCACTCTATTTTTTGCCTGGATTTTTAGTTGGATACGCTGGGTATTTGGGGGTTCATTATGTAGTGCATGTCTTCAATCCACCGAAAAATTTTCTTAAGGTCTTGTGGGTCAACCATGCCATCCATCATTACAAAAATCCAGACTCAGCTTTTGGGGTGAGTTCACCCCTCTGGGATTACCTTTTGGGCACACTTCCTAAAAAAGAATAAACAAACCTCCAAAAAGGAGGTTTTTTCTTTGATTCCGATTTCGGGAATTGGAGATTCGTTGTGTGCAATCAAAAAGTTCCTCACTAGTTAGTTTTAGGCATGAAGAAAGTTTCAATTATCGGTTTGGGATGGCTCGGCGAGGCTACTGGTTTGTTTTTACAAAGGCAGGGATACCAGGTGCTTGGGTCTTCTACGCGTCCAGAAAAAGTAGAAATTCTTCGAAAAAGAGGACTGGATGCAATTCATTTTGCCCTAAGCCCAGCTCCCGAGGGAACAGAATATTCTCGACTATTTGATTCGGAGATTTTAGTGGTGACGCTACCTCCTCGAAGTAGGCAGGGAGATGGGGAACTTTACCTACAGCAGCTTGCTTCGTTACGAGAGTTAATTGCAGGATCATCCGTGAAGCAACTGACCTTTATCTCTAGCACAGGAATCTACTCCAATGAAAATAAGGTAGTGCCATATACCGAGGAGGAGGTTTCCGAAAGTACTTCGGGCAATTCGGTCTTGTATCAAGCAGAAGCCTTGATGGCATCTTCGTCAAGCTATCAATTGACTGTGTTGCGCATGGGAGGATTGATGGGTGCAGATCGAATTCCAGGAATCTATTTTTCAGGAAAGGAGCAGGTGGTTGGACATACCCGAGTCAACTTTATCCATCAAAAAGATGCCGTTCGGATGATAGTCTGGGTGATTGATCAGGGGCTTTGGAATCAAACCTTCAATGGGGTAGCGCCTGAGCATCCTTTGCGAAGGGAGGTCTATGCAAAAAATTCGGATACGTTAGGGATCCTTCCCCCAGCGAGCTACCAGGAAGCGGCCGATGAAAAAGAAGGAAGGTGGATTAGTTCTGAAAAAATTAGGGCCACCGGCTTCACTTTTGACTTTCCAAATCCATTGGACTTTACCTATGCTGCCCGACCTTGATTTGGGTTGTTGTGGATACATTTCTTTTTTTTTGCTGACATCTTGTCATTTTTTTAGACTTGGAATAGGCCTTGCTAACCTAGGGTAGAACCATTTTACTATTAACTAAACCGATGTAAGCCCATGCAGGAAAAAGGCACGATCTCGATACATACCGAGAACATTTTCCCGATTATTAAGAAATTCCTCTATTCTGATCATGAGATATTCCTTCGGGAATTGGTCTCCAACGCAGTAGATGCGACTCAAAAAATCAAGCGACTTGCGACATTAGGTCAGTATGCAGGAGAATTAGGTGACCTCACCGTAGAGGTGTCTTTTGATGAAAAAAAGAAGACCATCACCATCTCTGACAAAGGACTCGGCATGACTGCTGAGGAAATAAAAAAATACATCAACCAGATTGCATTTTCTGGAGCCACGGAGTTTGTGGAGAAATTCAAGGACGCCAAAGATGCCAATGAGATCATTGGTAAGTTTGGTTTGGGTTTCTATTCAGCCTTTATGGTGGCCAAAAATGTAGAAATCCATACACTATCCTACCAAGAAGGGTCTGAGCCAGCGATTTGGACTTGTGATGGAAGTACAGAATTTGAAATCAAAAAAGGGAAGAAGAAGAGCCGCGGCACGGACATCATCCTTCATGTCAACGAGGATTCTGTTGAATTTTTAGACAAGTGGAAGTTGCAGGGGATCTTGGACAAGTACTGCAAGTTTCTGCCCATCCCCATCAAGTTTGGCACCAAATCCGAATCTGTAGAAGATGGTGTAGACGATAAGGGAGAGAAGAAATGGAAGTCAGTGGAGGTGGACAACATCCTCAATACAACGGCACCTATTTGGACCAAATCTCCAAGTGACCTTCAGGACGAGGACTACCTAGCTTTCTACAAGAGCTTGTATCCGATGAGTGAAGATCCCTTGTTCTGGATCCACCTGAATGTGGATTATCCGTTCAACTTGACCGGGGTGCTGTATTTCCCAAAAGTCAAAAATGACTTTGAGTTGCAGCGCAACAAGATTAAGCTTTTCAGTCGTCAGGTATTTATCACCGATGAGGTGAAGGACATTGTGCCGGAATTTTTGATGCTACTACATGGGGTGATTGACTCTCCAGACATTCCACTCAACGTGTCCAGAAGCTTCTTGCAGGCCGATGGCAACGTGAAGAAGATCAACAACTACATCACGAAGAAAGTAGCGGACAAGCTTTCTGAACTATTCAAGAAAGACCGCAAAGCTTACGAGGCAAAGTGGAATGATATTGGCCTATTTGTGAAGTACGGAATGATCTCCGAGGAGAAGTTTTACGAGAAAGGGAAGGAATTTACCTTGCTCAAAAACACCAAGGAAGAATACTTTACGCTTGACGAATACCGTGAAAAGGTGTTGCCTACCCAAACTGACAAAAGCGAGCAGCTGGTGTACTTGTACTCCACAGACCTTAAGAAGCAGGATAGCTTTATCGATTCTGCACTCAAGAAGGAATACGATGTGTTGGTGCTGGATTCTCCGATCGACAACCATTTTATTCAACACATTGAGTCCAAGTTGGAAAAAACCCAACTCAAGCGTGTGGATTCCGATGTGGTAGAAAAGTTGATTCAAAAGGATTCCACCTATGCCAACCTACTCACTGAAGATCAGAGCAAGTCGGTGAAGGAGCTTTTTGAAAAAGCCATTGCCAACAAGACCTATACCGTCGATATCGAAGGGCTAAGTCCAGAGGAAATGCCAGTGACCATCACCATGGAAGAGTGGATGCGACGCATGAAGGACATGGCACAAACAGGTGGAGGACCGATGAGTTTCTACGGAAGCCTACCAGATAGCTACAAGGTAGCCATCAATGGCAACCACCCCTTGGTCGACAAGATTTTGAAGGCGGAAAATGAGGAGAGTCAAGTGAAGCTTGCCAAGCAGGCATTCGATCTGGCTCTTCTTTCACAAGGTTTGCTTACAGGCAAAGACCTGACTGCCTTTGTGAAGCGCAGTGTGGAGCTGATCTGATGACCTTTGGGGTTTCCAAAACCCCGAAGGTCTTTGTCCTCCTTTGAGGTTTCTAAAACCTCGAAGGTCTTTAACCTTCCAAAATTGCACTCCATCCCCTGCAAATTGCAGGGGATTTTTTGTTTGTTCTTTGAAATGTTGAATTGAGGGATGCCGGTTATTACTTTTTTTATAAAAATGAAAAATCAATTAAAAATTGTTATATTTTAATAAAAAATGTAAATAAAAATGTTGATTTATAGCTTATTATAGCTAAAAAAAATAAATTTATATATTTTTATTTGCTAATGTGATGAGGGACAGGTAGGTTTAATTTAAGTTCATCGCGAGGCGAGCTTTTTAATAGATTTTTAAACTTAAATTTTTCAAAAGATGAAACGTACCTACCTAGTTTTCTCGGTGATGATTTTTTTCTCCATGTCTTGTGATTTTAGAGGGGAGAATTTAGAGCAGGAAGATTTAAAAACACCTTCAATAGAGATCTTCCACGAAGTTGATTTAAAGAATATTGGAGAATACCATAATTCCCTCTTGGAAAAAGTTGTAATGGATGAAATCATAATTTCTAATGCGTCTTCGTTTAAAAAAACAAGCGCTAGAACGTACTCCGACTCGCTAGATTTTATAAAAAAAATTCAATCATTCATTTTAAATAACAATTTAAATACTAGTCTTACCCTTTATGGTGAGAAATTAAACCATGCTGATTTCAGTTTTACTGACGAGCAATTAATGCAGATTTTCAGGGGATTAAAGACTCAAAAAATTTCGGGAAGTGAATTGGTTCCAAATCCGAAGGCCTTGGAGTGGTATTTTAATTCGGAAATCGCTTTGAATTCATTGAATCAAAACCAATTTGAATCAAAAATTAAAGGACTAGAGGTTATGGCAAAAAGCCAGTTATCGGATTCGCCTGAGACTTTAAATGTTGTTTTAATGGGTTTATATGTCGGTAAATATTCTAATGGTTTCTGGAATTTTAGTAATCATACGAAGACATTTCAAATTCAATTAAATGGGAGGTCTTCAGGCTGGATTACCACTGGAATTGCGGATATTCAGGGAGCTTACACATGGGGATGCTGGGGTAGTATAGCTGGTCCAGCGGGGGCTGTAATCCTTGGAGCAAACGGCGCTCTTCTTCATTCGGCAACAGCTTATTTGGCAGATAAATATTTGCCTTAAATTATTTTTAAGTTTTAAAATTTAGGAAAATGGCTACCATTCTAATTTTAATCGCCTTTACTATTCTTTCTGTCATTAGCACCTGGTTTTTTTATCAAAACCATGTAAAAAAAAACAAAATGAAGTCGGATGATTACCTGCTTGAACTTTCTTCGGTAAGGGTAACTGAAACGCTTCCAAAAATTGCAAAGGATAAAGGCTGGGCAGCTTTTGAACGAATTGGGGAAGATTCATTTCGGTTTAAGATTCCGAGTTCTTCATTTTTTTGGGGAGGAAAAGTCTATCTGAATTTAGAGTCAGTAAGTAAGGGTCAGACAAAATTAACTATCCATAGAAAACCCAATTTTGTAACTAGCCAAGTGCAGGATGGAATTCTGGATCAAGAGATTTTGGATCTGCTAAGTAGGTTGGGAAAAGTTAGCTGACCTCCTTTTTTAACTGCAGTGATTTGATATTTTCTATTATGTGTATCCGTTAGTTTGCACGTCGCCAAATGACAGCTTGTGTCAATAGTTTTGTCAAGCGTGAAAGTACTCTTTTCTTTGGTTTAAACGCCTGAGAACATGAAATTAATCCACTTTCTAAACGAATTTCCAGATGAGGAGTCTTGTGAACTCTCTATCAAATCTTATCGAGAGAAGTCTGGTATTTACTGTAAAAAATGCGAAAAAGTGACTCATCACTATTGGTTCAGTGGAGCAAAGTTTTTCGAGTGTAGACATTGCCGGAGAAGAAGTTCACTCAAAAGTGGGACGATTATGGAAAACAGTAAATTGCCTTTACAGACTTGGATGTTAGCATTTATGTTTGTCTCAGCGACTAAAAAAGGATTTTCTTGTCTGGAATTTCAACGCCAGTTAGGCCTTAGCAGATACGAGACAGCATTTAAACTGATGCATAAGATCAGGTCAGTAATGGGTCGAAGGGATAGTTTGTACCTGCTCAAGGATATGGTGGAATATGATGAAGGCTTTGTCGAAGTTGCGACTAAAAAGCAGATCAAAAGCCAATTAAAACGTGGAAAAGGAAGCCAGCGTCAAGCACTGGTTGGTATTGCGGCAGAATCTATCCCCTTAGAAAACCCCGAATCTGGTAAAGGAAGTAGGGTTTGTGGCTATTTTAAAATGGAAGTCTTGGCTAAAGCGGATAGTGAACATGTGAATGAGTTTATCAAAAGAAATACAGATGGAGATGTTGTGCTTTTCACAGACAGAAATACCGCCTACGTCAATTTGAATAAGATCGTAACTACCCATTTTACAGTAACTTCCGGGAAAGAGGAGACTAACGATACCCTCAGATGGGTTCACAAGGCAATCAGTAATCTGAAGCGGAATCTGTTGGGGATTTACCACATGGTCACTTACAAGTACTTGCAGAACTACTTAAATGAATTCGTTTACAAGCTGAATCGCAGGTACTTTGGTGAGAAACTGTTCGAACGATTGATTATTGCGTCAGTTCACCCATACGTGCATTGATACGGATACACATATTT
>CANGZP010000032.1 GCA_947458475.1 Cyclobacteriaceae bacterium | reverse complement strand
CCATGGCAGGAGGAATGGTAGCTTACACGATGGGGGAATTTCCCCTCCAGCCGTTCTATTTTCAGCACATCGGTGATGAATTCGATGAGTTCGTAGATTTTATGCTCCAGGGCTTCCTGTTTTTTTTCTAGGCCAGCAATGGCAGGAAAATGCTCTTTTACATGCAATGTGCAGCTTCCGGAAGGACAAACTACATAGTCATAATCATTGAAGGTCTCTATAAAATGGGTTGCCGTGCCTACCGTATCCCGTGCATAGCCCGCATTGGCTAGGGGCTGACCACAGCAGGTTTGACCTGAGGGATAGCTCACAGTGCAGCCTAATTTCTCCAACAATTCCAGCGTAGCAATGCCAACTTGCGGGTAGAATTGATCTACGTAGCAGGGAATAAACAAGGCAACGGATGGGGAACTGGCTTTCATTCGAGTAAGTTAAGCTTCAGCGTTCATATTCACGAGCATTGCTGCTCCTAAAGCGGAGCCATTTGGAAAATCACTGGGGATAAGTTCTATTCCGGGAAGTTTTTTGCGCAGCAGCTCCAGAAAAATCGGGTTGGCATTGAATCCTCCATCTACAAACAGACGCTGCACAGGGGCTCCCTCCAGCACGAGTTGGATGGAGGCTGCCTGAATCGTCGTCAACTCGTGGAGGAAGGTGTAGTAGGCTTCTGTAAACTCAGAGAAGCTGCTCCAATCGCTGCTAGTGCTATTGTCTATCCCAAAATTCTCAGGTTGGATGTAATGGAACCGGATTCTTTTTGCAGGCTGACTGCTTACTTTTTGGTACCAGGATTCCTCGAATTGGAGTTTCTTATAGGTGCCTAGGGGCAGCTGCCAATAGGCATACATTCCTTCGACTTGGTGCTTGTGCTCCTCTCCAATGAAGAGGCGTGATATTTTGATGGGTTGTCCTGAAATGCTCAGAAACTGTAGGCAATCTTTCGTTAGCTCCGATTCCGAGAGTGGAGTCTTGTTGAATGGATTGATGCTGATCGCCCAAGTACCGGTAGAAAGGAGGGCGAAGGGTTGGGTTTCCTGTTTCAAGTAGGGTAACAGGGCTGCTGAGGAGTCGTGTATGCCAATTCCGCAGGGGATTCCTCCCAGCTCCGGCTTGGTTCTCAGCAGGGAATCTCCAGGCAGAATGGGAGCCATGAGGGCCTCTATTCCCTCTCGTTTTACCCATGCATGGTAATCCATTTTCTCAAAATCCCACAAGGCGGTGTGGCAGCCGATGCTGCAGAAATCAGAAACTGCTGTCCCAGTAAACAGCAAACTCAGGTACTGCGGGAGGTGGAGGCTTCTTTGGATTTTCTGGAATACTTCGGGCTTGGCATACTTGAGAAAATACAGTTGTAGGCCTGAATTCAGCATGGCCAGCGGAGGGGAAGAAGTCTCCTTGCAGAAGTTCAATTTTCCTCCGTTTTCGGAATAAAATCGCTCCAACAGTTCCTCCGGAAAAGGCTTTAGGTAATCGTAAAGTGGTGCAACAGGCTCTCCTTCGAGGTCAGTATGAACAAAAGAGGCGCCATGCCCAGAGATATTAAGCCGCGTAATTTCAAATTCGGTAGAATTCAGCGCAGCACGAAAGGTATCCAGCATCCAGGCACGAAGCGGAAGTACAGGTTCGCTCGGGAAACCGTCCTCATCCATCACAGGCTCTAGACGGGTGTAACTGTGGTACACTTCGCTGAGATTCTGATCAAAGAGAAAGAACTTTTTATTGGTTTTTCCGATGTCGAATACGGCTGTTACTGGGATTTTTGGCATTGGAGTTACAGGAGCTATTCGTTTTATCTTGGGAAAGCTGCCGCGAGGCCTCCGTCCACATTCAGCATATTTCCTGTGGATTTGTTGAGCAGTCCGCCTACAAAGGCAAAGGCTGCATCTGCAATGTCACTGACCTTGACACTTTCCTTGAGTAGGGTGCGGTTGGCGTAGTATTGCGGGAGATCGGCGACTTCGATGCCATAGGCTTTCGCTCGATTTTCTGCCCATCCACCTTCCCAGATGTTCGAATTTTCGATCACCGCATCGGGGTTGACCACATTTACTCGAATTTTATCTTCTGCAAGTTCGGCCGCCATAAGCCTAGACATATGCAATTGTGCGGCCTTCGCTGTGCCATAAGCCACATTTTTTGGACCTGCCACCAGAGCGTTTTTACTTACAATATTTACAATGTCTCCTCCGAGGGCTTGTTGCTTCATCAGGGCAACGCCTAGTTTGGAGATGCGGAATTGTCCCATGACCAAGAGGTCGTTGAGCTTGTCCCAATCTTGATCGCTATGGTCTTCAAAGGACTTGGAAATGGAGATTCCTGCGTTGTTGACCACAATATCGATCCCTCCGAATTGGAGCGCGATGGCCTGGATAGCTTTGGCGATGCTGTCACTATCCGTTACATCGAGTTGGAGTCCGAAGACGTTGTCCTTGCCGTACTTTTTCTCAAAGGTGGCTAGGGCTTGATCTAGTCGCTCTTGGTTGATATCGGAGAGCACTATGCAGGCCCCTTCTTGAAGAAATTTTTCTGCGATGCCTTTGCCAATTCCTCCTGCGCTGCCGGTGATGAGGGCGATCTTTCTGGAAAGTGGTTTTTCTTTTGGCATGCGCTGCAGCTTGGCTTCTTCGAGCAACCAGTATTCGATGTCGAAGGCCTCCTGAAGTGGGAGCGATACGTAGCTTGATACTGCCTCGGCACCTCGCATGACTTGGATGGCGTTGATGTAAAATTCAGCGGCTACCCGGCTGGTTTGCTTGTCTTTGGCAAAACTGAACATCCCTACTCCCGGCCAGAGGATGATGACCGGATTTGGATCACGCATGGCCGGGCTGTTTGCATGTTTGTGTTTCTCGTAATAGGCAGCATAGCGTTCTCGGTAGGACCGAAAAGCAGCTTCCAATTGGGGGCGTAGTCCACTCAGATCTGAAAGATCGGTAGCTGCAGGAAGGTCAAGAACCAAAGGTGAGATTTTGGTTCGGAGAAAGTGATCTGGGCAGCTGGTTCCCATGGGGGCTAGGCGATCCAGGTCCTGACTGTTGCTAAATTCCAAGACCACCTCTTTGTCGGTGAAGGTACCCACCATTCGGGATTCGGAAGAGGCCAATCCGCGCAATAGTGGGGCGAGCTTTGCTGCTTGGCTTTTCCGTTGGTCTGGATCCAAGGAGTTGATTTTTTGACCTCCGAAAACAGGTCTTTTTTTGCCAAAGTTTTCTGCCAAATAAGCGGAGGCAGTTTCAATGACTTCCAAACTATTGATGTAGCAATCATAGGAAGTGTCACCCCAGGTAAATAGGCCATGGCCTCCGAGCATGATGCCTCGAATTCCTGGATTTTTGTCCAAGGCGGCTCTAAGTTTGAGTCCCAAGTCAAATCCAGGTCGCTGCCAAGGCACCCAAGCGATTGCTCCTTTCCAGAGGGTTTTGGTGATCTCTTCCCCATCTTTGGCTGCTGCAATTGCAATAGCTGCATCTGGGTGAAGGTGATCGATGTGTTTGAAGGGTAAAAATCCATGCAGGGGTGTATCGATGGAAGGAGCCTTGGAAGCCAAATCGTAGAGGCAGTGTCCAAATAATCCCACCATTTCGTCCTCATGCTCCAAGCCTCGGTAGATTCCTTTCAAAGCATTCAGTTTATCCACATACAGCCCAGCGAGACCTGAGCGGGTCATGGTCCCAATGTCTCCTCCAGAACCTTTGATCCACATCACTTCCACCCAGGTTTTGGTCAAGGGATCTAGTTCTTTGGTTTTGCAAGAGGTGTTGCCTCCCCCATAATTTGTGATTCTAAGGTCAGCTCCGAGGAGGTTGGAACGGTAGAGAAATAGGTCAACTTCATTGCCTTCCAGCTGTGCTGCTTTTTCCTCGTTCCAGAGGTAGTTCACATGGTTAAAACTCGTGTTTGGGGTATGCATCTTGTGTGGAATCGGTGATTAAAATGGGTAAGACTCTAAAAATTAAATCCAATGGTCCTTGTGGTTGGGGCTAGGATCTACTTTCTAAATCTCCACTGAATGATTCAAATTACATTAAAAATCTAAAAAGAGGAAGATTTTTTGATTGAAGGTTAAAAAGGGATTGAATTATCTGCAAACCTAACTTTGATTAAAATGACTAATTCACCTTGCGGATAATTGTTAACAGATGACAGACCACTGTCTACAGGCAGTCCACGGTCCACGGCTCAATTAATTGATACTCAAACCTTTTTTTGGCTGTGGTGAAAAAGCGAATAATCCAAAAATGGCATTTTAATTTAAGCCTGATGAATAGTTTGAATGGCCTTTCAAAAAACTCCTGCCTTAAATGAAGCAGGTAGGAGGGGCAAGTCTTAAGATAGGTTTCCATTTCCATCCACAAGAAGAATCCACTTTTCCATATAACAGTCGTTTGAAACATTGGCAGTAGTACATTTTTGTTGGAGTCCTTCAATGGATAAAAGTCCATCCTTCAAATTCATCTTTTCTCCGTATTCGTTAAAAAATCCACCATAGGTTTTTTGCCAGATCACAGCACCTTTTTCATCTGTTCGAATAAGTAGCAGATCGTAGTTACCCGCTCCAAAGGAACTCGTGGAACCAAGCAGGAAATAGCCACCATCGGAGATGGGTAGAACAGCACTCGCTTTGTCATAGCTCGTGCCTCCATAGGTTTTTTGAAATTGAATATTCCCATTCAGATCACGAACAGTAAGCTGCATATCGCAAGATGTTGTCGACTCACAATTGATGGTGCTGAAGGTGATTTGATCTGTTTTCTCTTCTGCAAGCGTTGTGGGAGTAGGAGTGAATCCCCAAAAAATGTAGCCAATAATTAAAGTCAAAGCGGTGAGCATAAGCAGCAGTTTAGGAAGATTTTTTTTAGAAAAGGCTAGGGTTGCAAGCGGTATTAATTTTGACTTTAGGGAAAGGATTTGTACCGATGGAGGAGGGTTTTGTGAAGATTTTTCTTGCTCGAGGGCTAATAATTCAACTAGCTTGCCCAACGTATAGGCACTTGGAGTTACCTCTCCTTTTTCAATTCGTTGGATGGTGCGAAGCGTCACTCCACAACGCATTGCGAGATCGGATTGGGTCCAGTTGCGATCTTTCCTTGCAGCTTTAACTTGTTCAGCTAGGGTCATGCCTCAAAAATGGCTGGAATAAACTTTGAAAAAAAGAAAGAGGCTGTGACATCTATGCGACATTTGGCTAGCCGGCGTAGGAGCGATTCCATTAGATAAAAAAACTCCTGCCTAGATCAATCTAAGCAGGAGTAGTTGTGAGCTAAACGTGTTTCTCTGAAAAGCTTAAAATTGACTTTTAAACTGCTCCATTTTTTGATCCACCTGGGTGTCTACCATAAAGGAAACTGCGGTAGTTTCCCAAGCAAGGGTTACTTGAGCCACCTTGTTGTTTCCAGCAGAAATGTGGTACTGAAGACGCTCGGTAGCACCTACTGTTGCAGGTGCAGCTTTTACAGCCACCGCATCGTCAGCAGCAACTGCTGCCTCATCGATCTTACCATCTTTCATGTAGTTGTAGATGCTCGCTGCTTTTTTGTTGAGGTGGATGGTCCATTCCCCTGTTTCTGCAGGAGTTACAAAAATAGAGTACTTGCCAGCAGCCAAGTTTTTGCCACCTACACTTACCGGAGTACTAAATTCGATGATGGTTTGGCCGTTTGCTCCAGCTCTCCAAGTCTCGCCATACTTATGCATGCCACCAAATACTTTTCTTCCTTTTACTGCAGGAGAAGAGTAATCGATGCTGATTTTAGTGAAGCCAACTACCTGGCTTACATGCGCTGCAGGGCTAGCCGCAGGCTGCTGAAGTTGTGCTTGGGCAGCAAAAGAGCCTACAAGGATGAAGGCTAGGGTTAATAAAAGACTGTTAATGTGTTTCATGGGGTATGATTGTAAATTGAATTGTGAAACTAACAAAAAAAAAGAGGTGCTTGTTCACCAAACCGTATAGCGTTGCCCCATTTTTTCTAAAAGTAACTCGAGGGAGGACTTTTCAAATCCTCTTCCTATCTTAGAAACATCAAGTATCCCCCACCAATCTGCCCTCAGCGAACATGTCCTATTTTTCTCTACGCGCACTCACCAAATCCTACGATTCCCATACTGCCTTGCAAGAATTTAATTTGGAGCTTTCCAAAGGGGAGTTTGTTTCCATCATTGGGGAGAGTGGCTCGGGCAAAAGTACCTTGCTGCGCATCGCCGCAGGCTTGTTGACCCAGAGTTCGGGTGAGGTGCTGCTGGATGGGAAGAAAATTGAAAATCCAGCTGAAAAGTTGGTTCCTGGCTACGACGAGATCAAACTGATCCATCAAGATTACCAGCTCTTTCCAAATACGACGGTGGAGGAAAATATCACGCGTCCGCTGTTGAACTACGAAGAAGGCTACCGAAAGCAACGGGTGGCGCACTTGCTGGATCGACTCGGCTTGACTCCCTACAAGGACCGGCTTCCCAAGCAACTCAGTGGGGGGCAGCAGCAGAAGGTGGCGATCGCACAAGCCTTAGCCGTAGAACCGGAGGTCCTGTTGCTAGACGAGCCTTTTAGCCACTTGGATGCGATTCAGAAAAGAAAGTTGATTCAGGAATTGAAGGAACTTCTGCAAGAGATGGACACTACCGTCATTTTTGTTACGCACGATTTGGACGATGCCCTTTGGCTTACAGATTCCCTAGTGGTGCTCCAAAAGGGCAAAATCACCCAAAAGGGAAATTCCAAAGCACTCTGTGAACATCCAAAATCCAAGTATGTGGCGCGCCTTTTTTCTTCCATCAATGCCCTTCCAGATCGAGAGCAAGCCTACATCCGACCTGCCGATATCCGGATCCGTACCCGAGGTGGTTTCGTAGGACATGTGGTAGACCAACGGTTTCTAGTGCACTACAATACCCTGCAAGTTCGCTTGCGGGAAGGAGGACAGCTTTGGGAGGTGGATGATCCAGCAAGAAAATACCAAATCGGCGACCGAGTCTACCTGCACATTCAAGAGGAAAAAGTATTGCTGTTGAAGTCCTAGAGAAAGTATAAAGTACGAAGTATCAAGTACAAAGAACCATGTACCAAGAAATAGTTAAGGTTTAATCCTCAATTATTTTTGAGAAAATGGTAGTAACTATTCTTCGTGGTTTTATCTAATTGAATCCAAATCGAAATGCAATAGAAATAAGTTGAAATAGGAGATTCTGCCGCTATTTCCATTTATTTCATGAAGCCTGCCTACCGCAGGCAGGCGAAGTCCTTTTCTACTGTATTTCTACCCTAATTTCTATTTTCTTCTTCCAACTGCCCCTGCTCGATTTCTTTTTTGGTGGCTTTGCGAACCTCGATGACCTTACCCTCAAAATGAAGGTCGAAGCCTACCAAAGGATGGTTGAAATCCAATAACAATTCTTCTCCCATGTTTTTCAAAACCTTTGCTTGCATGGGGTAGCCATTTTCGTCGACGAGCGGGAGAAAATTACCTTCCTCAAGCATGGATGGAATGAAGCCCCTCTCCTTGGAAAACTGATCCACGGGCAAGGTCACTAAGAGTTCTTCATCCGCCTCTCCATAGGCTTCTTCTGTAGTCAATGTGAAGGAAAACTCTTCATTCAATTTCTTGCCTTCGAGGAGCTCTTCAAATTTTTCAGGCAAGCCACTCTGTCCAAATAGAAAGTAAAAAGGATCGTCTGCTTCGCGAACCTCCACACTGAAGGGTGCAGATTCAATTTCATCTTCCTCTTTGCTTACTTTGAGTTCGTAGGTAAGGCCTACTACGGTGCCGGCTTTGATGTTCATTCGTTGATTTTTTAACTCGTGATTCCGTATTTCAAACGGATGAGAACTCGTTCTTTAAAGACCTGCCACTTACTTTTTGCGGTGGATTGCTGCAGTTTTTTGGTGGAGCGGAATACGAAATATTGGTAGTCTTTTTCTTCGAAAAAGAGGGCGTAGGTTTCCATTTTTTCCAAGTAAAAACCAGCTGCTCCCAAGGTCTGGACGAGAATTCCGGTATCCAAGGGCTGGTCGATTACTTGCAGTTTTTCAGGTTGATTTGCAATCATCCACTCCAAGTAGCGTGGCGCAGGAATGTGAACAAACAGCACCGAATCTTGGTGTGCATGTGCTTGAATATTTTTGAATAGGGGCGCATGCTGGGCCACAGGAATGTGCTCCAATACATCAGGGAACACAAAAAAGTCAAATGTCTTAC
This sequence comes from Cyclobacteriaceae bacterium, assembly GCA_947458475.1. Taxonomy (GTDB): domain Bacteria; phylum Bacteroidota; class Bacteroidia; order Cytophagales; family Cyclobacteriaceae; genus Algoriphagus. The sequence continues at coordinate 16,336 of CANGZP010000032.1, read as the reverse complement.
CAGGCAAGTTGAAGTCAGACATGTCTGACACATCAAACTTCAGGTTGCCTTGCTTTTTCCAAAGGACACGAGCCTTTTCGATACTCTCTGGAGAAATGTCCACTGCCAGCACCTCTCCTTGGGGTACTTGAGTGGCCAACAGGTGGGATACTGTGCCGATGCCACAGCCCACTTCCAAGATGCGGTGCTGCGCCTGCAAACCGGCTTGTTTTACCTTATCCAGGATACTTAGATGCCGGGAGTTGATCCCTGTTTTTTCTTGCTTCTCGGCAAATTGGTCGTAGAAGCGAACGACTTTATCTTGTTCTTCAGCGGCTTGCATCTGATTTTCGGTAGGTGGCAACTAGTCCAGCAATCAACAAAATCACCAATCCGTACTGAAATAGGATCATTGGAGTTTTGGTGGCGCTGTAACTTGTGGGGGCAAAGGTAAAGACAATTTCGTGAGTTCCTGCAGGAAGCTGAAGTCCGCGTAGGAGGTAGTTGGTTCTAAGGATGGGAACTTCCTTGCCATCCAACTTGGCGGTCCAGCCTGCAGGGTAGTAGATTTCCGAAAACACCCCCAGGCCTGCCGTGGTCATCTCTGCTCGGTAGGTCAGTTCGTTGGGAGCATGCTTGGTGAGGCTTATTTTTCCAGCACCTGCTTTTTGTTCCCCAAATTCCTTGCTATTGATGGTGGCTTGCGTTTTGGTGTCGATGGTACCAAGCTTGTCCATTTCCTCTTTGTTGCTGCCTACGGGGACAAGTTGGCTAGGAACCCAAGCAGGGCCATTTGCTTCAGGGTTTTCAAATACTGCATTGGTATCTACTCCAGCAATGAGGTATTTGGTGTTAAGCATGTTGATGGTGCCCAAGCTTGCCCAGTCAAAGTTGCCTTCCTGTGCTTTTTTAACAAATTCTTGCAGCTCAAACTCCATCTGGTAATCCACCAAATCTTGGTAGCGCCGAAGTTTGGCGCCGTGGTAGCCACCTAAGCTATTGAATCGGTAGCTGGTACGTGCGCCCTGGGTAAGGCCTTCCGTGAGTGGCAACACTCGGAAGTAGCCCTTGTCGGCAGCGATAGATTTTTCCGCAGGAGTCTCCGCAAAAAACTCTCGGGATGGATTTCCTTTGAAGGAATCGTCATTGAAGTAGCGACGGTTGATGGTCCATACATCGAGCGTAATCAAGGTAATCAATCCGAGGCCTAGGACTAGGTCTGAGATTTTGGTTTTGAGGTAGAAATATATCAAGCCCAAAGCCAAGGCCACAAATGCAAAGCTTTTCCAAGCAGAAGAAGCAAGCATGGCCTTACGATCTACTTGCAGTGCCGTGACGAGCCAATCTGGGAAATTAGAGTCTGCCGCTCCTTCAAAACGGAAGAAAGCGCCACCCATGACAGCCAGAAGTAAGGTGATTCCTCCAACAATGCCTCCTGAAATGAGTAAAGGTTTCAGGGATTTAGTCTGCGATAGCTTTTCCAAAGTAATCATTCCAAGAACAGGGATCGCAAAAAGCGTCATGCCCAAAGCCATGGATACGGCTCGAAACTTGTTGTAGCCAGGTAGGATGTCAAATAGGGTGTAGTTGAACCAGGCCAAATTTTTGCCCCAGCTGAGCATCAAAGAGAGGATGATGATGGATCCAAAGGTGATCAAACTTGCACGTGGCGCTACCCAGATGCCTAGGATTGCCAAAAATACCAGGATTGCACTGCCGTAAATGGGTCCACCCGTGAAGGGCTGATCGCCCCAGTAGGTGGGTGCTCCTTTGACGAAGTCATTGACTTGTCCTGGTTCTAGGCCTTGATTTCGAAGGGCTTTTTCGGAAGCAGAATCTTTGGGAAGTGGGGTCGTACTTCCTCCTCCATAAAAATCAGGAACAAGCAGGGTCATGCTCTCCAAAATTCCATTGGACCAGCCAAAGGCATAGTCCTTGTCGAGTCCTGCACCAGCAGTTTCGATGGTGGCCTTGCCTCGCGTGGAGTAGGGGCTGTAATCCAAGGCGGTGGCGATTCTGCCCAAATTTCCACCAACCCCGAGTACCGCACCCAAGGTCAGCAGGGCGATCGTTTTGGACAGGCTTGCCAGTCCTTCTTTTTTCCAATCAAAAGCAAGTCGGGTGATCACGTAGACAACTGCGATAAGCAGCGTGTAGTAGGTGATTTGAAGGTGGTTGAACTTGAGTTGCAACAGCAGTCCAAGTCCAAGAAGCGCTGCGCCGAGGAGTCGTTTGCGATCGAAGGCCAGATGGATACCTGCGAGAATCAATGGAATTAGGCATACCGCCCATATTTTGGCGTTGTGCCCTGCCTCCAAGGAGAGGAGGTTGTAGGTATTGAATGAAAATGCAATGGCGCCGGCTACAGCGAAAATAGGGCGCACTCCAAAGGAAATCAGCAAGAGGTACATGGCGAGCATTCCAAAAAATAGGCCGTTGATGGGGTGTGGTAGTCCGAGGGTGAGGATGGAGATGGCTAGGTTGGTGATGTCTCCTGCAAACTCCAGGCTGATGAAGTAGGTAGGCATGCCGCCAAACATGCGGTTGGTCCAGAGCGCTTGTTCCCCCGTAGCGGCACGGTAGTCGAGCACCTCCTTGGCCGAGCCTTCCCACTGCAGAATGTCACCTTGGAAAATGATCTTTCCATCAAAAACAAGGGGAGAAAAATACCCCACCACGAGTAGGTAAAAGAAGGCGATGCCGAGGAGATGGGGAAGGATGTCTTTTTGAAATTGAATCTTCATGCAGGAGTTCAGCGATTTGAACCGCAAATTAAGGAATTCGGGGGAAAGGCCATGCCGGGTGCTGCTTCCTTTTTGTGGGGGTAGATGGGGATGGCCCAAAATCTATTTGCTGTGACCACTTAAATCCCGGTTAGTATTGTCATGCAAACCTTCAAATTCATTACTTTTGCATGAAATAGCAGTATAGCAGCATGTTTGATAATTTAAGTTTGAAGCTTGACCGGGCGTTTAAGACACTGAAGGGCACCGGAAAAATCACTGAAATCAATGTCGCATCTACCGTAAAGGAGATTCGAAGAGCTTTGATTGATGCCGATGTGAACTACAAAGTAGCCAAGGAAGTCACTGATAAAATCAAGGACGAAGCCATGGGTCGCGATGTGTTGATCTCGGTTTCTCCGGGTCAGCTATTGATCAAAATCACCCAAGAGGAGTTGACCAAATTGATGGGAAGCACCAAGGTGGACATCAAGCTCAGTGGAGATCCATCCGTAATTTTGATTGCAGGTCTACAGGGATCGGGTAAAACTACTTTTACGGGTAAGCTTGGAAGTTTGCTGAAGCGCCAAGGACGTCAAGTGCTGCTGGTAGCTTGTGATATTTACAGACCTGCTGCGATTGACCAGTTGAAGGTCTTGGGCGAGCAGATCGGCGTGGAGGTGTATGCCGAGCCAGAAAATAAAAATGCCTTACAGATCGCCAACAATGCCATTGCTTACGCAAAAAAATCAGGCAAAAAGACCGTAGTAGTCGATACTGCAGGTCGTTTGGCAGTGGATGAGGCGATGATGCAGGAGATTGAGGAACTTAAAAAAGCGCTCAATCCATCCGAAACACTTTTTGTGGTGGATTCCATGACGGGTCAGGATGCGGTGAATACTGCGAAGACCTTTGACGATCGACTCAATTTTGATGGCGTAGTCCTTACCAAATTGGATGGTGATACCCGAGGGGGTGCTGCCATTTCCATTCGCCACGTGGTGAACAAGCCCATCAAATTTATCTCCACGGGAGAAAAGATGGAAAATTTGGATGTATTCCATCCAGACCGTATGGCCCAGCGGATCTTGGGCATGGGGGATGTGATCTCCTTGGTGGAGCGTGCACAGCAGTCTTTTGACGAGGACGAGGCCAAACGTTTGAACGCTAAAATGCGTCAGAACAACTTCAACTTTGACGATTTCCTTTCCCAGCTGGAGCAGGTAAAAAAGATGGGAAATATCAAGGATCTCATGGGTATGATTCCAGGGATGGGTAAAGCCTTGAAGGGGCTGGATATCGACGACGATTCCTTCAAACCCGTTGAAGCGATCATCCGTAGCATGACTCCCAAGGAGCGCCAAAATCCAGATATCATCGATGGCAGACGAAGAAAACGACTTGCAGATGGCTCGGGGAGAAACATCACCGAAGTCAACAACTTGATGAAGCAGTTTGAGGACATGCGCAAGATGATGAAGCAAATGAATAAAATGGGAGGTGCCAAGGCGGCCATGAGCCGAATGATGCCTCCTGGGATGGGGAAAAGGTAATTAGTAGCAAGTATCAAGAGGGTAAAAATTGTACGAAGTACGAAGTACCAAGTACAATGTACCTCCCTTCGATATTCTTCAATCGGCGTTCAGCGTTCGACATTAGAAAAGTATAAAGTATCAAGAGGTTAAAAAATGTACGAAGTACGAAGTACCAAGTACAATGTACCCTTCCTGAAGGCAAGAAAGATTCTTTAGTGGCAAAATTCTAGTGCAAATTCGAATCCATACTTAGTACTTGGTACCTTGTACTTCTATTCGACATTCTGCAATCGGCGTTCAGCGTTCGACATTAGAAAAGTATCAAGTAGCTAGTATCAATACGGAAAAAATGTACGAAGTACGAAGTACCAAGTACAATGTCCCTTCCTGAAGGCAAGAAAGATTCTTTAGTGGCAAAATTCTAGTGCAAATTCGAGTCCCTACTTAGTACTTGGTACCTTGTACTTCTATTCGATATTCTTCAATCGGCGTTGGACGTTCGATATTGGTTTCAATTCCGTATTTCGTATCTCGTATCTCGTACTTTCTATCCCTACCCATTCCTTTGAAACGCCTCGCCCTAGACCTCCACTACCTTCCTTGCCTAGAGTACTTTGCGGTGCTGAGAGGAGTGGATGAGTTGTTTTTATTTCCTGGGGACCGTTACGAACGACAGTCTTACTTCAACCGTACCTCCATTTTGCTTGCCAATAAGGTACATACCTTGAGTGTACCCATTCAAGGAAGGCGGCCACGAATTTCTTTGCGCGAGGTACGCATTGACTCCGAGCAAAAATGGATAAACAATCATTTGCGAGGAATTCAAAGCGGTTATGGAAAAGCCCCATTTTTCGAATACTTTTTTCCTTATTTCGAAGATGCATTCAATCGCGGAGATACACAGCTTTGGGACTTGAATTTGAATTTGCTGACAATCTGTCTGAAGCTGCTCCGCTGGCCTGTCAAACTAACCTTGGTTGAAAAGGAAGGGCTTCCGGCTGATGTAATTGACCTTAGGGGGCAAATTGTGCCTTCTGGCAGCTATTTGGACAGACCTTTTTATCAGGAAGTGCCCTATGGGCAAATTTTTGGCCTAAACTTTGTCTCTAACCTTTCCATACTCGACCTATTATTTTGTTTAGGAGGAGAGGCAGATAGATTGCTCGCTAAATCGCAAAAAAACACGAACAATAACTGAACCGATTGTGTTTTTAAAACAAATTCGGTATCATAGTACATCATTCATCTTACAATCAGAAAAGGGTTAAATGGAAGCAAAATTTTCGAATAGAGTCAAAGAGGTAATCTCTCTCAGCCGCGAAGAAGCCCTTCGTCTGGGACACGATTACATTGGCACAGAGCACCTCCTATTAGGGATGATCCGAGAGGGAGAAGGGGTAGCTGTTTCCATATTGAAAAAGCTAGGCATTCCCATGGATGAATTACGGGCTGCGATTGAGCGGGCAGTAAAAGGTACGGCCAATCACAATGTGAAAAATATGGCCAATATTCCATTGACGCGACAGTCTGAAAAAGTGTTGAAAATCACGTATTTAGAAGCAAAAATTTTCAAGAGTCAGCTGATTGGTACCGAGCACTTGCTGCTCTCAATTCTCCGTGACGAGGATAACATTGCCACCCAAATTTTAAACAAGTTTGAGGTCAACTACGACAGCATTAAAGAAATGCTTGAAATGCAGTCGGAAGGCAGTTCCTCCCCCAAAGCACGTGCGGAAGCCGAGGATGGGGATGAAGATGGATCCAAGCTATTTGGTTCTTCCTCTTCTTCTGGAGGTGGTTCCAACAAGCCTGGGGCTGAAAAATCACGCACTCCAGTCTTAGACAACTTTGGTCGTGACCTCACCAAGATGGCGGAAGACGACAAGCTCGATCCCATCATCGGAAGAGAAAAAGAGATTGAGCGTGTAGCGCAGATCCTTTCGCGTAGAAAGAAAAATAATCCGATTTTGATTGGTGAACCTGGGGTGGGAAAAACAGCCATCGCCGAGGGTTTGGCCTTGCGAATTGTACAAAAGAAGGTTTCCCGAATCCTATTCAACAAGCGGGTAGTGACCTTGGATCTTGCATCTCTAGTGGCTGGCACGAAGTACAGAGGCCAGTTTGAGGAGCGGATGAAGGCGGTCATGAACGAATTGGAAAAGTCTCCCAATGTCATCCTATTCATCGACGAATTGCATACAATTGTAGGTGCAGGAGGTGCTTCTGGATCTTTGGATGCGTCCAACATGTTTAAACCTGCTTTGGCACGAGGAGAGATCCAATGCATCGGTGCTACGACGCTGGACGAATACAGACAATACATTGAGAAGGATGGCGCCTTGGCACGTCGTTTCCAAATGGTAATGGTGGATGCTACTTCCCCAGAGGAGACGATCCAAATCCTGAATAATATCAAAGACAAATACGAAGACCACCACAATGTGATCTACACCGATGCTGCCATTGAAGGATGTGTCAAGCTTTCGGATCGTTACATTTCCGATCGCTTCCTTCCGGACAAGGCCATCGACATCTTGGATGAAGCGGGAGCTCGGGTACACATCATGAACATCAATGTTCCTGAGGATATCCTGCGCTTGGAGTCTGAAGTAGAAAATATCAAGGCGGAGAAAAACCGTGTGGTTAAATCTCAAAAGTATGAGGAAGCTGCGCAGCTTCGCGACAAGGAAAAGAAACTCTTGGAGCAGCTCGATGAAGCTAAAGTGAAGTGGGAGGAGGAGAGCAAAACCAAGCGCTTTACCGTGGATGAAGACCATGTAGCGGAAGTGATTGCGATGATGACTGGCATTCCTGCCAAAAGAGTGGCTCAGAAAGAGGGCAACAAACTGCTCAATATGGGCGAAGAGCTCAAGGGAAAAGTGATCGGACAGGAAGAGGCCATCAAGAAATTGACCAAAGCCATTCAGCGTACCCGTGTCGGTTTGAAAGACCCGAAGAAGCCAATTGGCTCCTTTATTTTCCTCGGACCTACTGGGGTTGGAAAGACCGAATTGGCCAAGACCTTAGCTACCTACCTTTTTGACAAAGAAGATTCTTTGATTCGCATTGACATGTCGGAATACATGGAGAAGTTCTCCGTATCCCGATTGGTGGGGGCACCTCCAGGCTATGTGGGCTATGAAGAGGGTGGGCAGCTTACCGAAAAGGTGCGTCGCAAGCCGTATTCAGTGGTGCTTTTGGATGAGATTGAAAAAGCACATCCAGACGTATTCAATATCCTACTTCAGGTGTTGGACGATGGTATCTTGACCGATGGACTCGGACGAAGAGTTGATTTCAGAAATACGATCATCATCATGACTTCCAACATTGGGGTGCGTGACTTGAAGGACTTTGGTGCGGGCATTGGCTTTGCCAATCGTGCCAAGGCGGACAACATGGACGAGATCATGAAGTCTACTATCCAGTCTGCTTTGAAGAAGGCTTTCAGTCCGGAATTCTTAAACCGTTTGGACGATGTGGTGGTATTCAACTCCTTGAGCAAGGAGGATATCTTCAAAATCATTGACATCAGCTTGGGCAAGTTGTTTCACCGAATCACGGATTTGGGATACAAAATCGAACTTACGGAGAAGGCAAAAGACTTCTTGGCCAACAAAGGGTACGACCAGCAGTATGGTGCCAGACCTTTGAATCGCGCGATCCAAAAGTACTTGGAAGATGCCATTGCGGAAGAGATTTTGAAGGGTGATTTGTCTGAGGGTGATGTGATCACGGCCGATTATGCCGATGAAGCTACAGAGCTGACGCTTTCGGTAAGGAAAAAAGAGAAAGCAGATTAAGAATTGACCACGGTTGACTGTCCACAGTCGACAGCCAATTCCTGTTATGCCTGGGAACAGAATTTAAGTTTTGGTATATTTTACTTAAATGAACTTCAACCCATGTTTTCTTTGGTTACTTGTAAAAAGCAGCTCATCAAGAAAAAATAATTAGTAAGTAAAAGAGCCTTGGGACTAATTGTCTCAAGGCTCTTTTTTTTGTTGGGTTTTCGGGGATTAAATCCCTTCAAACAAGACAAAGGATTCCAAGTAGGTAGGTAGAAGGGTATTCCATCCGAGTTCCTGCTTGAGTTTGTAGGCCAGTGCCTCCCCACTTTTTTCTTCCCCGTGCACCACAAAGGTGTATTTCGGTTTCTCGGTAAATCCCTCCGCCCAGTCCATCAGTTCCTCCTGATCTGCATGCGCAGAGAGCCCTTCGATGGGATATACCTTGGCGCGAACCGGAACTTCCTCTCCGTAGATGCGGATGCTGGAGTCCCCATCCAATAGTCTTCTGCCGCGCGTTTCTTGGGCTTGGTAACCGACAATGATTACTCCATTTTTTTCATTGGTGAGGTGGTGGTAGAGGTGGTGTAGGATCCGACCTCCCGTGGCCATGCCGCTGGCAGAAATAATTATCGCATTCCCCTCATAGGTGTTGAGGGACATGGACTCCTCCTTTTTCTGAAAATAATGCAAATGGGGATGCTTAAATGCATGTTCATCTTCCTGCAGCATGGCACCTAGTCGGTGATCATTTCTAAAGTCTAGGTACAGTTTCGTAGCATCGATGGCCATCGGGCTATCGGTGAAGATGGGGACTTTGGGGATTTTCCCTTTCTCCATCAATTGGTAGAGGTGGTAGAGCAGGAGTTGCGTGCGCCCTACGGCAAATGCAGGGATGATGACCAATCCGCCCCGGTCAAAGGTATCTCGAATGGCGCGGGCCATCTCTTCTTCGGGCTTGAGAACCGATGATTTTCGGTCCCCATAGGTGGATTCAATCCAGAGGATGTCCGCTTTCGGGATTCGGGTGGGAGGGAAAAGAAGTGGATCCTTGTATCTACCCAAATCACCTGAAAATACCAGCCGTTTGGTCTGGTGCTCCCCTTGAATCAGGAATTTGACGATGGAGGCACCGAGGATGTGACCGGCGTGGAAAAAGGTAACCGTCACCGCAGGATGTATGGAGAATGGTTTTTCGAAGGGCTGCGGTACGAACTGTGGAAAAACAGCCTCTGCATCCGCTTTGGTGTAGAGGGGCTGGGGATTCTCGTGTCTGGAATAGCCTTTTTTGCGTGCATATTCTGCTTCTTCCTCTTGGAGTTTCCCGGAGTCTAGGAGTAAAATTTTCGCAAGTTCGGCCGTGGCTTCCGTGCAATAAATCGGTCCCTTAAACCCTTGCTGAACCAATCGAGGCAAGTAGCCGATGTGGTCCAAGTGTGCATGGGTGAGCACCACCGCTTCCAAGTCTTTCAAGGGCATCGGAAATTTATCCCAGTTCAGTTCTCGAAGTTTTCTCCCGCCTTGAAACAACCCGCAGTCGACGAGGAACTCGAAATCTCCCAAGTCAATCAAGTATTTGGAACCGGTAACAACCCCGGCTCCTCCTAAAAATTTAGCCGTAACATCCATTATTTAAAAGTTTTTTAGAAGGTACAAAAAAAAAGTGACCCCGCCCCATCCCGCACTTGCGGGACGGGACGGGACCACCTAAATCAACCTTAATCTAAACTGTAAGTAGCTGCTTAGTTTTCCTTCAAGAAATAGGCATCCTTGAGTTTTGCTTTGCTTAGGCTATCCTGTTGCACCTTGGTAATGGAGTCAAGTTGTGCTTTTTCAGATTCAAAAGAATCCCAATCGCGTCGCTCTCCTTTGATTTCTGGGCAAGTGAGGCAGGTTAGTCCTGCTTCATTAAATACCCAGATGGCTTCTGGACGGACATCCTCCCCTTCGTATCCATTTCTGTAAATTGTATTTTCCAAAATTTCCAACAAACTGTCATCCATGATAAAGGGCTTGTCGTAAGGTATCGCCAAGCTTAGGTTTAGTTTTTGATCCCGAAACGCTCCCAAGGTTTTCAAATCAAATCCCCTTTCAAAGGTGATTACGGAATCTTTCACTGAATAAGAATAGGCGATCTTTTTGATATTTTCCTGAGCTTGTTTCTTGGTTTGTCCTCGGGAGAAGTACTCTTGATTTAGGGAAGGGATGCTGTCTTCCGTACCCTTAAGTTCAAGTACGACGCGTTGGTAAAACTCTTCTTCTACTTCTCGGTCTTCTACGGTTAGGAATAGTACCCCTTGACCTATAGCAAGTGGGGTGTTGGTTATCAGACGATCTTCCTCTTTGAACTTAGCAAGTACTCGAGGAACTTGAAATCCTACCGTTCCGATACACATCAGCCATAGCGCAAGTGCAACTAAGCCAAATCTGCTACCCACTAAATTTTTCTTGGACAAGACACTCAATCCCAACATGAGGATCACTATTCCAGGAATCGCAAGGAGACCTAGGCCAGCGGCAGCGAGCCCAGTAGGGATTAATTCAGTGACCATTTCTAAGGGGAATACATCCGTGGTCCCGTAATAAATGGGATCTATAATCCCTAAGTATAGCGTAAAGGCAACCAAGGGTGCACCTATAAGAACGATTCCGAAAATGAAAATAATCAACCCAAAAAAGACCCGTAGTAGGGTAAGCAGGAATTTGCCCAAGGAACCTAAGGCAGAGCCTAGGGCTTCGATTACCTGGCCCAATACTCGAAATGGGGTCATGACCACCTTTTTAATCGTGGATTCAAAGGATGATTCGGGTGCTGGTGGAACAGGATTGATTGTTTCTTTGAGTGTGGAGTCGATGCTATCCAAGGTGATTTCACCTCCCTTCATTTTGATGCGCTCCGTGATGGAACTTGCTACTGGAGTAATGATCCAAAGGATGAGGTAAATCACGATCCCTGATCCTCCAGCAAAAGTTAGCAATACAAAGGCAAGGCGAACATAGAGTTCCTTTACTCCAAAGTAGGCAGAAAGTCCACTGGCTACACCCCCAAGAACTTTATCGTCTGGGTTTCGAAATAGCTTTTTGATTTCTTTATCTTCTTCTTGCGTATAGGATACCGGAAGGATTACCCACAAGACGATGTAGGCGATTACCGCAATTGCCCCAAATCCAAAGTTGACCTGAACCCAACCAAAGGGATTGAAATCAAACAAGTCAAAGTTGATGTTTCCAGTAAAAAGCAGGAGAATGGCAATCAATCGAATCCAAAGTACATCGATCGCGAAGTACTGGGCGATGCCAGCACAAACCCCTCCCAAGATCTTTTTGGATTCCAGGCGCATGAGTTTTTTGTATCCTCCATTGGCTGAACTCGGAGGAGTCACATACTTGTAGAAGTCATCTGCAGCTGGAGCTTCTTCCTCTTCAGCTTCCTGCTTTTCTTCCAAGGCGCTGAAATCCGCAATGGTTCCCATTTTTTCAATCAATCGAGTTACATTTTCTGCAGTAATCACCTGATTGTTGTTTTTCAAGTAGGAAAGAAAGATTTCTGCAATACGATTTTCGATGTCGGAAATGATCTCTTTGCTGTCGGAGTACCCAGAAAAATGCGTATTGATGCTTTCTAGGTAGTTCTTGAGGGTGTCGTATCCATCTTCTTCGATATGGAATAAAATACCGCTAATGTTGATGCTAAGTGTCTTTTTCATGAGTTATTCGAAGTAGAAGGGGATTTCTTTTTAGTGATTTGTGTGATGGATTGAACCAATCCTTTCCAGGTAGCGGCGAGACTTTTCAAGGCAACTTGGCCTTCCTCCGTGATGGAATAATATTTTCTGGGTGGACCGGCGTCGGATTCTACCCAGCGGTAACTGACGTGTTCCGCGGATTTGAGCCGGTTGAGCAGGGGATACAGGGTGCCTTCTACCACGATCATCTGAGCTTGCGTCAGCTCGTCAATTAGGTCAGAGGTGTAAACTTCCCCCCTCGAGATAATGTGCAATACGCAGTACTCCAGGAGTCCTTTGCGCATTTGTACTTCGGTGTTGGTTAGATTCATAAGGGTAGTAAAGTAAATGGGTCCTGCTTTGGCAGGAAGTTGGTTACTCGTTACCAACTGAAAGAAAAAGTAGTACCAAATTTTTACTAGAGTACCTTGTATAACCTAATTCTAGGTGATCTATCTTCAATTAATCTCCTAAAAAACACCTAAAACCTTGATTTTTAGGTGTTTTTACCATAACTTATACGATTGGTTTTCCCTTAATTTTTATTTCGATTTCTTTTTTGGGTGTTTAGGGCCACGCGATGTTGTTCACCTTTAGCACAATAAAGTGACCGAAAATGTACATTTTTTGAGTTCAGTCCGCTGGTGTACTGAACTGCTCTAATGGTTTTCTGTCGCTTTATCCACTCGCATTGCTTGAATTTTTTCAGTTCGTTCAACCTATTTTTTTCATGGAGCTCCCCTCCGCTAACGCAACTTACAGATGAGATTTTATTCCTTTTTTCTACTTTTTGGCCTCGGGCTCAGCCTTCCATCTTTTGCTCAAGACTCGCCTTGGTTTCGCTATGACCTAACCTACTACAAAATTCAAACGGCAGCATCCGGGATTTACCGCATTCCAGCCAGCAGTTTGGCTGTTTTGGGTATTCCTTTCAAAAAACTAGACCCTCGAAACTTGAGGCTCTACCATCGAGGAAAAGAAGTAGCTGTATGGGTAGCCGGAGAGGAGGATGGCCGCCTTGATTCGGAGGATTACCTCGACTTTTTAGGGTTAAAAAACAGGGAATGGTCAAGTATTGGGATTGCAATTCCGAATCCTTATGTAAATACCTTTTCAGATACGACTGCCTTTTTCTTGGCCTATACTCCCGGGGAAAAGGGAAAGCGAATGGAATCAACCTCCTCACCTGATGTGCATCTCCCTGGCACGGATCAGTTTGAAGTAACACAACTCCAGGTGTTTGCAAATCAGTATGCCTTAGGTAAAATGGTCCGATGGGGGCTGCGCTCTTCCTCAACTAAGGAGGGACAAGGTTGGATGAGTTCGGTAATTGCTCCCGGATTAGACCTGGATTTTCAACTCGATTCTACCTTTACAAAAGTGGATTCCCAATCCATTTCTTTAGTACTCGGCTGGGTGGGTCGCTCTCCACAGGAGCATGTACCCTTACTTTGGTTGGGCACAGCAGCTAGCGTCCACCGAATGCTTCCTAGTCCCCATTTTTCTGGATTTGAATCGCTCCAACAGTCTCTTGTACTTCAGCCAGAGGCTATCCAAGAAGGAAAGCTCAAGCTTCATTTGGCAAAAGATCCTGCTCGAAATGGAGATTATTTTTCACTGGCTTTTGCCCAACTTACCTACTCGCTGCCCATAGGTGAGGTTGGTGCGCGACCTACTCCTCGAAGATTTACAGTTGAAGAAATGCATGCGGTCCGCTTTCGGGATTACCGAACCTTGGCGGCAAACTACCTCTTGGTCGGGCACCGGCAATTGGAGCAGCCTTCGCTGCAGCATGCCAACCCGCTTCAAGCCTATGCAAGCTATAGAGCCTCTACCGCTGGTGGCAGCTACGGTACCCTCGTGCTGCGAATGGAGGAATTGTACGATCAATTTGCCTTTGGGGAGCGTACGCCTTGGGCATTGCATGCATTTTTAAAGTTTTATTGGCCGATCCATCGTCCCCGGTACTTGCTGCTGACGGGTAGATCCATAGCCCCTTTTGCGCAAGTATGGAAAGAAAATGCCTCGATTTTCTATAGAAACACTCCCCAATCCTTTGAATTTCAAGACCTAGTTCCGGCTGCGGGTTTCCCAGCCTCTGACTCCTACTTTGTGAAGGGGCTGCATCCCGAGGCACCCGAATTAGCTGCGATGGCGGTGGGGCGCATTCCTTCCAAGAGCTCCCAGGATCTTTCCAATTACTTAGACAAAGTGATTGAACAGGAAAGTTCGGGGAAGGCTGAGTCCAAACGAATCCTCCACCTTGTAGGCGGGATGAATCCTGCAGAGCTAGCTCGCCACAGCAGTTTCTTGGTGGGCTTTGAGGAGCTAGCAAAAAGGGGATTGCCTGAAGTGGAGGTGACTACTTATAAAAAGGACACGACTGCAGAAGTGCAGCGGATCGATTTGAGCAAGGACCTCAACGCGGGTGTTTCGCTGATCACCTACTTTGGTCATGGCTCCTTGTCCTCCAACGAACTGGATTTTGGCTATGTCTCTGATCCCAACTTTGGCTATGCCAATGCGGGGAAGTATCCACTGCTGTTGATCAATGGTTGTGAATACAGCAATGCCTTTGGTCCAAGCTACAGTCAAGGGGAGGACTGGCTGATGACGCCGAGGAAGGGAGCCATTGGGGTGCTTTCAACTTCTTCCTTGGGGGTGGATCTTTTGCTCAAGCGCTACACTGAAATTTGGTACAAGCACCTGTTTTCAGTTGGGTCAGCTGCGAAGCCACTCAGCCTTGGAGAAGTGATGCTTCGAACTGAGCGGGATTTTTTGCTTCGCTACGGTTCAAGTCTGGAACATCAAGCACAGCTGTCTCAGTTCCTGCTTTTGGGTGATCCAGCGGCACGGATTTTTCGCACTACGCAGCGGTAATCCAATTTAGTTGGGTTTGGGGATTTTGGGGTGCCTGACTTTTGCAGAGCTGCTTTTCTATCGCCGGCGTTTACCGGATTTCCTGCCCAAAAGTCAGCAGGTTGTGGTCTGGATCTAGCAGCGAAAATTCCCGCATGCCCCAAGCTTTGGTTTCCAAGGGTCCATTGGGATGGATCGCCACCTTCCGCTCCAAAAAGTACTGGTAAAGCTTGTCAATTTTTGCTGTTCTCAGGTAGACCTGTCCGTAGTTTTGCAGCGGATCCAGTGCTGGGAAAAGGAAAAAATGGAGTTCAATCGCATCCTTTTTCACCATCAGGTAATCGGGGTAATCATGTTCACTGGCTAGCACAAATCCCAACTGCTCCAGGTAGTAGGCCTTGGTGAGGGCTTTGTTGCGCATGGGCAACTTGGGGACGATGCTTTGAATCATGATTTGATTTTTTTCTTGTTCCAAAAATGCCAAATTCCCCAGATACTCCCAACAAGTAGCAACCCAAGGATCAGCCAATCCTGCGGATCTTTCAAAGAGGCTTGTGCATCCAAAAAAGACTGGGCTGCCATCCCTGAAGCGAATGCTAGGATGGTTCTCGGGAGCATGCCTGGAAGTCCAAAGCGAAGGATTTTTGAAAGGGGAATCCCTAAAGAGGCAAACAGAAAATTAGAAATCGCAAAGGGAATGATTGGGCTGATTCGTACAAAAAATACCAATCCTGCCGGCTGCTCGATTCGTTTCTCGATTTCCTCCTGCAAATCCGGGTGGCGTGCATACAGGATTGTTCTGAAGTCTGCATGGAGCCACTTTCCCAGCGAATAACCCAGGACATTGGCAAGGAGGTAGGCGATCACGAGGTGAGGAAAAACGGTCCATCCCCAAAAGAAGCCTGAGGCGAGCGCAGTGAAGGTGGTGGGGAGGAAGGCTAGCCCAACAAGGAGGGTGAGGACTAGAATCAGGAGAACTTGTTCTCCAACTCCCGTCAACGCAATCTGCTCTAGTTGCGGGTACTGCGTGCTGAGCAAAAGCGAACCCAAGAGAGGAACAAAGCTCACCCAAATCCAGCCTAGCGTGGTGCCAGGATGGCTGCGGAAGTAGCTGCCCAAGTCCTTGAAAATGCTGTCCTTTTTTGTCATCTTTGACTCGCTTTTGAAGTAAAAGCCAGCAAGTTTAGCACCTAGTATTGGAATTGTGCGCATTTATCCAAAATAGGTTTTGAATTCGATGTAAACCCAACCCTCCTAAATTCACTTTAGATGAAATTTGGTACCAAAGCCATCCACGCGGGCGTAGCTCCGGATCCTTCTACAGGAGCCATCATGACTCCTATTTTTCAAACCTCAACGTACGTTCAAAAATCTCCTGGAGATCACCTTGGCTACGAGTATAGCCGTACGCACAACCCTACCCGAACGGCTTTGCAGCAAAGTTTGGCAGCTTTAGAAAACGGAAAGCATGGCATTTGCTTCTCCTCTGGTTTGGGTGCCATCGATTCAGTAGTTAAGCTATTTAACCCTGGAGACGAGATTATCTCCACCAATGACTTGTATGGCGGTACCTACCGCTTGTTTACCAAGGTGTTTGAGCGCTACGGCATCAAATTCCATTTTGTGTCCATGGCAGATCCAGAGGCACTTTCTTCGCTCGTGAATGAGCGTACCAAGATGGTATGGGTGGAGACCCCGACCAACCCGATGATGAACATCATCGACCT
>CANGZP010000031.1 GCA_947458475.1 Cyclobacteriaceae bacterium | reverse complement strand
CGAAGCCACCATCCCCGGCAAGTGAGCAGCACCGCCTGCGCCTGCAACGATTACTTTGATGCCGCGCTCACGAGCAGATTCTGCGTAGTCAATCATCCGCTTGGGAGTCCGGTGTGCACTCACCACGGTGAGTTCAAAGGCAATGCCCATGTCTTCCAGAAACTGGGCCGCTTCGGCCATGACAGGAAGATCCGATTGACTTCCCATGATAATACCTACCTGTGGATTCATAGCTTCGATTTGATTTTGATGAGTTCCTTGATTCGTTGCGCTTTCGCTTTTACTTCCTGAATATCCTCTCCTAGGAGGGTCACGTGGCCCATCTTCCGGAAAGGTTTGGTGTATTTTTTTCCATAGAGGTGTAGGTAAACTCCCGACTCGGATAGGGCCTCAGCCAATCCCTCTACCACTGCTGTTCCTTCATAGCCATCTTCACCCAGCAAGTTGATCATAGCAGCTGGGCAGCGCAGGCCCGGATTGCCCAAAGGCCAGTTCATCACGGCACGAAGGTGCTGCTCAAACTGGGAGGTAAAATTGGCTTCGATGGTATGGTGCCCACTATTGTGTGGACGGGGAGCAATTTCGTTGACGAGCACCTCGCCGGTACGAGTTACAAAAAGTTCTACGGCTAGGATTCCCACCAAGTCCAATTTCAGGATTAGGTCCTTGGCGATGGCTTGTGCCTTTTTTTCTATATCTGGGGAAATGGCTGCTGGCGCAAAAAGAAACTCGACCAAGTTGGCAGTAGGATGAAAAGCGCATTCCACAGCAGGATAGGCAATCACCTCTCCCTGCTCGTTGCGCGCTACGGTCACGGCAATTTCCTTTTCAAAGTCAATTAATTTTTCCAGGAGACCTGGGGCTTCAAAAGCCAGGTCTAGGTCAGCGGCAGTACGCAGCACCTGTACCCCTCTGCCGTCGTAACCTTCTTTTCCCAACTTGTTGACGGCAGGTAAAAAGGAAGCATTCGCGAGGACATCGGCCTTGTTTTCGGTGAGAATAAAGTCAGCGGTAGGAATGCCCTGCTCCAGGTAAAACTGCTTTTGTTTGCGCTTGTCTTGAATCAAAGCGAGCAAATGGGGCTGGGGGAATACTTTTTTCCCCTCATCCGCAAGCTGCTGTAGCGCTTCCGTATTCACTGCTTCGATCTCCACAGTGATCACATCGCATTCTTTGCCGAAGGCATAGACAGCCGCATAATCCTTCAATGATCCGACCACAAACTGCTGGGCAATGTCCTTGCAAGGTGCATTGGAATCGGGATCCAAGATGTGAATGTCTTGGTTGTAATTGATGGCAGACTGAATCAGCATGCGGCCCAGTTGACCGCCGCCGAGTACGCCTAAGATTGGATTTGGATGGGTGGATTCCATAGATCAGTCAAAATTAACAGATTAAACCTGAAATCGGAGCACTCCAATTCTAGAATGCGGGGAAAGACTCAAAATAGGAACTAAGCGCAGCCAAAATGCTACTTGGATTTGATCTTATTCGGGTCCCTCAAACTTGATTCCCATCAACTCCATCAGTTTGTGCGCATTGAAACTTGGGCAGGCCCCTTCTTTCAAGCGGTAGTCAAACAGAATCTCTTGATCTAGGATCTCAGAATGGAAGGAATAGTTCTGCACGCGAGCTTCTTTCTCTCCCAAGGCTGCCAATTCAATGTCGTGGGTGCTGATCATTCCCAGACCCTGAGAAGGTAGTAGCTGGGCGACGAGCGCTTCCGAACCTGAAATTCGGTCCTGGGTATTGGTGCCTTTTAAGATTTCATCCAAGAGAAAAAAGATCGCTTCCCCCTGTTCCAAGCGCTGCAGCAGCGTACGAATTCGAAATAACTCCGCATAAAAAGAGCTCACACTTTCCCCGAGGTTATCGGTATTCCGCATGCTTGTAAATAGCTGCAGGGATCCTAAAGTCATGCGCTCCGCAAAGGGCCGAAGTCCCAAGTTGACCAGAACTGCATTGATCCCAAGCGTGCGCATAAAGGTCGTCTTGCCACTCATGTTGGATCCAGTGAGCAGCACGAGCTTGCGGTCCGCATTCAAGGCAATCGAATTGGCAACGGCCTTGGCCGGGTGCAGGAGCGGGTGGAAAACCTGTTCAGCTTCTAGGATGGGTGCTTGACTCCAGGTCGCGATACCAGCATGGCCTACCTCCACCTCAAAGCTTCCCAGAGATACCCATACTTCCCAAGCTTCGAGGGTCTCGGGCAATTGGATAAGGGAGCTGCTCACCTTTATTTTCCACTGGACCAACCACAGATAAAGTATAAAATCCGTCCAAAAGAGGAGGTTAATCGGCAAATAAAGAAGATTGATTCTGTTTTGGACCCAAAGTCCCAAGGTATCTAGCTCTTGTAGCTGCTGGGAAGCGGGCTTTCCCTCTGCTAGCAAGCGAGTTTGGTCCTGCTTCAGTAGGGTTGCTGAAAAGGGAGTGCCCTCGATCTCCTCTGCCCGCAACCGCAGGGACTGGAGGGTGGCTGCCACGGGAATGGCTTCGGCCGCCTTCTTGAGGGATCCAAAAACAAGTCCCAGCAGGAGAATCCCCAGCAGTATCCAAGCCCCCAATACCGCTTGAGGGAGAATCCCCTGGGCAATTAATACGAGCATGCATAGTCCGCCAAGAGGACCAAGAACGGCAAGCACTTTATGGAGAAGGCTTGCCCGCTCCGCTTGCTCTAGCCAAAGCTTCCAAGAGGTTTGTTTCCCTTGAGCAAAGGCTAGCCCTATGGCCTCCATGGCGCGAAGGAAGGCTGGTTTTTCTTGGAGTTCGGCTACTGCTTCGCGGCGTTGTTGAGCTAGATCCGGATCAAAAGAAGAGCCCATTAGCGCTGCAAGCGCTTTCTTGCCCGAAGGTGAATGGCTGTGGTTGAGGAGTTGAAAAAGGGAGTGGGGTCCAAAAAGATCTAGATCCCCAGAGAAAGGATGGGCCTTGTCGGCAAATTCGAGTCCTGCATCCAGGTCGGCAAGCTGCCGGTCTTGGCGACACTGCTTTCTTTTTTCAAGCTGTTCGATGGCCAAATAAATGCGCTCTTGGTCCTTATGGTGGTTGAATTGTTTGATGAGGGATACAAAGAGCACTAAAAACGCCAGCAAGAGGAAGATCCAAAAACCGCCATCTGTCAGGGAAAGAATAAAAAAAGCGCCTAGCCCCAAAAAAGCAATTAGCCTAAGGATACTCAGTCGAACTACTTTTGCGCGCAGTGCTTGAAGCTTTTTTTCCAAGTCCTCACTGGAATACAGAAACTTTCCCATTCACAAATATAGGGAATGGCCTAAGGGCAACAGATTTTTTTGGATGGATTTGGCGTGCATTTTTCTATATTCACCTTGTGGGCAACCCACAGCCTTACCTCGATTCAATGATGAAGCCTAGCCCCAAAACCGTTCCTGCACCCGAACCCGTAGAATGGGATTTAAGTGAATCCTTTGGAATCCTTCCACAGGAGCTACCGCTGAATCACAACTTGGGTTGCGTGCGAACTCCCACCTCTAAAAAGGAAACGGATAAACCTAAGCCAGCGGATCCTTCCCCCAAAAAATAAAGATAAACGCTGACTAGCTTAGACATACACACAGATCTGCCAGCGAAAGGCCCAGCGCCAGTGAATTTCTACTTGGTCAAGACCTGCTTGCGCAAAGATCGCCTTCCAATCCCTACGTTTGAAGCTCCGCAACACCGAAAGTGCTGCATCGTGCTGCACCATGGGCGACTTGCTAAACCAGCGTGTCAGCCATTTGATGGAGTAGTAGGCAAGGGGATGTCGGTGTAGGTCGTTGATGACAATGGCCAATCGCACCTTTCTTTTTAATCCCTGGAAAAGCTGCACCAGTTCCTCATCCGTAAAGTGATGCGTAAAAAGGGTACAGGTGGCAATATCGACTTGTTCGTCCAAAAATCCCGGATCAAACACATTGGCCACTTGCCAATGAACCCCTGAGAGTGCCTGCTGCCGCTCCATGGCCAGTTCAATGGTATTTGCATTGGCATCTGCACCGATAAACTGCATGGAAATTTGTTTTTCCGCTGCCCAAGCCTGCATCACTGCGATCATGTCTCCGCCACCACAACCCAGGTCAACCAAGCTGTACTGATCCTGCGGGAAGCGATGCACGACTTGACTTAGTCCTCTATTTGTGACGCCATTGCCGCCCAACCAACGGTTGATGGTCTTCAGTTCCCGAAGGGTTTGCTCCAAGACGGGACCTGAACAGTCCAGGTCGTCCATGATTTCCTTTTCGCGGGAGCGCTGTGCGAACTGACTCATCGTTTCTCGTAGTGGGTAGTTTCCAAAGTAAGTCCAGGACCAAAGCCCAAGGCAAGGATATCGCCTTGAATGCTCGAATCCTGCAGCATACGCTCCAAGACAAATAAGATACTCGCCGAGGACATGTTGCCACAGGTACGCAGTACTTCAAGCGCATGTTTATTTACTTCTGGCGACAAGCCAAAAGCCTCCTGCACCTGGATCAAAATCTGCTTTCCCCCCGGATGTATGGCTACATGCTGTATTTGGGAAAAATTGAACTTGGCCTCAAACAGGTCGCGAAGTTTTCGAATGCCTTGGTTGAGCAGAGAAGGAATGTACTGACTGAGTCGCATCTCAAATCCAAAGTCTCCAATTTTCCAGGCCATGTCTTTTTCTCCTTCCCAAAGCACCTCACTGAGGTAATTTTTGATCTGCAGCCCTTTCTCGGACTGCATGACCAAGGCTGCCGCTGCCCCATCCCCAAAGAGGGAATTGGCTAGGAGATTGTCCTCGTTGTATTCTTTTTGAAAATGTAGGGTGCATAGTTCTACGGAAACCACCAAGACCCTAGATTCAGGATTGGCTTTTACCAGCTGATCTGCAAGCCGTAGACCCGTAAATGCAGCGTAGCAACCCATAAAATGAATGCAGTAGCGCTGTACCGAGCTCGGGATTCCGAGGCGCCGCATCAACTCCAGTTCTACCCCCGGAGCGACCATCCCTGTACAGGAAACCAGAACGAGGTGCGTAAGCGAAGTAGCTTCGATATTGGCTTGCTGCAAGGCATTTCGAACTGCCTGCTCTGCTAGTCCCGCTGCCTCCGCTTCAAATACGTTCATCCGTGCCGAAGTGCTAGGAAAGGGACTCAATTCCTTATTCTTTGGAAAAAAAGTGAATTCAGAGACTTCCTCCTTTTGAAAATCATCCAAGACACTGTGGCGGAAATCTATTCCCGACTTACGATACAAAAAATCAAGCTTTCTTCGCTCTTGCCCATCCAGCTGGTGAGCCAACTGCATGAAGCGAGCAATTTCTGCTTGTGGTATAGGTGCTCCTGGGTTGGAAAGGCCTATACTGACGATACTAGAATTCATCCATCCAAGTTACCAAAATAGTTCTAATTTAGATGGTCGAAGGACCCTTTTCGAAATAGCTGTACCTTGGCTCTGAAGAAACATAACTCATGATCACACGCTCCACACTCCTACACCTCCGCATCCCCTTTTCGTTTTTTTTGATGCCTGTTTTTTTATTTGCTCTTGCTTTGACGCCCAATCACAATGGAGAACGCATGCTGCTTGTTTTTTTGAGTTTGCACCTTTTCCTCTACCCCAGCAGCAATGGCTACAACAGTTACTTTGACAAGGATGAAGAAAGTATTGGAGGCTTAAAACATCCGCCAAAGGTGACTAAGAATCTATATT
The DNA here is from genome assembly GCA_947458475.1 of Cyclobacteriaceae bacterium. Lineage (GTDB taxonomy): Bacteria > Bacteroidota > Bacteroidia > Cytophagales > Cyclobacteriaceae > Algoriphagus. Next base: position 18,930 of record CANGZP010000031.1, on the reverse strand, counting down.
TCTGGTCCTTGGTGTTTTTTGCAGTAGCGCTTGCACTTGGAGCCAAGATCAACTGGGAATTTGCCAGCATGATTGGCGTATACGGCCTGGTAAGCATGGCCTACAGCCATCCTTTGATTCGTTTGAAAAAATACGCCTGGACCAGCTGGGTGATTGCTGGCCTCTTCCAAGGTTATTTCACCTTTGCCATGGCCTATGCAGGACTGAGCAACCTGGGTTGGGAGGTATTCTTCAAGCCTCATGTGCTCCTTCCAGGACTCCTTACTAGCCTGATGCTCTGGGGCAATTACCCGCTGACCCAAGTGTACCAGCACCGAGAAGATGCGCGAAGAGGGGATCGAACCCTGAGCCTACTTCTTGGAATCAAGGGCACCTTTGCTTTTTCTGCGCTATTTTTTGCGCTGACTGCCTCCGCATTTACTTGGTATTTTGTGGACAAAGGGCAAACGCCTATCGTCGGATATTACTTGGCCGCCATGGCGCCTATTGCGCTTTTCTTTCTGGTTTGGATGGGATTCATCTTTCGTGAGTCCGAAAAGTACGCGAGCTATAGCTGGGCCATGGGCATGAACTTTCTGTCTGCCATTTCCCTGAATGCCTTTTTCATCTACTATTTTCTGGAGAATACCCAGATTTTGCAGGTGTTTAATTGAGATTTAGAAAGGCTGTCCGTGCGTGTTTTTGAGGAGGGTACGGGCCACAAAAGGAACGTGAGCGATCAGGTTTCTTGCAATCACAGAGCCTCGGCCTGAACCAAAAAGCCCTTGTATGGCCCTTCCTACGCCTAGGCGCTGGTAAAAAAGCGCATTCCATCGCTTCGAATAGTGTTGTTCCACTTCTTGCCTAGTCTTTCCTTCCCGAAGCGCTTCCGTCACCAACAGGGCCGAGTGCATGGCCATGGCCATTCCATTGCCGCAGAGTGGGGTGATCAGTCCAGCGGCATCTCCCAATAGCAGCAGGTGATTTTCTACGGGGAGCTTCCGCTCAAAATTGATTTCCGTAATCACCTCGGGCTTTTCCCATAAAAAGTCACTTTCCTTGAAAATTCGCTTCAATAAGGGGTTCTTCCACAGTACTACCTGCTCCATTTCTGGGATAGAACCATAGGCTCTCAACTGATCTCGGCTACCGAGGTAGCAGAGGTTAAACTTTCCGCCTTCGATGGCATTGAATCCACAGTAGCCCCCCTGAAAATTATGCAAGGCAACGGTGTTGGAGGAACCTTCCGCTTGGACGTGGTATTTGACTCCGATGTAGGGGCTCCGTTTGGAGAAAAAAGGCCGCTCCAAGACCTGGTCTAGTTTACTTCGCTTGCCAAAGGCTCCCAACACATAGGGGACTTGCAGTACTTGAAAATCGGATAGCTCTACTTGAAACAGTTCCTCTTTGGCGACAAATTGAAGCCCTGTCACGCTGGTGCCCGTCAAAAAATTGACCCCTCGCTGACAAGCAAGACGGTAAAGCCATTCGTCCAGTACATACCTGCTGATCCCAAATCCACCCAAGTCCAAGGGAAGACGTACGGAGTTGCCTTGGGTATCTGAAAATTCAAAGGTGTCGATGTTTGGAAGTTCCAGCCCTTCTGGATACATGCCATTCCGCTTAAGAAAGTCAAGCACTTCGTTGGACACATACTCTCCGCATACCCGGTGGAAGGGATATATTTTTTTTTCAACTACCGTGACCACATGTCCTTCTTGGACTAGAAGCAAGGCAGAAACTAAGCCTGCAAGCCCCCCACCCACGATGAGCACCTCTTGTTTACGCTTTTCCAAGGCCTTTGATTTTAGCATACAACCGCCTGTAAAAAAATTAGTTATTTAACAGGAGGAAGATCATCCTTTGAAGTTAGTATATTTTCGAAAAAATTAGAAACAAGCTATGAATACACCCTTCCCCAAGTTGCTGAGGAGAACCGCCTTTGTGCTAGGCCTTATGGGCGCTATGCTACAGGCAGAGGATTCCTTTGCACAGAAAAAAAAGAAAAAAGGTGCAGACACCCCCGCACCAGCTGCTCCTGCAGCCCGCCCTGCACCAGCAGGACCTGCCAATGGACCCAAGCCCTACAAAGAAGTCATCACAGCCAAGGCCAAGACCAAGACTGGACTATTTAAAGTACACCAGGTAGAAGAAAAATACTTCTACGAAATCGCAGACTCCCTTCTCGGTAGAGACATGTTGATGGTCGTGCGTATTGCAAAAACTGCGGACGGCATCGGTTATGGTGGAGAAAACACCACGAACATGATGGTGCGCTGGGAAAAAAACCAAGACGACATCTTATTAAAGGTCGTTTCTCTCAACAACTATGCTGCGGATTCCTTACCGATCGCGAAGGCAGTTGAGGCCTCTAACCTAGAGCCTATTCTTCAGAAGTTCCCCATCAAATCAAGAAAAACAGATTCTACAGGAATCGTGATTGATGCCACAGACCTCTTTACGAAGGACAACCAGGCCCTGGGCATGGAGCGAAATCGAAGAACCCAGTATCGGGTAACTCGTCTAGACAACGAGCGCTCTTACATCCAGCACATCAATAGCTACCCAATCAACATTGAGGCGCGCTATGTGCTTACCTATGCAGCAGCAGAGCCGCCTTCAAACAGTGTAACTGGCCTGATCACTTTGGAGATGAACACCTCCATGATCTTGCTTCCAAAGGTGCCGATGCAGCAGCGACTTGCTGATCAGCGTGTAGGCTGGTTTGCTCGTTCTTATGTAGACTACGGTGCCGACGAGCAGCGTGCTACTTCTAGAAGATTCCTTGATCGTTGGAGATTGGAAGTGAAGCCAGAGGATAGAGAGAAGTTTGCCCGTGGTGAATTGGTAGAGCCTGTGAAGCCTATCGTATACTACATTGATCCAGCTACCCCTACCAAATGGATTCCTTACTTGAAGCAAGGCGTAGAAGATTGGCAGAAAGCCTTTGAGGCAGCAGGTTTCAAAAATGCGATTCTTGCCAAGGAAGCTCCAACCCCAGCGGAAGATCCTACTTGGAGTCCTGAGGATGCCCGCTATTCTGTGATCCGTTACTTTGCTTCTGATATTCAGAACGCGTACGGACCTCACGTATCGGATCCCCGATCGGGAGAGATCTTGGAATCCGATATCGGATGGTACCACAACGTGATGAATCTCTTGAGAAACTGGTTTTTCATCCAAACGGCAGCCATCAACCCAGATGCGCGTTCCGTCAAATTTGACGACGAGGTGATGGGTCGATTGATCCGATTTGTATCTGCTCACGAGGTAGGACACACGCTTGGCTTACCACACAACTTTGCTTCTTCTGTGGCATATCCAGTTGAAAAATTAAGAGATGCCGCCTTCACGAAGGAATTTGGTACAGCTCCATCGATCATGGACTATGCACGATTCAACTATGTGGCTCAGCCTGAAGACAAGGGAGTGAGCTTGATGCCTGATGTAGGGCCTTATGATAAGTATGCCATCATGTGGGGTTACAGACCTATCCTTGATGCCAAGAGCCCTGAGGCGGAACTTCCTACCTTGAACCAGTGGATTCTAGACAAGAAAGGTGATCCTGTGTACCGTTACGGTCGTCAAGGCAATAACTACGACCCAACTACGCAGTCTGAAGATTTGGGAGACAACTCCGTCACTGCTTCTGAGTATGGAATCAAAAACTTGAAGCGTATCCTTCCGAACTTGATGGAGTGGACGGCTGAGAAAGAAAAGCCTTACAAAAACTACGAAGACCTCGAAGAAATGTACGGTCAGGTAATTGGCCAGTTTAACCGCTACATGGGCCACGTGCGCAATCACGTAGGTGGTGTGATGGAAGTATACAAGTCAGCAGGTCAAGGAGAAGCGGTGTATACCCACCAAACCAAAGAAATGCAGAAGGCGGCGGTGGCTTTTGTTAACCAGCAGCTTTTCACCACCCCAAGTTGGTTGATGGATGAAAACATCATCGCTAGAATCGAAGACTTCGGAGCGCTTGAGCGTATTCGTGGCATCCAAGTAAGTACCCTCAACGGAATTTTGGAGTGGGGAAGATTGGGTAGAATGATCGAAAACGAAGCCTTGAATGGTGCTCAGGCCTACAAAATGACCGAATTGTTTGATGACTTGAGAAAAGGCATTTGGACTGAGCTTGCAGCTGGTAAAACCATCGACGTGCACCGCAGAGCTTTGCAGCGCGCGCACATCGAGCGATTGGAATTGCTCTTGACTGGAAGCGTGGCTGCGCTACCTGCTCAGTTTAGAGCTTTTGCTGGTGCGCAAATCAATGCAGCTCAATCTGACATTCGCCCAATGGCTAGAGGGGAATTGAAAACGCTTCAAAGCCAAATCAAATCTGCCATCGGTAGAACATCCGATCGCATGAGCAAGCTTCACTTGGAAGATGCTGCAGAGCGAATCAATAAAATCCTGAACGAATCATCAGGAGAATAAAACAAAAGGGGGTCAAAAATTGACCCCCTTTTTTTACGCATCTCATTTTTTTGTTACTTTGAGTCTTTCAAATCCACTTATGTCATCCTCGCATTCTATTCTTCGGTCCCATCAACTTCGGATTACTGACTGCCGTCTGGCGATCATCCGAGAGTTTCTGGACAAAAATATAGCCCTTTCCCATGCGGATTTGGAAGACACCCTCAACAAGGAGTTTGACCGAGTGACGATCTACCGGACACTTAAAACTTTTTTAGAAAAAGACCTGATCCACAAGGTCCTGGACGATAGCGGTGCGACGAAATATGCCTTTTGCAGCCATGGGGAAGAAGCACATGTCCATAACCACGAGCATGTGCACTTCAAATGCGAAAAATGTGAAGAAACCACCTGCCTCGAAGCAATCTCCTTGCCTACAATCTCTCTCCCAAAGGGCTTTGAGAAAAAAGAGATGAACCTACTTGTGCAGGGGATTTGCGAAAAATGTCATTGAAAGATTTCTGAGTCTACTAACTCTTTCTCTCGCCAACTAATCCCTGGTGGCAAATCAAGTACTGGAGGATTTGAATCAAATTTTCCCCCCTCCGAGTCATCTGAATTAGAAGTAGGTACTTGCTGAAACTTGCTCCATACCCCTAAAAAATAACTGATCACCACATAGGCTAATCCGCAAAGCAGTAGATCAATCAAGGTAGGACTCATGCTGTTTTTCTTGAAAAGATACAAGATTCACCAAAAAATTCAATGCCTAGCGCTCGGAAGAATAGAGTTTGAGCAGGATGCATTTGCTTAATCAATGGGATAGGTGGATATTTGCTCGCGAAACTTTCATTGCCATGATTATCAAAACCAAAAAATACCAACTTCCAACCACCACCTACATCAAAATGGGATTAGTTTCCATTCTCAAAGAACAGTGGTGGGTTATTTTGATTGCCTTGGCCATTTGCTGCGGGTATTTCTGGATTGCTTCCCTGTGGTGGATTTTTGGAGCCCTTATCGCCTATGGATTGTATGTCTTGTTTTGGGCAATCCAGTTTACGGGTGTGACCCAGATGGAACAAAACAAACCCATCTTTCAAAAGATGGCTTATGAAATTGACAGCCGACAAATCTTGATGAAAATCAATGCCAAGGAAGGCATGCCAGTGCAGTGGAACATGATCAAACGCGTAGAAGTGACCAAAGATGCCTTTATCCTTTACCTATCAAAGGCTCAATTTATTCACCTTCCGTACAAAATCTTCAACTCTGACAACGATAAAAAATTCTTGGAAGCCATTCTGAAGCGAAAAGAATTGATCAACTAAGCTAAGGCTGGCCCGTGAGAGCCAGCCTTTTTTTTCCAGCACTTTTTAATTTCCAATTCTCAAATCCCGAGTCTATGCAAATCAAACTTCTGGCCATCGGAAAAACAGATAACAAGGCAATACAAAACCTGATTGACGATTACAGCAGTCGACTCGGGCATTACATTCGCTTTGAACTGGAAGTAATTCCTGACCTGAAGCAGAGCAAGTCCCTTTCTGAGTCCCTTCAAAAAGAAAAAGAAGGGGAGCTAATTCTCAAAAAAGTAGGTTCCTCCGACGAGCTTATTCTCCTCGATGAACGAGGAAAAACCTACGCTTCGCTAGAGTTTTCGGATTACTTACAGAAGAAAATGAACAGCGGTCTCAAGCAACTCGTCTTCGTGATTGGTGGCCCTTATGGCTTCTCGGAGGCAGTGTATGCCAGAGCAAATGGAAAGATCTCGCTTTCCAAAATGACTTTTTCCCACCAAATGATTCGTCCTTTTTTGGTCGAACAACTGTACCGCGCCATGACCATTTTGCGCAACGAGCCCTACCACCACGAGTAAGGGTATTTAAGTTTTTTAGGCACAATTTGACCAATAAGAAGGGTTGAAGTTCATTTAACTGGGCTGTGGACCGTGGTCTGTGGACGATTATCCGCAAAAGTTAATCCATCGCTCTAGTTACCTGTAGGCTAGCGGATAATCTATTTTCAAATTACCCCAATGTTAATTTTTTAATCATTTTTTTGTTCAATGTTACCAAATTGTTAACTTTCTCCCATTCAGTTAACATTGGCTTGATGGACTATGAAAAAAATACTCCCTTTCTTGCTCTTTTTTCTAAGCATTACTTCTTTGGGCATTTGCCAAGAAAATGCGGCTCAGGCGTCTATTTCTGACTTTTCAAGTCCAGAAAAGAACTCCTATTCCCTGTTTTTAGAAGAGTCTGAACGAATGGCTACACCCACAAACTGGGAGGCCCTCCAACTGGAATTGGATCAAAAAGCTGCCAAAAAGCTGGATTCCATCGCATTGCTTCGTGTGATTTTTCAAAAAACACACCAGCGCCTCTTAAAAAATTACCGTCAGCACTCCACCTTCAGCAACATGCTAGACCAAGGCACCTACGACTGCGTGAGTGGTTCCGCTGCACTTGGATTACTATTGGACCGTTACGGATACTCCTTTGATGTGGTAGAAACAGATTACCATGTTTTCATTCAAGTATACCTCGGTGGGAAAACTCTAATTCTGGAAAGCACCCTTCCTGTAGGCGGCATGATCACAGCTCCTTCTGCAGTAAACAATTACTTGGCCGCATACCTCAGCGAGGGTACTCCTGTGGCACGAAACATCAGTGAAGGCTTGGCAGGTACAAAAGTGAATGCTGTAGACAATACCATTTTCAGAAAGGTCAACTTAAGCGAGCTGGCAGGTTTGCAACACTACAACGAGGCAATTGTCCACTTCAACAAGCAGAATTACAAGCAGGCCATTGACTTGCTGACAAAGGCCTACGCGAGGTATCCATCGGAACGCATCGAAGGGTTAAAAGCGCTCAGCATCGACCTCGCCTACCATAGCTACGGCATCGATATCCGAAAATAGGGGCTTGGCCTTCTTCAAAAATTAGGGTGATTTAGTGGTGGTGATGGTGCCCGTCGGGTCCATGTGCATGACCATGCTCCAGTTCCACCGGTAGCGCCTCTCGGATGGAGACAATTTTTCCGTCAAACTGTAGATCCAAGCCTGCAAGGGGTGAGTTGAAATCCAAGTGTACGCCCATGTAATCCACCTTGAGTACCTCCCCGCGAAGGTGATTGCCTTTATCGTCCTGCATAGGGATGACATTTCCTACACGGAGTAAGTCTCTATTTTTTTTACCCTCCTCTTTGAAATTGGCCTTCGGGATAATCACTCGCTTCGAATCGTCGTAATCTCCATAACCATTTTCAAAGTCAATAAATACCGAAAAAGAATCACCGGCTGACTTGCCCTCCAATGCTTTCTCCAACACTGGAAGCAGGTTGTGGTGTCCGTAAAGAAAGTAAAAAGGATCTTGCTCAGTTACGGTCTCGTACCAGCGCATGCCTGTTTCCCCATCATCTACGAGTAAGATGTAAGAAACTGCAACCACCTTGTCTTTTGTAGCAATCATAGCTAGAAGTTAAAGAATTAGCGAAATAAGTAGGTAACTGAGAGTTGCCCAACAAAGTTGGTGCGGTCATAACCTGGAATAAACCATTTTTCTGGTTTGTTTTCCAAGTACCACTTGTAGTTTAAGGTATTCACGTATTGGAATTTGCCAGCGACAAGCAAGTTTCCAAACTTCCATTCTGGAACGAGCGAGAAGACCAGGTCTACGTATTTGTTACGGAAATCCTTCACTTCCTCGTAGCGGTAGTAGTAAAAATCATTGTTGTACTCGATCCGCTCTAATTCAATACCTATTTTCTTCATCCCTTCAACCCAGGCTATGCCAGCAAAAATCTGGTTGCTGCCAGGCCCATTTCCTAAGCCTAGCATCTGTCCACGGTGGGTGTAGCCGTGACGAACATGGTCATGGATGTACCAAGTTTTGAGTTGCCGGATATTTTCTCGAATGGTCTGTCCAGAAAAAGTCATCTCGGAGCTCAACTCCAAAAAACGACCCTCTTTTTTCAGGTCCATCAAATGCGAAAATCCAAAGGTAAATGCTCTTCCTGACTCAGGGGTGGTGATAAAATCAATAAAGGGACGGTCGTTGTCACGGGTTCCAAATTCCCCATAAAACTCAAATCGACCGGTAGGATCCATCCATCGGAAAAAGCCTGCACTAAACTGCTGCCGCTTGGCTTGGATGGTGTCTTGCACCTGTTGGTTTTTCTTCCTTCCATTAAATACGGGAAGCACATCCTCAAGATTGGATATTTCAGAGCGGTACACATTGTTGGTGGAGCCGTATCCAAAAAATAAGCCCGGCACCCACTTGGGCTGGTAGGTAAGAATCAACCCTGAGAGTTGGCGTCGTCCATCGGACTTCTTAGGAAAATAAGCAAAGCTTTGCTGTATCGTATAATCAACATGTGGGGGAGGAAAATTTGATTCCTCAAGTCTTCCAGTCATCACTTGCCCTTCAAAAGAACCAATGGCAGACTTGATAGGTCTCCGCGTATTCATCGTGTAGTGCAAAAATCCAGGTGCAGAATTCCCCATCAGCAAGGAATTTCGTCTACCCGGTCCCCACCATAGATTTTCGGTAGAAATCCCCAAGGAAATGGCATCCAAATTCAGTCGGAAGCTGGATTGTCCTGGAACCAATTTTTGGAAGGAACTTTCCCCAAAGCGCTCAGGCAGGTCAATTCGGTTGAGGTATTCGTAGTAAAAGAGGATGGTAGCCTGCTGCTCGATCGGAAAACCAATAAACTCTTTGTTCTGGGCCCTTACCAGTTCAGGCTGCACCTGCAAGCTAAATTTCCACCATTCCACAAAAGCCCCCAAGCTAAATACCTGTTGAAGTCCCCGATTGGGGATCATGGCGCCATCGTTGGTAGCAAAGGGATAGTTGGAAGTGTATTGGGTTTTGTACAGGGCTGGAAGCAATAAAAATTTGCCTTTCTTGCCAATGCGGTGATGGTAGCTGGAAGAGTCCAAATCCACCAAGCCCCCATCCAAATCAAAGCCATGTGCTAAGCCAAAGGCAGCCGTAGGAATCAAAGGCCGGATCATAAATGAGGAAGCAGAATCAACCTTACCAGTTAGTTGCAACCTCCGAAGGTAGTCCTCCAAAGACGGAGCACCTACGGAAATGCTTTGCCCAAAGGTAGCTGTGGAGACCACCAGCATCCCAAAAAATCCAAGTACCGCAAGTAGTGTCCGTAATTGCATCAGGAGTTGGTTTGAATGGCTAAAATGGAAACTTTGGCGATAGACCAAGACTCATCACACTTGGGCCAAGAACTATTGGTTTGCTTCAATTCATCACGCATGTGGAAACGTATAGAGTCAGTTTCCGTATGTTCAATCAGCCGTTCTACACGGTAGCGAGAGGTGTAGTTTTCTGTTCTTCCAAAAAGGCATAAGCCTGGCATATTGGTTTCAATAGCTCCTGCTTTGGGGTAATTTTGTCTAAAAAAATCGTTGGGAAAGGATTGGTAAAGGCAATAGGTGGAAACACAAGGACTGTTTGAAAAAGTAGTGCGCACTACATCTACACTATCAATTCCCATAAACCAATAGTCTGGTCCCGATATCCCATCGTCTACGTTACCATCCCAGCTATCGTGAATCAGTAGCTCCACAGAAAGCTTGAGGTAATTGTGTTTGGGTAGGTCATAGAGTGTTACGGCCACCTCCTCGTTGTTGTACCAACCCGCTATGGTATCGTTTCTCCAGATCAACAAACGTCCATTTTCGAAGTTGGCGAGGTCTAACTTGGAAAAATTGTTGTCGTAAATTTGCACTTGATTTTCAACAGACTCCACGCAGGAAACCGTTCCCAAAAGCAGAAAAAAAGCAAAAAGGCGTAAACTAGGCAGCAACTTTCCCATGGAAAAAGGGGGGATTAAAAATAGTATTCAACAAAGAAACAAAAAACAAGGCACTTCTTCCAATTTAAGCGAGACAATGTCCTCCCGCTAAAGGGGAAAAGGGGTTGATTTTGACCTAACTAGAAAAATAAACACCCATTTTCATGGAAATCATCCCTACTGCTTTTTGAATCAAAAAATAGGGGATAATCCCTTACTTTTACTTGTTCATTCGTTTTTGCTATGCCTCTTTTTACACTCGTAGCCGGTGCCCGGCCCAACTTTATGAAAATCGCACCTTTGGTGCATGCGATCCAAAAAAAGCAGGCTGAAGGGGCTGATGTAGATTTCCGCCTAGTGCATACCGGGCAGCATTACGACAAAAACATGTCGGGGGATTTTTTTGAACAACTCCATATCCCAACGCCTCATGCCAACCTAGGTGGAGGCGGAGGTACCCAAGCAGAGCAAACTGCAGCGATTTTGGTGGCTTTTGAACAGGAATTGATGGCACATCGCCCCGACCTGGTACTAGTCGTTGGGGATGTAACCAGCACCTTGGCCTGCTCCATCTCCGCCAAAAAATTACAGATCGACGTGGCGCACGTAGAGGCAGGTATCCGTTCCGGTGACCTAAGCATGCCCGAGGAGATCAACCGCATGGTGACCGACTCGATCACGGATCACTTTTTTACTACCTCCGAAATCGCAAATTCCAACTTACGGAAGTTGGGCGTGGCGGATGAAAAAATTCACTTTGTCGGCAACACCATGATCGACACCCTGCTGGCGCAAATGCCCCAGTTCAGAAAGCCAGCGGGTATGCCTTTCGATCAACTGCAGGCAGGCGAATACTTTGTGATGACCCTGCATCGCCCAGCGAATGTGGACCAAGAAGACTCTTTGCGAGAATTGATGCATGCGATCCTAGAAGGAACAGCAGGATTGCCGATCGTATTCCCTGTGCATCCCCGCACTGCCAAAAACCTCGAAAGGTTGGGAATTGCAGCTCCCAACCTCCACCTGATCAGTCCCTTGGGCTACTTGGAGTTTAACCACCTCGTGCAGCACGCCAAGGGGATCATCACCGACTCGGGTGGGGTGACGGAAGAAGCTTCCGTGATGAATGTACCTTGCCTGACGCTACGGGACAGCACAGAGCGCGCCGAGACGATCCATTTGGGAACCAACGAACTGGTGGGCACCGATCCAAAAAACCTCAAGCCTTACCTGGATAAAATCCTACGCGGAGAATGGAAGCAGTACCAGGGTATCCCACTCTGGGACGGCAAAACCGCCGAGCGCATTGTGGATATCTTGCTAAAGCATTACAGCTAAGGCTCTTTATTTAACGAAAAAAAATTACTCTCGCAAAGAAGGAAAGTCGCGAAGATCATGACCCCTCGGCGGCTTTGCTTCTTTGCGTGAACAAAAAAAAGAATGTCTCGCAAAGAAGGGAAGGCGCAAAGAGATAATCCTTTGCGCGCTAACTTCTTTTTTTTCCCTTCTTTAAGGCTTTGCGTGAATTATTTGTTTGCCTGGATGGAGCGAGCGAATCAATCTACCCAGCCCCAGGGAGCAGGAGGAGTTTCGATGGGTTTGGTCAGATCAAATCGTACCGAGAAGAGCGTTGCAGATCCAAGTCTCCTCAAGTTGTAAGTAAAGGAGGTTTCGTCTACAGTGATCCACCATACATTCCCAACCGCTGCGGGAAGTAAGCCCGCAGTAAATGCATCTGCTGGAAAAAACTGCGTGCTAGACGAACCCATATTGGTGGCCTTACCACCGTATTGGGTGACCGCATCCTCCGAACCGTCAGCATGCCGGTGGTCGTGCTTCAACTGAATCAACTGCTGCTCATCCATCGTCAGCACCCAGGTACGGGAGAGATCCTCCCCTACAAAAAAAGGAATCCGAAGCCGCCCATCCTCACAACTACGCACATGCAACACCAGCTTGCCGGCAAAGCGTGGATCTGAATCAGGAGACACCAACTTGCCTTCATAGGCCTTGCCACAATGCGTTGCAAGCAAATCCCAAAACTGTTGGGATGGTGCCTTCACTTGGGCAAAAGAAAGGAGGGTGGAACAAATGGAAAGAAAGAGGAGAAGGCTGTATTTTTTCATAGCGCACAAAGTACTCCATTTTGTTGGAAGGATAATCACCCCAAAGTCTTGGCATAAAAAAAGCCACCCCAAAGGATGGCTTTTTTTGAATTTTGAATTTGAAGCATTAGAAGGAGAACCCTAAGCTAAAGTTAGCTCGAACTCCAGGAGCAAGCTGGGTAAAGAACTGATCTTGTGCTCCGTAAGAGCTGAAGATAAATTCACGCTTGTCGTTTAGCAGGTTTTGAACACCAAAGCTTGCACGAATGCGCTCGTCTGCACCAAAAGTTTTGTTGATGTTCAAGTTCAAGGAATTGAAAGGTACTGCATAGGTATCGGTACGGTTACCGAAGCCAACCATATTAAGTGTTGGTCCCTGCACGTTGTAGTAGATTCCTGCTTCCCAACCCATATTGAAGTCCGAATAGGCAATACCTGTATTGATAATGTAGGGTGCCTGACCAGCCATGTCTCGGGTATCCCCAATCTCTTGGCCTTCACGCGCAGTGAGTTGTCTGGATCTTTTTTCCGTAGCGGACATGCTGATTTGCGACTCGGTAAGTGTCAAGTTGGTATTCCACTGGAATTTTTCAAGACTCGGGCTGATAAACTTCAGTGACTTTCTGAATTCCAATTCAACCCCCAATACGGTACCATTTCCTACGTTTCTTGGCTGGAAAGATCCAGGGTCAGAAAGGAACTGTACGATTTCGATTGGGTTTTCAAAGGTCTTGTAAAACGCCCCCACAGACCACATTTCACCTTTTGGCTGGAACATTTCCCAACGCACATCGAAGTTATTGATTCGAGTTGATCTCAAATTACCATCCCAAAGGACCTCAGTGCCTGCATTTGTAGTTTCTTGAAATAATCCTCCAACGAAAGTTCTTCCTGTAATCGGGTCAATGATTTCAGCAAATGAAAGTTCCTTAAACGAAGGTCTTGCAATTGTTCTCGCTGCAGAAAAACGAAGATTCTGTGATTCTTTTAGTGCCAAAACCAAATTCAAGGTTGGGAAGAAGTCCAAATCATCCAATACCTTTTCCTCATCAAATACAATGGATGCATTTTGGTTGGTTCCAGAGTAGTATTGCGTGTATTTTTCCACACGAACACCCACAATGGTTTTCAGTTTAGCAAGCGGATTGGCCTCCACACTCGCATATCCTCCGATGTTGGATAGGTTGGACTGAAATTTATTTGGGTTGTTCGGAATAAAGTCTGGGTTGTAGCGAACTCCATTACGATTGGTTGGAGAAAACAAGTTGCTTTCCTTCAACACTGAGTTAGGATCTCCATCCAAAGGGGTTGTTCCTGTAGGGAATTGGAAAGATTGGATTTCAAAATCACGTTCTTTGTAGGCATAAGAACCACCAAATTTAAACTTGGCATCTTGGTTCCAAAGGCTCATGTTTTTGGTGAGGTCTAACTTTCCTACCAAGTTATTTTCCTCCAAATTTCTCCAAATACGAGCAGGTAACCCTACTTCAGGAGAGATGGTATTGGTTGGCAATCTAAATCGAGTAAAGCGGATATCTGGATCTTCGATGGTAGAACGGGTAGGTGCCAACTTCCAGTTGACTTCCCATGCTTTTCCTTTGATGAAGTGATTACCAGATAGCAATACACTAGTTAGACCACGTTGGCTATATTCTAAGTTGTACTGCTTGGCCTCGTAGTTTGCTCCCAAGTTGGAGTTTTCATAATCGAAAATACCTGCTTTGGATTCCCCATTTTGAAGGTGCAAAAAGTTGAGTTTGTATTTGGAGGTTTTCGTTTTTAAGGCGATTCCAGCAATTCCACCTAGAAGCACACTGTTTACTCCATAGTTACCGGTCTGGATTTGAAGGGCATCCAACTCATTCTGTTTGGAATCGATTGGCTTAGCAAACAGGTTGAACTGTGCATCTTGGTAAAATTCTGTGTCATTTTTGTAAGTCAACGCGGCGTTGTAGCCCCAAGTAGCCTTAGGTCTTACGATTTGATTTCCAAAGGAAAGTCCTAATCCAAAGTCCATCATGGAAGTCTGGGTAGAAGCCCCCAAGGTCTTATTGAAGCCTCTTAAAAGTTGTTGAAATTCTTGACCCTTGGCTCCGTTTGGATTTCCAATTACCTCAGCAAATTGTGGGATATTGGTTCTACCGCCAGTAGGATTGGCACGGGTACCGTCATCGTAACCCAACCAGTCTGTTTTACCTCCCTGATAGGTCAGGTAATTCTTATTGAAGTGCATGGAAGGATTTAATCCTCCAGATATGTTCAAACGGAAAGTTTTCTCCTCAGGAAAATCTTTGGTTTCGATGTCCACTACTCCTCCTGTAAAATCAGCAGGTAGCTCGGCAGTGAAGGACTTCGACACCACAATGTTGTCAATCACATTTGTAGGAAAAATATCCATTTGAATGGTATTTCTGTCTGGATCCAATCCAGGAATGTCTACTCCATTCAATACCGTTTTGGTGTAGCGATCTCCAAGACCACGAACGTACACGTATTTTCCTCCTTCGATGGAAACTCCAGTTACTCGCTTTACCGCAGAAGCTGCATCCCCGTCACCAATTTGACGGAAGGTGCTGGCAGAGATGCCGTCCAACAAGTTGGGTGCATTCCGTTTTACAGACATCAAAGCAGATTCTGTAGTACGGATCGCAGCAGCAGAGACAGTGACTGTCTCCAGTTCTGATTCTTCTGATTTGAGAAGCACATCGGAAAGCACATTCACTTTTCCAGCTTCTACTACTACCTCGGTCAAGTTGACCGTAGCGAAGGAGATGTAGGAAATCTGAAGGGTGTAAGATCCAGGAGCAAGTTGAATTTCAAACTTTCCATCAAAATCAGTGACAGCACCTGTAGATGTTTCTTTGACCAACACCGAAACCCCGTAAAGCGGCTCGCCGGTGGATTCATCAAAAATGGCGCCACGGATGGTGCCATTCTGGGCAAATACAAAGCCCGTAATCAATTGAAATGCAATGATAAGGAGTAGAACGACCAGGGGTTTAATGGGCAATTCTTGTTTTTTCTTGTTCATACAGCGTTAGGTAATATTCTCTACTAATTATAAAAAAGGAAAGGAAGGATCCTTGCAAGACCTTCCTTTCCTTGTGGGAAATTCAATTATTTAAAATCGGCTAGTGCACCAGCCTTTTCAGCCCAAGTCCAACCTACGAAAGCAGCTTTATTAGCCCCCACGGTGTTTGCCTTCAAGGCAACTTCAGCAGCATATACATCTGTTCCGTTTCTGAATGCGGTAGTCAAAGTGACACCTGCCTTAAGTGTAGCCTCCAATTTGTTGAAAACTAGGGGGCCTGTAGTTCCAGTGAAGTTAGGCACAGTCGCAGCATCAAGACCGAAGTCACCTCTACCTGCGTTGGCTACGCCGTTGTAGGTATCAGCAGGAGCAGGGAAGTTGAAGAAGTAGAGGTTTTCGAAAGTTCCTCTTGCTTTAGATCTAAAGTCGGCCATTTCAGAAGCCGGGTGACCTTTTACAGATCCGTTTTTCACAGTATGTGCAGCATTGTATGCACCTTCTGGACCGTCGATTTCAAGTGCGTGGTCAGTATTCACACCACAGATTACTAGGAAGTTGTCCAAAGTACCTGCCCAAGACTGGTCCGTATCTACTGCGTCATCACCAGAGTTCCAGATCAATGCGTTCTTTACAGAAACTGTTCCACCAAACCATTCGATGCCATCGTCCTGGTTGGCTACTACTTCTACGTTTTCGATTACTGTACCAGAACCTACCCCGCCAAGTGTCAAGCCGTTGATCTCGTTACTAGCACCGATCAAAGCACCACCATGACGGATAGAGATGAATTTGATGATACCCGAGTTGTCAGCATCGTTTGTTCCACCGTAAAGTCCGTTGGTATCAGAAGCTGGAATACCTTCAATTTGAAGTTCAGCAACGTCACCTGCCAAAGAACACTTCGCTCTTCCAAGAACAATCAAACCACCCCAAAGTCCTTCCTGAGTAGGTTCCAAGTTTGGAGAAGCAATCTGACCTGGAGCAATCTCGTCTGCTACAGAAGTAAATATGATTGGCTCAGTTGCAGTGCCCTGCGCGTCGATTTGAGCGCCTCTTGCGATTACCAATGCAGTTGCATTAGCACCAGTTCCTGCTTCACCTTTCACAATAACTCCTTTTTGGATCGTCAATTTAGCACCAGAGGTAACTACAATTCTACTTCCTAAAATGTAAGTTTTACCAGTTACCCAAGTGGTGTTAGCAGTAATATTGCTAGTTACACGAATAGTTGTTGGCTCAGCACCTACTGACAATACGTGTGTCGCTTTTGCTACATCACCGTCTGTATCGGTCACTGTAAATTCGAATACTAGGTTTTTGCCTGCGTCAGCAGCGATAGCAGTGTACTCAAATGGAAAAGTTGCACTAGTTCCAGTCAATGGAAGGGTAGATAGCGGAGCGCCATCTTTAGTGATTGATAGCGATACAAGACCATCAAGGCCTTCAGCAGAACCGGTTACCGGACCTAGTTTTGCACCTGCATCAATTTTAGCAGTTGCTGGAATGCCGGAAATAGTCACGCCATTATCTGGCTTCTCTTCTTCTTTACAGCTTGTAAATACCAGCGTAAAGGCAGTCAATAAAGTGAAGATGTATGAAAAATTTTTCATGGGTTTGGTGTAATTAAGTTTTTTGCGAGTTGATTACGTCACAAAGGTGAACCCTAATTATTGCCCAAAAGAAAAAATAGAATTATGCTTATTTTAAAAATTTTGACCGCATTTAACCTGTGTTTAACGAACAGGGCATAAAAAAAGGCTTTTCATTCGAAAAGCCTTTTTAAAGGGGTTTTGATGTTACTTCAATGTTACGGACTTGTTGATTGGCACTTTTTCAAGTAATGTTTTCACCAAGTCTCTTGTGCTTACTCGATCCGCCTCAGCTTCGTAATTGAGCAAAATTCGGTGATTCAAGACGTCCTCGGCAATTTCTTTGATGTCCTCAGGCAATACGTAATCTCTGCCATCCATAAAGGCTACCGCCTTAGCTGCCAAGTTCAGGTTGATGCTGGCACGTGGAGATACACCAAACAAAATGTACTTGGCTTCGTCCTTCAAGCCATAGTCTGCAGGGAAACGGGTGGCAAATACCAATTCGATGATGTAATGCTCCAAAGGCTCCGCCAAAGTCACCGCGTTGATTTGATTTCTGATATCAAAAATATCTTGCTTGGATAGGATCGGCTTGACATCGGCAGAATACTGCATGTTGGACATTCTGCGCATAACTTCCATCTCATCCGATTTGCTAGGATAGTCAATGTGCACCTTCATCATGAATCGGTCCACCTGTGCTTCTGGAAGTGGATACGTTCCTTCTTGATCTACGGGGTTTTGCGTAGCCAAAACCAAAAAAGGCCGATCCAAGGTATAAGTCGTCTCACCAATGGTTACCTGCTTTTCTTGCATGGCCTCCAAAAGTGCGGACTGCACCTTGGCTGGAGATCGGTTGACCTCATCCGCCAAGATCACGTTCGAAAAAATAGGCCCTTTCTTCACCTCAAAGCTAGACGTCTGCTGGTTGTAGATCATCGTACCGATCAGATCCGAAGGCAACAAGTCGGGGGTAAACTGAATGCGGTTAAAATCCAAATGCAGGACCTTCGCAAGCGTATTCACAGTCAAGGTCTTGGCAAGTCCAGGTACACCTTCCAATAGGATGTGCCCATTGGTAAACAAGCCGATCAACAAGCGATTGATCATCTTGTCCTGGCCTACCACTACTTTCTTTACTTCCTGAATGACTTCAGCAATTTTTTCCTGATGCATGTGACTCGTCTTTAATGTATACTTTTTGGAGGGACTAAATTAGGGGAAATTGTTCCAATCCCCAATCTTACAGTTTCCCGAGCGCAATCCCGAGCCTCTCGCTGATTTTTAGGAATTTTTAAGAGCTACCTATATTTCTTGATTCCTGCCCGAGATGCAGCAAATCCGGTCAAGCCAAGGGAACGATAAACCAGCTCTTGGCTGAGCTCCCGCACTTCTCCAGCCTCCATGCCATCCAGAGTTATTTTTTCCATGGAAAACCGAACCAACCTCAAGGTAGGAAAGCCAACCGCAGCAGTCATCTTTCGTACCTGCCTGTTTTTGCCTTCAATCAAGGTGAGTGCCAACCAGCAGTCTGGAATGGAGGCACGGTAGCGAATGGGGGGATTTCGTTCGGGAAGGATAGGCGCCGGATCCAGTAACTTGACCAAGGCGGGCTTGGTGCGGTAGGACATACCATCCACTTGAATGGTGACTCCTTGTTGTAATTGTGCCAAAGCCTCGGGAGTAGGGATACCCTCCACCTGCACATAGTAAGTGCGCTGGTGGCCAAATCTAGGATTCAGCAATTGGTGATTCAACCCCTTGTCGTCTGTGAGCAGTAGCAATCCTTCGCTATCCTTGTCCAGTCGACCTACGGGATAGACATCCTTCGGAAAATCTCCCAGAGAGGCCAGGGTATATTCCTCCCCACTAAATTGGGTGAGCATCCCGAAGGGTTTGTATGCAATAAAATACTGTGGCACGATCCGATTGCTGCTTAGCTTCCGCAGCCAATGCAATCAAAATGCGAGTCCAAAGGCTT
>CANGZP010000030.1 GCA_947458475.1 Cyclobacteriaceae bacterium | reverse complement strand
CTTCCCGACTTTGGCAACTTCCGCATCAGCACGCTAGAAGGCAAGCCCGTTTCCTACGATTCCTACCGAGGAGTGGATGAGTTGATGCCCTTAGCGACTGGAGTAAGCCTCAAGCCACGCGTCTGGGACGATGCAGGCCAAGAGTCGGACTTGGATTATGCCCGCATGATGAAGATCGTCCTTTCCCATGGCTACAGCGGACACGTAGGGATTGAGCATGGAGATAAGGATAAGGAATGGGAAAGTATCGTGGCTATTCGAGAGATACTCGAAGGCTTGCAAAAAGCCTAAAAACCAACACACGCAACTAAAGTTAATTCCCATCTACTCCATGAACCAACAACTTGGACAGCTTTCCCTTTTGGTGAAAGACTACGACGAGGCCATTCAGTACTATACGCAGACGCTAGGATTCGAACTGTTGGAAGATACCCCACTGACGGATACCAAGCGCTGGGTGCGGGTAGCTCCAAAGGGCTCTGCCTGCCAGTTGCTGCTTGCCAAGGCCGCCAACGAAACGCAACTGAGTCAGGTGGGCCATCAGGCGGGAGGACGCGTCTTCTTGTTTCTGTATACCGACGACTTTTGGAGAGATTACAAAAACTACCGCACCCGCGGAGTCGTCTTTATCCGCGAACCGGCAGAAGAATCGTATGGAATAGTTTCCGTATTTTCGGACCTCTATGGTAATCTTTGGGATTTGATTCAACCCAAGGATTCCTAACCCAGCTCTTATGGAAACCCAAGCCAACAATCCCCTGCACGGAGTCACCCTCGCCGACATGATCGCCCAATTGGTCTCTTTTTACGGTTGGGAAGACCTCGGTGAACGCATTACCATCCGCTGCTTCACGCACGACCCCAGCATTGCCTCCAGCCTAAAATTTCTACGCAAAACCCCCTGGGCACGCGAACGGGTAGAAGGGCTCTACCTCAAGATGCTACGAGATGCCAAAAAGGAAGGTGGTCCTTTGGGGAATTGAGAATTTTACTAAAACCTTCGAGGTCTGATAGACCTCAAAGGTTTGTGGGCAGAGCAGCAGCGCCGAGCCAATCCTACTCTATGGTTAGGGTAATTTTGCGACCAAGCCCGTACTCCAACAATTTGTAAAGTGTTGAAAGTTGGATATCGCTGTGGCCATTTTCAATTCTTGAAATAAAACTTTTTTTAGTCCCTGTCTTTTCAGCCAATTCCTCTTGAGTCATTGAGGCAAGTCGTCTTTCTTCTCGGATTACTTCGCCAATAGCAAATGCTTTTGCTTTTATCTCAAATTCAGTTCGCTTGGATGTTCCTATTTCCCCATAACGCTTGTCGAGATGTTCGTCAAAAGTGGTAATTGCTTTACTTTTTTGATCTTTTACTTTCATTTTACCTCTGCTTTTATTTCTCGATTTGCTGCTCGAAGAAGTCAAAAAAGTAGTCTTTAACGACGATGATTTGTCTGTACCGTTCCATTTTCTAATTCGTATAAAGTTAACGAATAATGGAACAGTATTGAAAATAATGATTTTAAATTTTTCAGTGCTTATTCTTTGTCATTCAGCTGGATACAGCTGCAAATGAGTACTGGGGGATTTTGCTGATAAGGCCTAAGTGCGGGTGATGGGGAAAAGAATTCCTATGAAAACCTTCGAGGTCTGGAAGACCTCAAAGGTTTTAGGACAAATCGTAAGTAGTAATGCCTGCCCCAGCGGGGCGGTTGCTACTCAAGCAGGGGTTTCAACCCCTGTACGAAAAAGCCCGTCCCGCAAAATTGCGGGACGGGCTTTTTCGTAAGGTTGGTGGTTTTTATACGTAGTTGTTGAGCATCACCGGCATCACCAACATCAAGATATCCTCGTTGGCATCTTGGGTAGCTGGCAAGATCAAGCCTGCACGGTTTGGTGCGGAGAACTTCATGCTTACTTCTTTGCAAGAAAGGTTGTTCAACATTTCCACCAAGAACTTGGCATTGAATCCGATCTCAATATCCTCTCCCTCATGGTCGCAAGACAGGCGCTCGTTGGCTTCGTTGGAGAAGTCCAAATCTTCTGCAGAGATCATCAATTCGCTACCGGTCAACTTCAAGCGAACTTGGTGTGTGGTCTTATTCGCGTAGATGGCGATACGTCTCAAGGAACCCAAAAACTCCATTCGGTCGATGTTCATCCGATTTGGATTCTCAGTTGGAATCACGTTTTCGTAATCTGGGAATCGCTCGTCGATGAGACGGCAGATCATTTTGATGTTGTTGAACTTGAAATAGGCATTGGACTGGTTGAACTCTACCGATACTGGCACATTCTCGGATGGCAAGGTAGACTTCAGTAGGTTCAAGGCTTTTCTTGGGATAATCAAGCTCGCTCCATTGGTGGAGGCAACATCTACTCTTCTGTAACGCACTAGACGGTGTCCATCCGTAGCTACAAAAGTGGTGTTGGTTGGACTTAGGTTGATGTACACCCCAGTCATTGCTGGGCGAAGCTCGTCAGAGGAGGTAGCAAAAATCGTATTCGAAATAGCAGAAGAAAGCACTTCAGTAGACATATCTACCGTAGTGGCATTGTTTACGGTTGGGATTTTTGGGAAGTCAGTTGCGTTTTCCCCAGCAAGTCGGTAGCGACCATTGTCAGAGCTAATTTCAACTGCGTAGGTATCGTGATCGATGCTGAAAGTCACCGGCTGCTCAGGCAAGTTCTTCAAGGTTTCGATCAAAATACGTGCAGGCACTGCAATATTTCCGTCTTCCTTCGCCTCCACTTGGAGCTGAGTCATCATGGAAGTCTGCAGATCCGAAGCAGTGATGGTCAATACAGATCCCTTGATTTCAAACAGAAAGTTTTCCAGAATAGGCACCACCGGGTTGGTGGTCACTACACCGTTGATGGCAGAAAGCTGCTTGAGCAAGGCGGAGGAAGAAACAATAAATTTCATATCGTAGGGGTGGGTATAGTTTTTTTCTAGTGTGGTAAATTTAGAAATAAAATGCTAATTCAGAGGAACCTCCTTCCAATTGTAGTAAAAAAGTTACAAATAGTTGGGTGATTTTTGGTTTATGCCCTTCGGGAAAAACGTTTCGCGCGTAGCAAGCCAATTACTCCACCCATCAGCACGAGGAAAAGGACAGGAGCCCCCACGTTAATCAGCTGCCACATCGATTTTTCTTCGGCCACTTTTACCTTATCCAAAGGGCGTATCTGCAGGACCTTCGTTCGCGTGGCAATGATCCCCTCCGGATCTTTCAGGTACTGCACCAGATTTTCCAAAAACTGCTTGTTGGCATAGGTAGCCTGCGCCAGCGGATCCTCCCCTAGTGGCAGCGGTTCCTGATTGGCTGGATTGACCTGGCTTTGAAATATTGACGCGTCCCCAAGTACGATTACTTTACCATTTCCACTGTTTTTTAGTGGGCTCCCCGCAAATTCCTCAGGTACAAATCGATTCTTGAAAAGGGAGGTAAACTCCCCTTCCAACAAGTAGGCAAGCGGCAGGTATTGCAAGCCAAATTCAGATTCTAGAGGGGGCTCTTGAAATGCCCCTAGGCTTATCAGATGCGGCAAAGGCATGATCCGAGAACGCTCCGAACTGAAGAGCAAGGGAGTCTTTCGAACACCATCGGCCTTCACCGTGTCGAGGCTGCTGGCATAGCGGAAACTCACCTGATCCAATCCCTTGGTGATGGGATGGGGATACATGCGCCCCGCTTGAAAATGATAAGGCCAAGGCAACGGCACAAGCTGCTCCTTATTGCCAAAATTTCCGCCCATAACCGGAATTACCCCAAAATTGAGATCCTGGATCAAGTCCTTGTTGACACGAATGCCATAGCGATACAAGAGGCGATCCAGGCTATTTTCTAGAGGCATCGCCAAGGCACCTTCTCCCGCCAGTTGCCCTAAATCCAAGCTTGTCCCTTCTGCGGCCACAATCAAATTGCCTCCTCCAATAACGTATTGATCCAAGAGGAATAGCTCCCGCTCGGAATAGGTCGAATCTGGGCCCAAAATGAAAACCGCAGCAAATGAACTCAGGTCCTCTACTTTTTTGGCCAGCTCCAAGGGAACTTTAAACACTTCGTAGCGTCCACTAAGTGCCTCGACCATCCCAAATCCATCGTCCTCAGCCAGTTCCCCATGGCCAATAACCATCGCCAAGGCGCTTTTTTGGGGGTACAACAGCTTTTGGATGGCTTGTGCCAATTCAAACTCTAGGTTTTCAATGGAGGCATTCAAGGTTTGCTCGGCAGACATGCCCCGCTCCCCTTTCAAGATCAGTGCGCCAGTTTCGTAGGTGTCATCAGACACCAAAATCCCTGGAAAAATAAGCTGCTCCTGCTGTCCCGTGGCCTGATTGACAAATAGGTTCGTAGGACGAATGCCATAGTCGGCTAGGGTATAAATAAAGCCCTCCTTCAAAGAGTCGGTCACTTCCAGCGGGTCAAAATAGGACACCGTAATGTTTTCAGACGAATACGCATTGAAGGTACGTACGGTCTCCTCGATGGATTTTTGAAGTCTCCGCATCCCTCCCGGAAGATCCTCCCCAGTCAATAAAATATCCACATGCAAAGGCCGGTCTATTCCTTCCAACAACTTTAGGGTGGATGGATGTAGGGAATACCGCTTTTCTTCGGTCAGGTCAATTCGAAAACGGACCGTTTGAGCAAGGCCTACTAAGACCAGGACGCCGAACAACAGCGCTGCAAGTGGAAATAGCCGATGGGAGCTCAACTGGTTCATTTCTTCTTCAAAATCAAAACCGTTGCACCCAGAAATACCCAAATCATTCCCAGTAGAAAAAAGAGATCTCTACTGTCAATTACGCCTCGACTCAAGCTGTTGTAATGGTAGCTCAAACTGAGTTCCTCGATCCAATAAGACCAATCCCCCGAAACCATCCCTGCCAAAGCAGTCAACCCAAAATACAAGAGGAAGCAAAGAAAGACACCAAGGACAAAGGCCACCACCTGTTGGGAGGTCAAGGAACTTGCAAACAAGCCTACCGCTGCAAACGTGGCTCCAATCATCAGTAGCCCCAGCCAACTCCCAAAAAACCCCGCCCAATCCAAGTTGCCCGGAGGATTACCCAACAGGGAAATGGAATACGCATAACCCAAGGTGGGAAGGATCGCCATGAAAACCAATACGAGCAAGGCCAGGTACTTGGCAAGTACAATTTGAGTCAAACTAAGTGGGGACGTCTGCAGCAATTCCCAGGTACCCGCCCTCCGCTCCTCAGCCAGGCTGCGCATGGAGATCGCAGGGATCAAAAAAGTAAACACATAGGGGGTGTAGAGAAATAAAGATTCCAAGTCTGCATAGCCATAGTCCAGCACCGAACTTTCGGGAAATACCCAAACCAGCAAGCCGATGGCTACTAAAAACAAGACCAGTACCAGGTAGCCGGTCAAGCTGCCGAAAAAGGCCGTGATTTCTTTGAGAAACAAACTTTTCATTGGCCTTGGGTGATTTCTCTGAAAAGGGTTTCTAGATTTTTAGCGCCTTGGTCAAGACGAATCAGGATAAGTCCCCGCTGGCTTACCACTTGCAACACCGCCTTTCGAGCTTCCCCAGCATCCCCGGTCAGAAGCACCAATTCTTGAGGCCCCTTAGTTCCAAAGCTAGGGATTCCAATCCCTTCAAACCAGGATAAGTCAAGCGGTTCTTCCGTTTCAAGGATCAAGGTCACTTGGGTAGCCGCAGACTTCAAGTCCGCAAGTGAGCCTGCGGATCGAATTTTACCTTGATTGATGATGACCACATCTTGGCATACTGCCTCCACCTCTTGCATGATGTGGGTGGAGAAAATAAGGGTTTTATTCTCGGCTACCTCTAGGATCAAGTTGCGGATATCTACGAGTTGGTTGGGGTCCAAGCCCGTAGTAGGCTCATCCAAAATCACCAGTGCAGGATCGTGCAAAAGTGCGCGCGCAATGCCTACCCGCTGACGATAGCCTTTGGAGAGCTGTCCAATTTTCTTGTGTTGCTCGCTTTGAAGGCCTGTTTTGCGAATCATCTCCTCGGTGCGGCGTCGAATATCGGCAGATTTCATGCCGTAGATACCCCCCGAAAATTCCAAAAACTCACGAACATAGCTGTCCAGGTAAAGGGGATTATTTTCAGGAAGGTAGCCAATTTGAGCAGCCAACTTTTTGGGATTGGCCAAGGCATTTTCTCCCAAGACCGATACCGTTCCCGAATCAGCAGCCAGGTAGCCCGTGATGATTTTCATCGTCGTAGACTTCCCTGCACCATTGGGGCCCAAAAATCCCAGAATCCGACCAGGACTTGCCGAAAAGCTCACTTCATCCAGTGCTTTTTGAGCACCATATTGTTTGCTAAGCTGAGAAACCTGGAGTGACATGCGTTGGGGCGATTCGATACATCGAGTACCTACAAAAATACAGATTGCCCTTAGAACGACAAGGCTGTTTTTTTAGGTTTGCTATTTTCTGATTATTCGCTTTTTCGCCCCTAAGCTGAGAAAAAAAGGTTTGAGGTTCAATTAAGTAAGCTGTGGACCGTTGACCGCCTGTGGGCCGCGGCTCATGGTCTGTCAACGATTATCCGTAGTTTTTAAATAACTATGCTAGCTACTGGCAGGATTACGGATAATCTTATTCTATTTTTTTCCTTTTGGACGGAGTGGACGACATTCCACATCGACCACAAAATAGTTGGGATGGGTTTCCAGGGTTTGTACAATTGTCAGGGCTACATCCGCAGGCTGCATCATGTGTTCGTGTGCATCCATCCCTGGAATGGCATCAAAGAAATTCGTCTGAATGGATCCCGGATAGATGGTCGACACCTTAATCCCAAAGTCACGAAGCTCCATGTACAAGGAATGGGAGATGCCGCGGACGGCATGTTTGGTGCCCACATAGCCCGCAAAATTGTTTACCCCATTGAGTCCAGCGATGGAGGCTACATTGATGATGTGTCCTTCATCTGCTAGTTTCATCGCAGGAATGATGCGTTTGGTCACGTAGAAGATCCCGTGGACGTTGGTATCAAACATGGATTTCCAGTCTGCAGAACTCATGGTTTCTAGCGGTCCGGCAACTCCAAATCCGGCATTGTTGATCAAAATGCGGATGTCCGCACCCAGGCGGGAAACGGTGGCTTGGTAGGCTTGTTCGACTTGCGCCTCGTTTGCCACATCGCAGGAGAAAAAATGAAAATTGGGATGCGTGAAGGAAGGTTGGTTTCTTCCCCAGCCCGCCACGACGGCGCCTTTGTCGAGTAGCAATTTGACCACTTCAAGGCCAAGTCCCTTGCTTACGCCGGTGACCACCGCCAGCTTCTGATTCAATTCCATAAAGTTTATTGTTTACGTATTAAAGCCAATTCCAACCAAAAAGTTCTCCAATTCTAGGCTTTATCCAAAAATTCATTGAATTTACAGCTCCTGAATTTAATTTGAGCAACACAAAGACCAATACCTTCCAACAGAACCTATGAAAAAATTAATCCTTCCCCTTCTACTGCTGAGCAGTACCGCAATTGCCCAAAGCAAACTTCGCCCCAGCATTGACCAGCAGGCTGCAGCCATCGAGACCAAAGTCATCGACTGGAGACGCGACATCCACCAGCACCCTGAGCTAGGCAACGAGGAAACGCGTACCGCTAAAAAGGTAGCGGACCACTTGCGTGCCTTGGGCATCGAAGTACAAGAAGGTGTTGCTACCACTGGGGTAGTTGGTATTTTGCGTGGGGGTAAGCCCGGACCGATGGTCGCTCTTCGTGCCGACATGGATGCGCTCCCGGTAACTGAGCGCGTGGACTTGCCATTCAAATCCACAGTCACCACCACCTACAACGGACAGCAAACCGGTGTGATGCATGCCTGCGGGCACGATACCCACGTGGCCATCTTGATGGGAGTGGCCGAGGTACTTGCTGGTATGAAATCACAGTTGGAAGGCTCCGTCAAGTTTATCTTTCAGCCTGCCGAAGAGGGGATCTATATCCCTGGCGTCACTTCTTGGGGTGCCAAGCAAATGGTGGCTGAAGGCGTGATGAAAGACGTGGACGCCATCTTTGGCCTTCACATTTCTGCACAAACTGAAGTAGGTAAAATTGGCTACCGCTCCGGCCCAGCGCAGGCGGCAGTGGACAACTTGGAAATCATCGTGCACGGTACGCAGGCGCACGGTGCATCCCCTTGGTTTGGGGTAGATCCCATAGTTACCGCTTCGCAGATCGTCACAGGCCTACAAACCATCCTTTCCCGTAGCGTCAATGTCACCCAAAATCCAGCGGTAGTGACCGTAGGCGCCATTCATGGAGGTATTCGCCACAACATTATTCCTGAAAAAGTAGAGATGATCGGCACGATCCGCACCTTTGGAGATCAGCAGCAAGACCTGGTACACCGACGCATCACCGAGATCGCAACCAACATCGCGGAAAGCGCAGGTGCGCGAGCAGAGGTCAACATTACCAAGCTATATCCTTCAACAGTAAACGACCCTGCCTTGACAGCCAAGATGGTTTCCACGCTAGAAGCAGCTGCAGGCAAAGGCAATGTGCATGTCAATCCTCCTGTAACGGGAGCGGAAGACTTCAGTTTCTACCAGCGCGAAAAGCCGGGATTATTTATCGGGTTGGGCGGCATGAAAAAAGGAGCTGACCCTACCAAAACTCCTTCTCACCACACCCCTGATTTCTACTTGGACGAGAGTGGATTTGTATTGGGCGTACGCGTGATGAGCTACTTTGTGGTGGATTACATGGGAATGAAAAAGTAATTTTCTGTCAACAATCAACATCACACCTCCCAAAGCCATTTGGGAGGTTTTTTATAACCTGCCGCGGCTAGATTAATGGATCACAAAACAAGTCCCTGCCTGAAGCAGGGATTTTTTCGTATCAAAATCAGATCAAATCGTATCAAATCGTATCATTCAGGGCTTGCGATTAATAATAGTAATCGTATCTTTGCGTATCAAATCGTATCAAATGAACAACAAGGTTTACAATTTCGAATTAAACATTGATTGGAAACTGATTAACTTAATCAGTGAAATAGATCGTTTTGATGCAAATTGGAACGCAATTGAACGAAAGGAAGGACAGAGCCTAAAAGAGTTGAAAAGCATTGCTACGGTGCGAAGTGTTGGCGCTTCAAACCGTATTGAAGGCAACAAAATGAGCGATGAAGAAGTCGATGCCTTACTTCAAAAGATTGATTTAACCACACTTGCCGACAGAGATTCACAGGAAGTAGTGGGTTACTTCGAAGTACTAGATTTGATTACTGAATCTTCCCAAAACATCAACCTTACCGAAAGTAATTTAAAAAGCCTGCACAACAGTTTGATGAAATACAATGCCAAAGATCAATGGCATAAAGGCAATTACAAGCAGCATAGCAATGCCGTAGAAGCTTCATTTCCTGATGGAACCAAGCAAATAATTTTCCAAACTACAGAAGCGGGATTCCCTACCGAAAATGAAATACGGGCTTTACTCGAATGGTATACTACAGATACTGAAGTACACCCATTAATCAAAATCGCATCCTTTGTCTATGAATTTTTGAGCATTCATCCCTTTCAAGACGGGAACGGAAGATTAAGCCGATTAATTTCAACACTGCTACTGCTAACTACAGGATACAAGTGGATCGCATACGTGAGTTTTGAACACGAAGTAGAAAATCGAAAAAACGAATACTACCAAGCACTTAGAATTTGCCAGGCACAACGTCCAAATGAAGAGGTAACGGTTTGGATCCAATTCTTTCTGAATTGCTTGTTAACTATCCAAAAGCAACTGCTGATGAAATTGGTCCAAAGCGGCTTGGAAACACAGCTTTCGCCAAAGGAGAAATTGATTTATTCAATCATCCAAAATCGCCCCAATATTCAGTCGGGAGAAATTTCTGAAAAACTGTCAATTCCCTTACCTACGATAAAACGCTTGCTTTCTGTGCTAACTTCCAAAGAACTCATTGAAAAACAAGGTAGTGGACGCAATGTGAGTTACTCGATAAAATGATTGAGTCAAAAGAATTATCCCAAAAAAATAATGGAATTACCGAGAATTCTTTTCCCCTAGACCCCTAACTTAGTTCAGCACCTAGTTCCTTCATACTAGAAGTAATTAACCAAAAAAACCTATTTTCGAATTTCCACACCGCGATCAGCGCCTAACCAGTCCAATAGACCCCATGAAAAAAATCATACTTCCCCTCCTCTTGATTGCAACTACTGCCCTCGGTCAGTCCAAACTTCGTCCCAGCATTGACCAGAAAGCCCAGGGAGTAGAATCCAAAGTCATCGAATGGAGACGGGATTTTCACCAGCATCCCGAACTAGGAAATCAGGAAGTGCGCACCGCCAAAATCGTTGCTGCTCACCTTCGCTCCTTAGGTATGGAAGTAACTGAAAATGTAGCGGTAACTGGCGTGGTTGGTGTCCTTCGAGGAGGCAAACCTGGACCTATGGTGGCCCTTCGTGCCGATATGGATGCCCTTCCCGTAACCGAGCGGGTAGACCTACCCTTCAAATCTACCGTGACCGCCACCTACAATGGACAGCAAACCGGCGTAATGCATGCCTGCGGACACGATTCCCACACAGCCATCTTGATGGGTGTAGCCGAAGTATTGGCAGCGCACAAAAATCAATTGGAAGGTTCGGTGAAGTTTATCTTCCAACCGGCCGAAGAGGGTGTTACCGAGGTACCCATGGCCGGAGCCGAATTGATGGTGAAAGAAGGAGTAATGCAGGACGTGGATGCCATTTTTGGCCTTCACATCTGGGCACAAGTAGAAGCGGGTAAAATCGGCTACCGACCTGGACCTACCATGGCCGCAGTGGACATTCTAGGAATCAACGTGCATGGTACCCAGTCCCACGGGGCTGCGCCTTGGTCAGGCGTAGATCCCATTGTCACCTCTGCGCAGATCATTACTGGCCTGCAAACCATACTTTCACGAAGCGTCAATGTCACCGAAAACCCAGCAGTAGTGACTGTAGGGGCCATTCATGGAGGCATCCGACACAACATCATCCCTGAAAAAGTAGAGCTCATCGGTACCATCCGAACCTTTGGCGACGAGCAGCAAGCGCTCGTACACCGTAGAATCAATACCATCGCCACCAATATCGCAGAAAGTGCAGGTGCCAAAGCTGAGGTTACCATTACCAAACTTTATCCTTCCACGGTCAATGACGAGGCCTTAACTGCGACCATGCTTCCTTCATTAGCTGCTGCCGCTGGGAAAGAAAATTTGATCTTGATGGATCCGATGACGGGTTCGGAAGACTTCAGCTTCTTCCAAAAGGAAAAGCCCGGCGTATTTGTGTTCTTGGGCGGAATGAAGCCTGGCGCCGATCCCCTCAAAACTCCCTCCCACCATACGCCTGACTTCTACCTAGACGAGAGTGGATTTACCTTGGGTGTCCGCGCCTTGAGTTACCTGGTCGTGGATTACATGGGAATGAAGAAGTAAGCCAAAAAAGCCAATTCCATTCCTAACAAAATTAGTATCAAGATTCGAGTAGAGACGAGAATTCTACTCGTGTAGGTTCTTTGTACATTGTACTTCGTACTTGGTACTATATTGCCTGCCGACCATTGGCAGGTGTAAACGTTCTCTAATCCTTAAACCACCAAGCGGGGTATTCCTCGGTGCTGTTGGGAAATGCCGCGCAACTCAAACAGGTAGGAAGGTACTGATCGTAACGCTTGCCTGGAATGTATTCACATGTTTTTTCTAGGAAATAGGGCACATCTCCTCGGGTGGTAAAGATTCGGGTTTGACTAGATTTGGCCACTTCCACAAAACCCAATACCACTTCTTTGGCATCATTGAGATTGCTCACATTGCCTCGAATCGCTGCTGGCGGAGAATCAAATACCGAACCGGAATTGTTGACCACCTCGCGCACCTGCTGCCAGTAGGTAAAGGCCTCCTTGCTGATGCTAAGTTGATTGACCATAAAGTAGTGCCTACTCAAGAAGGACTGATCCACTAGGCGCTGGGCAATCACCTGAGTAGACTTTCCTCCGGGACGGTTGAGCACCTCGCCATTGACTAAGGAAATCCGCTCCGGATCTGGATAAGCAAACACAATGCAATTAGGCGGAGGTTTGTTAAATGGATTGGGAAAAAAGGTCAAATCCCAAAAATAAGCCTCTTCCACAGACCAGCGTAGGTAATAGGCTCCAGTCACTTGGGGCAAGGTGAGTTCGGTTTTTAAGATCAGTTGCGCTGCATCAGGATTGTCAGCAATGCGCGCACGCTCAAAGGAAAAAGACAAGTCATCCTCGCCGGAGATGGAAGGCATGACCTGCGGTGCAGAACGATAGGTTTTATCCCCAATTTGTATCTGAACAAAGTAGGAAACTCCTTCTTCCAATAGTTCTACCGGATTCCACTCATATTCTCCAGGCCGCACTTCTTGGAAGGCTTCTCCCAAAAGCGGTTGCCCATTTCTCCAAACGGTGATCCTTGCATTTTGTACGGGCCTAGGGGCATCATTTAACGTGTAATACCCATTCACGAAAAGAGGAGGCCTGTTTGCCGCCGTCGTTCTAGACAAATAAATGCGATGAGGACCTTCCAAATTGGTAATCAAACCTGACACAATGAGTCGTTCGGTATCCGCTTTTTCCAAGGGAAAGCTGATCTGATCCACACAGGAACTGATCCCCAGCAAGAGGAGAACAAGACTCCAAATTCGAAACTTAGTCATCGGCACCTCCTAACTGAATACTGTACGAAATGGATGGGAAAATTGCCCCCAAAATGGCTAGGCGGTAGGGACGCAATTGCTTGGAGTCTCCATCTTTTCTCCAAAACACGGAATAGGCATTTTTACGTCCAAACAGGTTGTAAATTCCAAAATTCAAGCTGTCTCCCTTTTTTGAAAACACTTTCTCGACCGTGTAGGAAAAATCTACCCGAAAATAATCCGGAATGCGGTAGGCATTCCGCAGGGAGTAATCTGGGACCACCAAGCCTCCATTGAGGTAGTAGGAAGCCGTAACCGCGGAGACGGGACGACCGGTGGAGTAATTCATCGTCAGATTAAGAAGGCCCCTCGGGTACATCTTGCGACTCAAAATCAAATTGACTTCATGCGGTTTGTCATAGTTGGCCGGGGTCCAGGCGTTGCCATTGATTTGTTCTTCGGCAAAGGGGCTTGACGATTGAAATAGGGATCTGGAATAGGTGTAGGCAATCCATCCCGTCAGGAGTCCCACATTTTTCTTAACCATAAATTCCATCCCATAGGCTTTCCCTTTTCCAAATACAAGTGCTGTCTCAATCTGAGGATTGAGAAAGAGGTTGGCGAAATCCCGGTATTCTACTTGATTTTCCCCCAGTCGGTAAAAAGCATCCACGGTATACTCCCATTTATTGCCCGCTGAATTGGTAAATACGCCAAGGGAAAAATTATCCGCCCGCTGCGGAGGAATATGCACGGTACTGAGCTGCCATAGGTCGATGGGTGTAGGTCCAAAAGTTGCAGATACGGACTGGATGTATTGGTAAAGTCGCGCATAGCTTAGTTTGAGAGAAGTACGGGCGGATAAATTTTGCCGCAGCGCAAGTCGTGGTTCCCAACCGCCATAGCTTTGAATCGCGTCTTGACCAAACACTTCTGAACCTTGGATTTCATCCGAAATTTTTGGGGCGTTGGGACGGTATTGGTATACCGTATCAGGGCCCAATTGACTGTAACGCGAATAGCGAAGTCCTCCAATCAAGCTCGTCTTCTCGCTAAATTCATAGTCCATGTTGAAAAATGCTGCTGCTTCAAGCCCTTTTTCCTTCCCTATTCGATCGGCTTGTATGGCAGAAAATTCTCCGTAGGGAAGCCGTTGCTCAGGTTTACCCTGGTAATGGATGGCTTCTACTCCCGCTGTGAAGGAGCGCTTTTCGTCCGCCCAAGTGGCATAGGCTTTGGCTTGCTGGTAACGCATGCCATTGGATACCTGCGCTGCTTCCACACCTGCAGGATCCAAAAAATTATTGTCGAAATTGCCTCCTGCGATGAGCGCTCGTACCGCCCATTTTTCACTTAGGAGTCCCTTGTACCGTAGGGTGCCCACGGCATTGGTCCAATCGTAGCCAAATTGATCTGAAAACTGGAAGGTATCTCCAGTGACCAATGAACTCAAATCCAAACTATGCCCTTGCGCTATTTTCCATTGCATTCCCAAGTAGCCATCGTAAAAATTGAGGCGACTGGATTGAATATCCAAATCCCGCGCCTGCCCAAGTAGCCAATTCACATTGGATTTTCGCGCGCCTACAATTACGCTGACCTTTTCCTTAATCAATGGACCTTCGAGGAGGAGCTTCCCATTGGAAGTTCCCAGGCCCACTTGCCCCTGCCAAGCTTCCATGGATCCTGAACGCATGCTAATGTCCAGTGCTGCTCCTGCCCGGCCTCCATAAATAGCGGGGAGGTTGCCTTTGTAGAGCGTAAAGTTATCCGTTACATCGGTATTGAATCCCGACAAAAAGCCTAGTGCATGGTTGGAACTCAGTACCACGGCCTCATTCATCAAGATCAGGTTTTGGTCTGTTTTGGCACCGCGAACATTGATTCCAGAAGTACCTTCTCCTACTGAAGACACGCCAGGCATCATCTGCAAGCCTTTGAAGATGTCGGCCTCTCCCATAAACGCAGGAATCGCCTTCAATTCCTTGGCACTAAGCTTGGCCACTCCCGAAATCGGGTTGCGCACATTTCGGTCTGGGTCATCGGATAGGACTACTACCCCATCCAATTCAAAGCTTTTGAGGAGCATATCCAGATCGATTACCCCATTTTCAAACAAATGCACTTGCGTGAAAAGTGGTGCATGGGAAATATGCCGGAACACAACCCGATGAATGCCCGGAGGAAGTGTAATTAAGTAATAGCCAAATTTGTCTGTAACCACGCCTGAAAAAGTCCCGTTTACATGGACGCCAACACCTGCCAATGCATCCCCTCCTTCTAGCGATCGGATTTTACCCGTCAGCACGTAGGTGGCAGGAGTTGTTTGTGATTCTTTACCAAAGTAAAAGGTCAGGGAATCCGTCTGCGCAATAGAAACTGGCGTAGAAAGAAAATTGATAGAGATAAAAATGGCGAGCGCTAAACCAAGTCCCTTTTTTTTAAAAGAATTCCGATACTTGTAAAAAAAAAGAAATGTCATTCTAAGGATTAGTAACAAAAGTCTGTGATATGAAACGAAAAGTAGCCTTTTTTCTTCTTCTCCTTTCTTTAGTATCTGCCTGCAAGGAAGAGGAAAAGCCCGAACAAGAAGCCTTTATCTTTGGACAGTGGAACTTTCGCTGTACCGGCAACTGCATTCAAATATACAAATACGTAGGTGGAAAGTTGTATGTAGACAACATGAATAGCTTTCGAGAAGCACCCGTCATCACCTACTCCAAAACACCTAAAGATGCGAAGTACGCACTTATCGCCAAGGAGCTAGAACAAGCCTTTCCGAAGGATTACCTCTTACCGCGTGGCCTTACATTTATAGCTTGTCCTGTGTGTGTTGAGGAAGGTGGGTATTATTTGGCCTACGAGCGGGAAAGCGAAATCATCTGGTGGCAAGTAGGTAAAATTCCAGAGTTGTGGCCCGAAGAGATCCGCCCTTTTATGGAGAAATTGGTACAAACCATCCCCAAGCTTCCTGAAGAGTAAAGTCAACAGAAGCACTAAGATTAGGTCTATTTTCTTTAGACCTTATTTTTTGACTTCCAATCTGGATACCATTTCCTGAAAAAGGGTACTCATTACCGGTTCCGCGAGAGCGGCAGCAGCGATCACATCCTGTAGCGATACCTGATGGATTTTTCCAGGGACTCCTAAGTCCGTGATGGCGGATAATCCGAAAACTTCCATCCCAGCGTGGCAGGCCACAAGTACCTCAGGCACGGTACTCATGCCTACTGCATCTCCGCCAATCGTACGTAGGTACCCGTATTCGGCAGGAGTCTCCAAGTTTGGCCCCTCCACTCCACAATAGACACCTGTGTGCAACTTGATCCCTTTTTCTTTGGCAATCTGTATCGCCAACTCAATCAAGCGAGGGGAATAGGGTACACTCATGTCTGGAAATCGCGGCCCCCATTCTTCGTAATTTTTTCCGCGCAAAGGGTTCTCGGGAAACAAGTTGATGTGGTCACGAATCACCATCACCTCTCCAACAGCTTGCTCTGGATTCAAGCCTCCCGAAGCATTGGATACCAAGAGCGTTTGAACGCCCAAGCCCTGCATCACGCGAATGGGAAAAGTCACTTCTTTCATGGAGTATCCCTCGTAGTAGTGGAAACGCCCTTTCATCGCCAAGACTCGCTTGCCTCCCAAGCTGCCAAAAAGCAAGGTGCCGCTGTGGCTTTCAACCGTAGAAATTGGAAAGTGTGGAATCTCCTCGTAGGGAATTTCAAGTTCTACTTGAATTTGGCTAGCCAAGTTTCCTAAACCCGTCCCAAGGATGATTCCGATTGCCACTGGATCAGAATGAATCCTTTGAATATAGGCCGTAGCCTGCTCCACTTGCTGCTTGTAGTCCATCTAAAAATTAGTTTATAGGATTCAAAGATAGGAGTTTGAAAAATTGTTCGAACTTTTCGGGGTACTTGTGTGTATAAAGGAGATAAAATTCACCCCAATGATTCAGATTATTGTCAGCACCAACCGGTTAAATTCAGTTTCAAGCACGATCGCTACGCAGTACCAGCAAATTTTAAAGGAAAAAGGAGCTGCCTCTGAGATTCTTTATTTATCGGATTTACCTTCAGATTTTACGGCTACCGCCTTGTACGAAAACAATGGGAAAAATCCGGAGTTCAACACCTTTCATGATCGTGTCAAGGAAGGCAAAAAGTACGTGTTTATTGTTCCCGAATACAACGGATCTTTTCCTGGAATCTTAAAAACATTCATTGATGGGATGACCTATCCCAATTCATTCCAGAATAAAAAATGTGCCCTAGTTGGGCTTTCTTCAGGAATTGGCGGGGGTGGCATCGCTATGAGCCACCTCACCGACATCTTCCATTACCTAGGTATGCATGTTCTTGCTCTCAAGCCTAAACTGGCTAAGATAGAGCAAAATATGTCAGATAACCTGCTCACCAACAGGCTGTATGTAGAACTACTACATACCCAGGCTGACATGCTGCTCGACTTCTAGGACTTAGTCCACGTTATCGTGCAAGAATCGATTGTTGCCTAAAATTTCGTTTTCCTCGTTTAGGTTAAACTTGCTTAGGCCAGATTCAGAGCTGTGCTGCGGTTCATTGAGAATCACATTTTTTCGCTGGTAAGCAGGCACCACCATTTGTTCAGACAAGTCATCTGAAGCAGTGGTTAGCGCACGGCCTCCTTTGAGTTTCTCGAATCTTTCGTGCGCTCGCTGTATGGCTTTCATCTTCATTTGCTCATAGTAATCATTTGCAAATACGGGCGGAGTAGGCTGTTGCGGTTCAGCTGGCGCAGCAGGAGTGGCTACAGAAACAGACTGCTCCTGGTAAAGGTTATGCACTATTTTTTCTTCCTCCATTGGCTCTTCCACAAGGAAATTTTCGGCTACGGGTTGAATATCAAAAGTGAATACCTCTTCCTTAACTTCATCAGCTACTTCAGGAATTTCCACTGCTAGGGTTGGCTTGGGAAAGGAAAAAGTAAAAGTGGTTCCTTCAGCAATAGGCTCCTCAATTACTTGTGCTGACTTGCCAGAATCCAAATCAATTACTGTTTTGATTTGCTCTGGAGCAGGGGCTGGAGCAGGAGTAGGGACTTCAGGACTAGCAAAAGCAGAAACCGGTGCTGCATTCGACTTTGTAAGTGGCACATTCGCAAGTCTATCCATCTCAAAGCCTGTAGCAATGACGGTAACGCGGATTGCTCTACCCAATTCTGGATCAATACCTTGACCAAAAATAACCTCTGCATTGTCTCCCGCTTTTTCTTGGATGTATTCGGTGATGTCACTCAATTCGTCCATGGAAAGCTCCTCTTCCTCACCTGAAATAATGGAGAGCAAGATTTTTTGAGCTCCTTTGATGTCTACATTATTGAGCAATGGAGAAGAAATAGCAAGACCAGCTGCACGGATGGCACGACCTTCGCCTTCTTCGGTAGCGGAACCCATTACGGCTGCACCCGCATCTTTCATCACTGTTTTCACGTCTTCAAAATCCACGTTTACATCTTGATGGATCGTGATGATTTCAGCAATGGAACGGGCTGCAGTACTCAAAATGTCATCTGCTTTGCTGAAGGCAGTACGGATGGCTAAGTTGCCATAGATTTCACGCAACTTGTCATTCAGAATCACGAGTACGGTATCGCAATTTTCACGAAGTGATTCAATACCCGCTTGAGCTACCGCCATCTTCTTCTTGCCTTCAAACATGAAGGGAGCAGTCACAATACCCACGGTAAGGATATTCAATTCTTTTGCAATTTTGGCAACTATCGGTGCGGCACCAGTACCTGTACCTCCACCCATACCTGCAGTGATAAACACCATTTTGGTGTTGTCGGCAAGGAGTTCGCGGATTTCGTCCTCAGTTTCCAAGGCTGCGCGACGACCTTGTTCTGGATTAGCACCTGCACCAAGTCCCTCCGTCAAGTTGGCGCCTAACTGGAGTCTCAACGGAACAGGGCTAGACTTCAAGGCCTGAGCATCGGTATTGACCACGACGAATTCTACATCCTTAATTCCTAAGCCATACATGTGGTTGACGGCATTGCTGCCACCGCCACCCACACCAATGACTTTAATGATGGATTTTTGGTTTTTAGGGAGATCAAATCTGTAATCTTTCATGTTATCTGACATAATTATAAGTGGTGAATTTATTTTTAGGCTGGGGTACGCGTTGGGTGATGTATTGGGGTTAAATTTTAGTTTCCGTAGGCTGTATCATCTCCGATATCGTCTGAAATAATGCCTTTCAAACGCTCGCCGATATTTTTAAAGAAATCCTTAGAAATCTTGTCTCTGGTTACTACCTGCTTTGGTTTCACCCCCGAATTGGCTCGGCGATTTTGGTAGATCTCTTCTCGCATGTCTAGAGATTTGAACCCTGCCAATACCAATCCCACTGTGGTGGCATACATAGGGCTCTTGACATCTTCGAGAACTGATTTTCCAAGATGCTCATTTGGAAATCCGATTCGGGTATCTAATCCCGTCATGTATTCGAATAGCTGCGAGATAAACTGCATCTGAGAGCCTCCTCCTGTAAGGACAATCCCTCCTGCCAGCTTCTTGTAATAGCCACTCTGCATGATTTCGTTTTGTACGATTTCGATGATCTCTTCCATCCGTGCTTGGATGATGGAAGCGAGGTTACGAATGGAGATTTCCTTAGGGGCTCTATTTTTTAATCCAGGGATGGATACAATTTCGTTGGGATTTGCCTCCGCTGCGATGGCCTTTCCAAAACGAGTCTTTAGGAGCTCCGCTTGGTTTTGCATCAGCATACAGCCTTCCTTGATATCGGCAGTAATGATGTTGCCCCCTAAAGGAATGACAGCAGTATGACGGATGATATTTTCATAGAAAATAGCAATATCCGTAGTTCCTCCTCCGATATCGATCAAACACACACCTGCTTCCTTTTCCTCCTCACTCAAAACAGAGAGGGAGCTAGCAAGGGGCTCAAGAATCAATTGTTTGGAACTCAACTGCGCACGCTTCACGCACTTGTTGATGTTGTTGATGGCTGTAGTCTGGGCGGTGATGATATGGAAATCTGCCTCCAAACGGTTGCCGGACATGCCTACAGGATCCTTGATGCCACCTTCGTAGTCGACGGTATAATCCTGGGGCATCACGTGAATAATGCTATTGCCTGGAGGCACAACGATGTTGTGCATGTCTGCAGTGAGGCGCTGCACATCCTCCACGGTGATTTCATCCTCCGTAGGCTGGCGCATGATGCTTCCATGCATGATCTTACTCTGGATGTGCTGTCCAGCAATGCCTACAATTACCTCTGCAATGTCGACTTCAGCCATGTTGGCACATTCCTCAACTGCCTTTCCAATAGCAGCGACAGTCTTATCGATGTTGGTCACGATCCCTCGCTCCACGCCATCCGAAACGGACTTGCCCATGCCAAGAACTTCCAGCTTGCCAAATTCATTTTTGCGGCCAATGATGGCGCAGATTTTGGTCGTTCCAATGTCCAGACCTACAATTAGTTTGTCGTTTTCCATATCCAAGCGTTATTCACAAACAATTTGATTTTTATATTTTACACTGATTCGCTGGTAAGCATCCCAGCCTTTTCGAGGCAATATTTCTTTGTAGAGTAATGCGATTCGTTCAAACTTGCTCTCATAGTCACTAGCATCTCCAAATTCAATCACCTGCCTTCCTACTTGCTGGTGAATGCGAATGTCATTCCTCCCATTTATCTCCAATTCGGTTACTTGAGCACTCCAAAATTTGTCTTGCGAGATGAATCGAATCAAAGGAATCAATTCCGGCATCGCATCGAGCCTACCTTGGTCCATCAGTGAACCGATGTAGGCACCTTGAATAATCAATACCCGGCTCGTGTAGCTGGGAGAGGTTGCGATCAGCAATCCCTCTTTGGTGATGTAGCCATCGGCAGTCTCTGGCCTAGCGATTCGAGCCATCGGTTCGTGCTGAGTCAAACTCAACTTCAAGATTCCCTGCTGATCTACGGAAGCCTCCACCGTACGAATAAAGGGATGACCCAACAACCGCTTTTCGATATCCTTCAAAGGGATTTCTCGCATGGGAAGCCCCTTCTTCAATTCTGGAAACGAAGCAGAAAGAATGGTTAAAATCTCTTTTTCTTCCACGAAATAAACCCCACTGACCGCCTCTAAATCTATCGTTATGCTGCGGAAAGCCTTACTTAAGTTTTGCTTTTCCACAAATCCAATGTATCCCCCTGCGATGATGCAGAGCAACACAATTCCTAGGACCTTTTTCACCTTTGCCTTATTCATCGTTGCGGAGGATTAGGTCTAGAATTGGTCCATGCTGCGATACCAGGCACAAGCCTGTCAATATCTCCTGCACCCAAGGTGACTAGCACCTCTGGAGCGGAAGATTCCAAGTACTCCATCACCTCATTTTTAGGAATGCAAACCTTCTTGGCCGCTTGAATGCCTTCTAGAAGCATCTCAGAAATCACCCCTGGAATTGGTAGTTCTCTGGCAGGATAGATAGGTAAAAGCACCACCTCATCCGCAAGCGAAAGGCTTTCTGAGAATCCAGCTGCAAAATCTTGGGTTCGGGTAAATAAATGCGGTTGGAAAATCACAGTCATCCGTTGCGAAGGATACATGGCGCGCACTGAACTCAAGCATGCCTTGATCTCTTCTGGATGATGTGCGTAGTCATCGATGTATATCTTTCCCGCTTGAGAGGAGTGAATCTCAAAGCGGCGCTTGACACCTAGGAAGGTCCTGATTCCCTCACGAACCTGCGCTTCACTGACTCCATGATCCAAGGCGATGGCAATTGCAGCCAAGGCGTTTTCCACATTGTGGAATCCAGGAATAGACAATTCCAAGCCCTTAATTTGATTTTTGCTTCCGATGTAATCAAACACGAAGGAGTTTGGCTTGGCAACAATGTTTTCGGCATGAATGCCGTCCGACCGCAGTCCATACTCCCGCAGGCTAGCCAAAGCATTGCCCTGATCTCCCAATCGGTAATGTGCATGACTTTGTAGGTATACCTTCCCCTTTTTATCTACCAAAGACAAAAACTGACGGAAGCCTTCAAGAATGGTTTGCTCATCCCCATAGATATCCAAATGGTCTGGATCTGCACTCGTCAATACCGCTTCGTTTGGATGTAAATGAAGGAAGGATCGGTCAAATTCATCCGCTTCTACCACCACTACTGCCTCTTTGGACTTCCCTGAAAGGATCAGGTTGCTGTTGTAGTTCTGCGTAATTCCTCCCAAGAAGGCGGTAACTGGCTTACCTGCAGACTTCAACAAGTGCGCAACAAGGGAAGAGGTACTTGTTTTACCATGCGTACCTGCCACCGCAATCGTGTATTGGTCTTTGGTGATCATCCCTAATACTTCTGCTCTTTTCTTAATCTGGAATCCCTGCTGGAAAAAATGAAGCAGTATGCTGTCCTTTGGAATTGCGGGAGTCCATACGACCAACACCTCGTCAGGAGTTGATCTAAATTGGGAAGGCACCGAATCTACGGCATCGGTAAAAATGACCTGCATGCCTTCAGCTTCCAAGGCATCCGTCAAGGGTGAAGGGGTCTTGTCGTAACCCGCTACAGCATAGCCTTCCTGCTGAAACCAGCGCGCCAAAGCACTCATGCCTATGCCGCCGATTCCGAGGAAAAATACGCTATGGATCCCTTTAAATGTCATTTTAAGAGCAATTCAAGTTCAGTTACTAAGGCATTTGCCGCATCCGGCATGGCCATTTTTTTAATTGCAGTTGCTAGCGCCTGGGCCTTACCGGCTTGCTGGAGCAGCTCATCGATGTAATTTTTAAACTGCTCTACGGCAAGCGCGTCTGGAAGGAGCACTGCTGCCCCTTGATTCACGCAAGCAGTCGCATTTTTCGTTTGATGGTCCTCCGCCACATTGGGCGATGGAATAAAGATCACGGGCTTACCCACCAGGCAAAGCTCAGAGACCGATAGTGCACCCGCACGAGAGACAATCACATCTGCAGCGGCATAGGCCAGGTCCATCTCGCGGATAAATTCATGCAAGTGAATATGCCCTAAGCCTGTGGTTGTCAAGGCTGCTTCCATGTCCTTGAAATAAAATTTGCCAGACTGCCAGAGCACCTGATAGCCTTCTTTTTCCAAGTCCACCATGTGCTTGAGCATGGCTAAGTTGAGGGTGCGGGCTCCCAAGGATCCTCCCAAAACCAAGATGGTCTTTCGATCGGCATTCAAGCCAAATTTTTGCTGCCCCAACTCTCGTTTACCTGCCAAATCCAGCAAATCCTTTCGTACGGGGTTGCCGGTTAGCTTTATTTTTTCCTTGGGGAAAAAGCGCTCCATCTCTGGATAGGCCACGCAGATTCGAGCGGCCTTTTTCGCCAAGATTTTATTGGTCAAGCCCGCATAGGAATTTTGCTCCTGCAAGAGGGTAGGAATGCCTTTGGACTGCGCAGCATAGAGCACCGGACCACTTGCATAGCCTCCCACGCCCACTACTGCTTGTGGCTGAAATTCGTTGACGATACGAGAAGCCATACGAAGGCTTCTCCATAGTTTAATCGGGAAACTCAAATTGGCGAGGGTCAACTTTCGTTGAAGTCCAGCCACTGGAAGCCCTTGAATCGGGTAGCCCGCCTCAGGAACTTTCTGCATTTCCATTTTTCCTTCAGCACCCACAAATAGAATCTCCGAGTCTGGATGTTTTTCCATCCAGGCGTTGGCGATGGCTAGGGCCGGGTAAATGTGCCCGCCGGTGCCTCCACCACTAATAAGAATTCGATATGTTGCTTTAGTTTTGATAGGGTATCGTTTATGCAGTTCGTAATTGATTTCCTTTTTTGACACCTTCAGAAGCAGCGATTGCCTCCTCTTGATGGTCTCCACGGCTCACACTTAAAATAATTCCAAGAGCTGTACCTGTAAATATTAAGGAGGTTCCCCCCATGCTTAGCAGCGGAAGAGGTAGCCCTGTAATAGGACCTAGCCCTACCGCCACGGCCATGTTGACCAAGGCTTGAATGACCAGGGCAAAGCTCAAGCCTGCGGACAGCAATCCCCCAAAGGCCTTGTTAGAATTGGCTACAATGCGCATGCCTCGATAGAGCAGCGCGAGGTACAGGAAGAGTACAGAGACTCCTCCAACCATGCCGTATTCCTCCAAGATGATGGCATAGATAAAATCTGAATAAGGGTGTGGAAGGGTGTTTCGCTGCTCGCTATTACCTGGCCCTTTACCCGTAATGCCGCCCGTTGCGATGGCGATATAGGACTGCTCTGCTTGAAATGGCACCTTGCTATCGTCATCCTTTGAATCCATAAAGGTTTCAATTCGAGAAAGGAAGGTGTCTTTCCGTTGCCCTGCTAGAATAGCTATCGAAAGTCCAATAATTCCAACCATTACCACCAATGCCAAATGCTGCACAGGTACTCTTCCGATAAACATGATCAGCAAACAAGTAATCAGCAGTAAAATAGCCGTGGACATATTGGCCATACCAATCAGAGCAGTGATCACACCAATGGAAATGACAATGGGAAGCAGCGTTCCTGCGATGTCATTGATGTTATTTTGTCGCTTCGCTAGCATGGCCGCCAAGGCTGCGATCAAGGAAAGCTTCGCCAAATCCGAAGGTTGGAAGGCCTGATTAATTACTGGGATTACCAACCAGCGATTGGCTTCATTGATATTGGAACCAAATAAATAGGTGACCACCAACAGCGGGATAGACAAAAACATGAATAACCTTGCGTAGAGGGCATATTTTCGATAAGGTATTTTGTGTGCCAACCACATCACGACCAAGGAAGCTAACACGAGCTTGGAATGCTTGAAAAGGTACTGCTCCGTATCCACCTCTTTTGCTGCATACACCAAAGTGCCTGTAGCAGAATAGACCACCAGAATGCTAAACATAGATAGCAAGATCACGATGGCCCAAATGATTGGGTCACCCTTGAATTGCTCATCTATCCATGCCTTTAGCTGATTCATGCGCTTTGTTTTTGAAGTAATGCGGCCACGGCTGCTTTAAATTGATCTCCTCGATCTTCGTAATTCTTAAATAGGTCAAAACTGGCGCAAGCGGGAGACAAAAGCACTACCTCTTGATTTTCGGCCAGTTCCTGAGCCCAGGCTACTGCCTGTCGT
Organism: Cyclobacteriaceae bacterium; assembly: GCA_947458475.1. Taxonomy (GTDB): domain Bacteria; phylum Bacteroidota; class Bacteroidia; order Cytophagales; family Cyclobacteriaceae; genus Algoriphagus. Next base: position 848 of record CANGZP010000030.1, on the reverse strand, counting down.
ATATCTTGCGTTTCTCGAATTTGAGATATGTGTGGCGCAAATGCAGTTTTCAATTTTTCATTGTCGGTACCCAAACAGATCAAAGCTTTCACTTGCCCATCTATAACCAAGGGGGTCAATACCGAATAATCATTTCCCTTATCCACTCCGCCTGCAATCCATATCATGGGTTCCTTGTAGCTCCCTAGTGCATAAAACGTAGCCTCCACATTGGTACCTTTGCTGTCATTGATGTAGCGTACCCCGTCGAGCACACGAACAAGCTCCATACGATGCGCCGCATTTTTGAAAGTTTGGTAACCGCTGAGCAGCTGTGCTTCGGTCAGACCAGCCAAAAGTGCAGCTACCCCAGCACCCAGGGCGTTGAGCAGGTTGTGCTTGCCTTGGATGGTCAAGTCAGCTACCTGGATAGTTGCAGTGGTACCCGCTACTTCAAATACGAGTGATTCGCCCCCACTAAATCCACCTTGACTTGGTTTGTGGTTTAAAGAAATTCCATACCTCGAAGCCTGAACTGGCGCACGATCAAGTCCCTTCTTTGAAAAAGGATCTTCCATATTGAGAATGGCCGCATCCGTCTGGTCCATATTTTTGAATAAGGCCATCTTGGAATCAATGTAGTGCTCCATTTGGTAGCCGTAGCGATCCAAGTGGTCAGGGGTAATATTGGTCAGGAGCGCGATGTGTGGCTTCAAACTCACTAGTCCATCGATTTGGAAACTGGAAATCTCAATCACCCACCAAGCATGATCTCCTTCGAGTAATTGTCCAGCCCAGCTCTTGCCTACATTTCCAGCAAGCCCTACATCCCATCCCGCTTCCTTCAGGAGGTGGTAAGTCAATAAGGT
>CANGZP010000029.1 GCA_947458475.1 Cyclobacteriaceae bacterium | reverse complement strand
TCTTTGACGGCGACGATTTGTCCGGATTGGTCGATGGCCATTTCCTGTAGGGCAATGCGTGGGCGGGAACGTACGTCTCCAAAAGCATCCGGGATGGGATCCCCATGTGGGTCAAACTTGGGATAGTTGAGGTAGGCATCTAGGCGCTCGATGAGAAGCGGAGATTGGATGTGCTCAAGTTGCTCGGCTACCTCGTGTACCTCATCCCAAGCGAAGTGCAACTTGTCCACGAGAAACACTTCCCAAAGGCGGTGCTTGCGGATCGTTTGCAAGGCAAGTCGCATGCCGAGAGGAGTGATCTGAAGGCCGTAATATTTTCGGTATTGGATAACTTCTTTTTCACCAAGTTTCCGAAGCATGTCGCTTACGGATGCAGGCTTGGTCTGGATGGAGGCTGCGATGTCGTTGGTAGACACGCTTTTTTTGCCTTCCTCAGAAAGGTGGTAAATGGCTTTTAAGTAATTCTCTTCGGCAGTGGTCAACTCCATGGATTTGGGATTTATAAGACAAATATAAAAATTAAATTAGATTGTCCTAAAAATTAAGTTTAAGTAAACTAAATCGAATGTGGAAAACTCAATTTTCCTGGGGGAAACTGATTTCGATATCACTTAAATAAATTCAAGGATTGTCTAAAAAATCACCTATTGAATTGAAATAAAGAGTATTAGGTTAAATTAAATAAGTCCAATCTGCCCTCTTTTGGATCCGTTCCTTCTGGCAACGGATTGATCCGTTCTACTTTAAAAATGGGAATACAGCCCGCTCATGAGTTCAAAAATCAGTTGAAAAGTAGTGGATAGGCTAGCTGTATTTCGGCTACTAGTAAAGAGAGCCTCTGCTCTTTCTGTAGAAAAACCTATGAAGTTCCCTTGGGATTTGTTTGTTTCGTGTTCTCAAATCTATCCACAGCCGACTAAATCCCCCATAGGAAACTGTTGGCTTCGGGATAAATCAACCTACTAGAACTAGACCACAGATGGACTTAAAATCAACAATTGAAGCGGCTTGGGACAACCGAGAATTGCTCAAAGAAGCGGCAACCCAAGAAGCTATTCGAAGCATCATTTCCGATTTGGATACTGGAAAATTACGCGTAGCAAGTCCGTCGGAAGACGGGGAATGGACCGTCAATGACTGGATCAAAAAAGCAGTAATCCTTTACTTCCCAATCCAAAAAATGGAAACCATCGAGGTGGGTCCCTTTGAGTTTCACGACAAGATGGCGCTAAAAACAAACTATGCTGCACAGGGTGTGCGGGTAGTACCGCATGCGGTGGCCCGTTACGGAGCTTTTCTAGCTTCCGGCGTGATCCTAATGCCCAGCTATGTCAATATCGGCGCTTTTGTAGATTCAGGAACCATGGTGGACACCTGGGCGACGGTAGGTTCTTGTGCTCAAATAGGTAAAAATGTGCATTTGAGTGGGGGTGTTGGCATCGGTGGGGTACTCGAACCTGTCCAAGCCGCCCCAGTGATCGTGGAAGATGGTGCCTTTATTGGAAGCCGAGTGATCGTTGTAGAAGGAGTTCGTATTGGAAAAGAAGCAGTCATTGGAGCCGGAGTAACGCTAACTGCAAGTTCCAAGATTATCGATGTAACCGGTGCTACCCCTGTTGAATACAAGGGCTATGTGCCTCCACGTTCGGTGGTGATTCCGGGAACCATCCCCAAGGAGTTTCCTGCTGGAACCTATCAGGTGCCTTGCGCGCTAATCATTGGACAACGGAAAGCATCCACAGACCTAAAAACTTCCCTAAACGAGGCATTAAGAGATAATAATGTTGCAGTATAAAAACCAAATTAACCGTAGCATTACCTTCTTCTTTTGCCTGCTTACCACAATTTCAATTGTTTCTTGCTCTAGTTCGCCTAATGTAAATCCTGGGGATGTTGCCTTCAAAAAAGGGGAGTACAGCGAAGCTATTGCGGCCTATTCCGAATCCCTAAAGACGGATCCAAGCAATTTGGATTTACGATTTGGCAGAGGGAGGGCCTACCAAGAGCTTGGAAAATTCGAGAAAGCACAACTTGATTTTGAGCAAGCGCTCAGTCAAGACCCAAACAATTTTCAGGTGTTGTTGAGTCTCGCTACGATCCAATTGGATCAGCAGAGTTATGCCAGCGCTTTACTCTATGCGACCAAGGCAGAAGAGATTTCTGGTGCTCCAGCGATGGCTTCCTTCCTTAAGGGCAGGGCATTGCAGCAGTTAGGTATGCCTGAGGATGCATTGAAAGCCTACGGAAATGCCATTCAGTTGGACAAGGATTTCGGGCAGGCTTACCTTAACAGAGGATTGTTGAAGGAGGCCTTGGATCGGAACAAACAGGCTTGTGAAGACTTCAAATTGGCTGCGGCTTTGGAGTATCCCGGAGGAAAAGAGTCCTTGCAAAAATACTGCAAGTAAAAAAATATCCCCTTTATGTCCAGTGCTTCCAAAAAAGGGTTAATTGCTGAAGGGAATTTCGCTTTATTTAGGCTAAACCGAGAAAATAAGGTCTGTAGTACAAGAAAATAGGCCGTTGACTGTGGACTGTCATCCGTTGACTAGTACAAACCTATTTTTTAGCAGAATCACCATGCACATGCTTCTCGTGATTGCAAAGCGCTGTAGAAGCGGTTTTACCGGAGCCTTCACAGGTTTTACAGCCACTTATTTCTTTTCCGCTTCCGCTGCAGGTTGGGCAACTAAGTCTTCCCTTACCAGCACAACGCTCGCATTCAAAAAATTCAACAATATTGAAGACATTCATTTTTTTGATCATGCCTGAAGCCCCACAGCGACTACAGCCGACTACTCCTTTTGCCTTGCAGTAGGAGCAATCTTGTTCCGCTTGCTTGTTTCCTTGGCACACCGTGCAACTCTCGTATCGATATCCACGGCGATCGCATTGCTCGCAGGCTAGGATTTGAGCGATAGGCTCTTTCAATTTTTCCTTCAATCGAACCGCGTACTCGTAGTGTTGACCAGTAAATCCAGTCAATTCCAAGTACTTGTTGAGGAAGTTTTGGCTGTTGTCAAATTGACCCAATTTGAAAAGCGTTTCCGAAAAATAGTAGGGCATCTCTTCTGGTAGGGGTAGCCCTGAATCAATGAGGTTCCGGAAGATGGAGTTGGCGGTTTGGTAATCGTTCCGTTCCATCGCTGCCAATGCCCCTTTCATCCAACGATCCGTTTGGCCGAGGTTTACCTGCGCTGTGGCTGCCAAAGGCGCTAAAGTGAGCAAGCTCAGCAGAAGAACTAGGGAAAGTAGTAGGGGTCTCAATTGGGCGTAATTTGTAGCAAGTACGCAACTAGAAGTTTGTCGGTCAAGAAAAAATCAATTGATCTCAAAAAAGAGCCTTAATTTTATGATCGAATCAACTGGATATCGGGTGAAAATTGCTGTCATAGGTGGGGGAGCTGCGGGCTATTTTGCTGCTATTCACGCAAGTGGACCTGGAATCGAGGTGCTCCTTTTTGAAAAATCCCCAAAAGTACTTTCCAAAGTTAAAATCTCTGGTGGGGGACGATGCAATGTGACCCACCGTCCGATGGAAATCTCCAAATTGGTCAAAAATTACCCTCGAGGAGAGAAATTTTTGAAGAAGGGTTTTGCCTACTTTTCCATCGAGGACACCTTCAGCTGGTTTGAATCTCGAGGGGTACCCCTAAAAATCGAAGGCGATGGACGGGTTTTTCCTAAGAGCAATACCTCGCAAAGTATCGTAGATGTGCTGGAGCTGGAAGCCAAGCGACTTGGGGTTCAGCTGAAAATTTCAACTGGTATCAAAGCAATTCGAACCACAGAATCTGGCTTTCGCTTGCAAACTGAGGCAGGGGATGTATCCGTCTCCAAGGTAATTGTTGCCTCTGGTGGTCATCCAAATCTGAATGCTTATGATTTTCTTAAGTTATTGAATCATAAAGTTATAAAACCTATCCCTTCACTCTTTACCTTCAATACACCACAGGAACCCATTCGTGAACTGATGGGTATTTCGATGGGGGATGCCTTGGTCAAATTGGAAGGGACAAAGCTAAGTTACCGGGGTCCTATTTTGGTTACCCACTGGGGTATTAGTGGACCTGCAGTGCTCAAGCTCTCTGCATTCGGTGCAGATTGGTTGCATGAGAAGCAATACACCGCACGAGCCATCATTCAATGGAATGCAGCTATCGGGGAACAGGATTATGCAGAGCAGCTCGGTAGCTATGCACAGCTCCATCCCAACAAAAAAGTGGTTTCCAATTCACTATTTGGGGTTCCTACGCGACTTTGGGAGCATTTCTGCAGCAAAGCCGAGGTGCCCGAAGCACAACTTTATGGACAGCTTCCAAAGAAGTTGATCAACAAGTTGGTGCAGTGCTTATTCTGTTACTCTGTGGGAATCCAAGGGAAAACTACTTTCAAGGAAGAGTTTGTTACTGCTGGAGGCTTGGACCTGGACGAAATTAACCCAGAAACGCTGGAGAGCAAGTTTCATCCTGGGCTCTATTTTGCGGGAGAGGTATTGAATTTGGATGGGATCACGGGGGGATTTAATTTTCAAGCCGCTTGGACTACAGGCTATTTGGCAGGTACTTCAGCCAAGGAAAGTTTGAAAATGTAGCATAAAACCACCTTTGGAGGGAATTGAGCGTAAAAAAAAGGCAATACGCATTGCCTTCTTTTTAAAATTTAATCCCCTTTAACTCTGTAAATCCGATGAGTTCATTAATGAGTTGAAAATTAGTGGATTACACTGGTTTCAAGGTTAATTAAAGATGAAGTTGATTTGAAGTTTTTTCACGATTGCCATGCCTATACTTGCTTCTTCTTACGCTAATTCCCCATTTCTTTACCTAAACGGGCATTTCGAAACTATTCTTCCAAGCATCTGGCGGAAGGTAGAAGGAGTTACTTACAAACGGGAGAAAATCGATACGCCTGATGGGGATTTTTTGAATTTGGATTGGTCCAAGGTGGGAGGCAAGCAATTGCTGCTTGTTTCCCATGGGTTAGAAGGGGATTCGCAGCGGCATTATGCACGAGGATTGGTCAAGTTGTTTAACCAGCTGGGGATCGATGTACTTGTTTGGAACAACCGCTCCTGCGGGGGAGAAATCAATCGACAACCGATTCTGTACCACCATGGCTCAACCTACGATTTGGATACGGTCGTCAAGCATGTGCTGAGCAAGTCCAGTTACGTAGGGATATTTTTAGTAGGAATCAGCATGGGAGGCGCGCAAACGCTGAATTACCTCGGGCAACAGGGTTCAGGGCTATCTCCATTGATCAAGCGTGCCGCGGTGTATTCTACGCCGGTTCACTTGCCATCTAGTGCGGCCACACTTCGGCGATGGTCCAATGCCTTCTATTCCCGTAAGTTTATGGGCAAGCTCAAGAAGAAAATGGAAGCCAAAGGAAAGCAGTTTCCAGGCTTGCTAGACTTGGAGCGCTTGAAGCAAGTACGCAATTTTGATGAATTTGATACTGAGTTCACGGCCAAACTGCATGGATTCAAAGACGCTGCTGACTTTTACGAGCAGGCCAGCCCTCATGCTCGAATCCAAGGGATCGGAATCCCTACCTTAATTTTAAATGCCAAAAATGACCCTTTATTGGGTGAAGAATGCTATCCAATAGCATTCGCAAGGTCTAGCGATGTGCTATTTTTGGAGATGCCAGAAAGGGGAGGGCATACTGGATTCACGATTTCGGGTTCAGAATTTAACTACGCAGAATACAGGCTCCTTGAATTCCTTCTGGAATGCTCATGCTTCAACAAAAGTGAGGAGTAAGGCAAACTATTGGTTTAGAATCGCTTGAGTACCATTTCTGCCACAGTACCCCCAATCGCGAGGGAGCTGGTAGCAGCAGGTGAAGGCGCGTTGAGTACATTGACCGAAAACCTAGATTCTCGAATAGCAAAGTCATCCAAAAGCCCTCCGGTACGGTCACAAGCCTGAGCACGTACCCCTGCGCCTCCTTCTACGAGGTCAGACTCCTGGATTTCAGGGATCAGCTCTTGCAAACCTTTGGTAAATGCTGCCTTTGAAAATGAGCGGTACAATTCTCCCAAGCCTGTTTTCCAATATTTGCCTGCCACCTTTTGGAATCCAGGCCAGGTCAAGGTCTCTGCTAGCTCTGCAAGATTCACTTGCGTGTTCTTGTAGCCTTCCCGCTGAAATGCAAGAACTGCATTGGGACCCGCTTCGATACCCCCTTTGATCATTCGAGTAAAGTGTACCCCAAGGAAGGGGAAGTTTGGGTCTGGGACAGGGTAAATTAGGTTTTTGACTAAATACTCACGGTCTGCTTTTAGTTTGAAGTATTCGCCTCGAAAAGGAATGATTTTGACGTCGTCAATAGAGGCGTCGTTCATTCGAGCTACTTTATCTGAGTACAGCCCCGCACAGTTGACAACAAGCTTTGCTTGGAAAGTTCCTTTTGAAGTTTCTATGTAATTAATTGAATCTTTTTGTCTTATTTCCAATACTTTATGCTCTAAAAAAATACCTCCTCCTTGCTGCATAATTTTTCTACCGAAGGCTAGGGCTACCTGCAAGTAATCTACGATTCCCGTTTGAGGAACATGGATTGCACCCACACCGATGCAGTGGGGTTCGTATGCTTTGAGTTCGTCTGGGGTTATTTTTCGTGTTCCAACCAATCCATTTTCCAGCGCTCTTTCCAAAAGCATATTCAGCCCTGGCTTTTGAGATTCCCGCGTAGCAACAACCACCTTTCCTGTGATTTCGTAAGGAATTCGTTCTTCCTTGCAAAAATTTACCAGTTCATGGTAACCCTTAATGCAATTGATTGCCTTTAGGGAGCCGGGCTTGTAGTTCAATCCGGAATGAATTACACCCGAGTTATTGCCAGTTTGGTGCTTTCCAAGCTGGCTTTCTTTTTCCAGAACGGCAATCTTTAAATCAGGACGAGCAGTGATTAGCTTGTATCCAGTAGCAAGCCCAACAATTCCACCGCCCACTATAACAACGTCGTGTAGCATCTTTGAAAAACTTGATGCAAATATAAGTTTTGAAGAAATAAATGCGTGAATAGGTTTCTGAAATTTGAACTATTTATGACGAAAATCATTCTTTAAAATGGTTCATGGATGTTCTGATAATAAAAAGAGGAGCTCAAAAATATCTCCTAACTTTGCAGCCTCAATGGAACGATCTGTTTTCCTACCTATGCTTCGATCATCATTTTTAGGATTTTTCTTTCTCTGGGCTTCAGTTGCCTTTGGTCAATTTACCCTAAAGGGAAAAGTGACGGATGCAGAAACTGGCGATCCAATTGCTTTTGCGAGCGTTTTTCTAAAAGGAAAAACATCCGGGATTACCACAGATTTTGAAGGAAATTACTTTTTGCAGGTTTCAAGCCTTGCAGATAGCCTGACAGTCAGCTACCTGGGCTATTCCACGCAATCAAAAGTCTTGACTAAGGAGGCCAATCAAACGCTCAACTTCCAACTTTGGCCCGTGGCTTTTGAGTTGGGAACCTTTGTGTTTGAGGCTGGAGAAAACCCTGCCTTTGAAGTGATTCGCAAGGCAGTTGAAAAACGAAAGGACTATGACAAACGGAGTTTGGAAGCCTACCAAACGAAAAACTACACCAAAATCGAAGTAGACATCGACAACCTATCCGAGGAGTTTAACCAGCGGAAATCGGTTCGCTCGGTGACAGCAGTCTTGGACAGCATTCGGCAGCTCACCAACGAGGAAGGCGAGAAGATATTGCCGGTGTTTTTCTCGGAGACGGTATCCTCATTTTACTACCGCAACAATCCCGAGCTGCGCAAGGAGGTCATTGAAAAGACCAAAGTAACTGGAGTAGGCATCACCGATGGTTCCACAACTTCACAGATCACTGGGTCTGTATTTCAGGAGTATAACTTTTACAAAAATTGGTTGGCCATCCTCAACAAGGATTTTATTTCTCCTATCGCAGATGGCTGGAAAACCTATTACGACTACGATTTGCTTGAGGAGGTCCTGGTAGGTCAGGATAGCTGCTACAAACTACAGGTGTATCCCCGTCGAGAGCAAGACTTGGCCTTTACGGGCACGATATGGATCAAGAAGTCCGATTTTTCCCTTAAGCAGGTGGACTTGACTATTCCCAAGGCTGCCAACTTAAATTTTGTGGATCGAATTAAGATTCAGCAGGAACTAGTTCCTACGGCTGCAGGCCCTTTGATGCCCTCAAAAACTCGTGTGCTACTTAAAATCGGGCAAGTGACGGAGAACTCGGCAGGGCTTTTGGCCAAATTCTACACGGCTACGGATAGCATTGTGGTGAATCAACCCATGGGAACGGCCTTTTTTGACCAGGCGGTGGTTTTGAAACCGGATTTCAACCAAGTTTCTGCCGACTATTGGAAAGATCGACGCCCTGATCCATTGAGTGAGGAGGAGCTAGCCGTCTTGCAGATGGTAGATACGCTCAAAAAGATTCCAATCATCCGTTTTTATTCTGAAAGCTTGAAGTTTTTTGCCACAGGTTACCTGCCTGTGAAGAAGTTGGATTTGGGGCCATGGACCGAATTCGGCAACTACAATAATGTAGAAGGGCTGCGGTTGGGCTTTGGATTGCGCACCAACTATTCCTTCTCCAATAAATTCTTGATCGAGGGCTATGGGGCCTATGGAACCGTGGATCAGCGCTGGAAATATAAATTGGGATCTACCTGGATTCTCTCTCGGAAGCACTGGACTACACTGGGCGTACGAGTAGGTAGGGAGTTGGATCAAGTGGGCTTGGAGATGGAGAACTTGGAGGGGAACTCCATTTTCTTGGCTGCTAGCCGGTTTGGGACACTCCGTAGGCCTTTTGTATCCACCAACCAACGGTTTACTTTCCAACGGGAGTTCTTCAAAGGATTCTTGGTGACCTCAAGTTTGAACAAGAGTCAATTTAATCCACTATTTGATTTTTATTACTACGAACAAGGGTCTAAGGCTTTGCGAACGAGTTTCCAGACCACCGAAATCCGGACCGGCATCCGCTATGGTCGAGACGAAGTCATCCTAATCAATGACAACACCCGAGCATCCTTGGGATCTAGCAAATGGCCAATCGTGGAGATGAATTATACAAAAGGGATTCCTGCACTAGGTGCTAATTTGAACTATACCAAACTTAACTTTTACCTCTACCACCGTATCAATTTGGGACTTTTGGGTGTAGGTCGTTATGAAATTGATGCGGGAAAAATCTGGGGAGAGGTTCCTTTTCCTTTATTGGAGAACCATTTGGGCAATGAAACCTTGTTTTACACTACCGCGGCCTTCAATACCATGAATTTCAATGAGTTTGCCTCAGACCGGTTTGTGAGCTTGCGTTACCGGCAATCCTTCGAAGGCTTCTTGTTCAATTCCATCCCCTTGATCAAAAAACTGAAGTGGCGTATGGTAGGGAATGCAAACGTATTGATGGGTTCTGTACAAGATCAAAACATCTTGAATCTTCCCCAAACTGCTCCAAATGGGCGTTTTCTGGAGTCCTTTGGTCGACTAGACCCCATGGTACCCTATGTGGAACTGGGCTATGGCATCGAAAATATCTTCCGCTTTTTCAGGGTGGATTTCTTTCACCGCATGAGCTATTTGGATAGTCCAGAAGCGCGGCCCTTTCTCGTCAAAGTCAGTGCACAGGTAATTTTGTAAGGAAAAGTTTCCTGCTTTCCCTCCCAAATTTTTCCATTGAGCCTAGCTTTTGTGCATATTTGCAGCTTAATCCACAGCCTGTTTGTATAGGCAGTAAAAAAAACAACATGTCACAACACATTCAAATTACCCTTCCCGATGGTTCGGTGAGGGAGTACGAACAAGGCATTACCGGACTACAGATTGCTGCAAGTATCAGCGAGGGTTTGGCACGGAATGTACTTGCAGCCAAAGTAAACGGGGAGGTATGGGATGCTTCTCGTGCCATTCAAAGCAATTCCACTTTGCAATTGCTTACTTGGAACGACCTAGAGGGAAAAAGCACCTTTTGGCATTCCTCTGCGCACTTGATGGCAGAAGCCTTGGAGGACTTGTATCCAGGGGTAAAATTGGGCATTGGACCATCTATTGAAACGGGCTTTTACTACGACGTAGACTTCGGCGACCACAAGTTGGACGGGGAGGAGCTGGAGAAAATTGAGAACAAGATGCTTGAGTTGGCAAGACTTAAGTCAGACTATATCCGCAAGGAAATTTCCAAAAAGGAGGCAGTAAGCTATTTCCAACAAAAGGGAGACGAGTACAAACTCGACCTATTGGAGGGATTGGAAGACGGCACAATCACGTTTTACGAGCAGGGCAACTTTACCGACCTCTGCCGTGGTCCACATATCCCGAATACAGGTTTCATCAAAGCAGTGAAGCTCACCAACATTGCTGGTGCGTATTGGAGAGGGGATGAGAAGCGTAAGATGCTCACCCGTATCTATGGAGTGACTTTTCCTAAGGCACAGGAGCTGAAGGATTACTTGACGCTACTTGAAGAAGCAAAGAAACGAGATCACCGAAAGTTGGGTCGTGAATTGGAGTTGTTTACCTTTTCAGAAAAGGTAGGTATGGGTCTTCCACTTTGGTTGCCAAAGGGAACGCTTCTAAGAGAGCGTCTAATCAACTTCATGAAGAAGGCTCAAGATAAATCTGGGTACCAGCAGGTGACCACACCGCATATTGGACACAAGGCCTTGTACGAGACTTCCGGTCACTACGAGAAGTATGGCAAAGACTCCTTTCAGCCCATCACCACACCACATGAGGGAGAGGCATTTCTGTTGAAGCCGATGAACTGCCCGCATCACTGCGAGATTTACAAGCACAAGCCTAGATCGTACAAGGACTTGCCAATTCGCTATGCTGAGTTTGGAACGGTTTACCGTTACGAGCAGAGTGGGGAATTGCATGGACTGACCCGTGTGCGAGGATTTACTCAAGACGATGCACACATCTTCTGCCGTCCAGATCAGGTAAAAGAAGAATTTATTAAAGTAATTGACTTGGTGCTTTATGTATTTAAGGCCTTGGGCTTTAGTGATTATACTGCACAGATATCCTTGCGTGACCCAGAAAACAAGCAGAAGTACATTGGTTCAGATGAAGCCTGGGACAAGGCTGAGGCCGCCATTATTGAAGCTTCTGCCGAAAAGGGATTGGAGACCGTGACTGAATTGGGTGAAGCGGCATTTTATGGTCCGAAGCTAGACTTTATGGTGAAGGATGCTTTGGGTAGAAAATGGCAGTTGGGTACGATTCAGGTCGACTACCAACTTCCAGATCGTTTCCAGTTGGAGTACATCGGTTCGGACAACCAGAAGCATCGCCCTGTAATGATTCACAGAGCACCTTTTGGTTCCTTGGAGCGCTTTGTAGCCGTGCTCATTGAGCACTGTGCGGGAGACTTCCCTTTGTGGTTGGCACCGGAACAAATCAATATTTTACCGATTTCAGAAAAATTTATTTCCTATGCAGAAGAATTGAAAGGAATATTGGATGAGGCTGGAATTACGGGAACGATAGACAATCGGGATGAGAAGATTGGACGAAAGATCCGGGATTCAGAAGTTCGAAAAGTGCCATTCATGCTTATTGTGGGCGAAAAAGAGCAGGAGGAAGGAAAAGTAGCCGTGCGAAAGCATGGTCAAGGAGACCTGGGAGTTTTCAGTCCAGCCGAATTTATTCAGTATTTTAAGGGGATTATTTCAGAATCATTGGCCAAAGAATAGGCTAGAAATGGGATTCCATTTTTTGGATTCGAAATAATTCCGATATTTGCAGGCCAAATTAATTAAAACAAAAACAGCTAACTTGAATCAAAGACCGTATCAACCAAGGGGTAGACAAGAAGAACCTTACAAGATCAATCAAAAGATCAGAGTACGTGAGGTTCGTGTAGTGGGGGATTTTGTGGAAGGCGGTAATGCCGTACTTCTTACAGAAAAAGCCATTCAACTTGCTCAGGAAAACGATTTAGACCTAGTCGAGATCTCTCCAAACGCAGATCCTCCGGTATGTAAGATCATTGATTATGCGAAGTTTAAGTTTGAGCAGAAGAAGAAGCAGAAGGAGATCAAAGCGAATGCAGCGAAGGTTGTTTTAAAAGAAATTCGATTTGGACCGAATACAGATGACCACGATTTCAATTTTAAATTGAAGCATGCCGTCAGTTTTCTAAAAGAAGGAGCTAAAGTAAAAGCATACGTACACTTTGTAGGACGAAGTATTGTGTTCAAGGAACGTGGCGAAATGTTGCTTTTAAAGTTTGCCCAAGCCTTGGAAGATGTAGGAATCGTGGAACAGATGCCAAGACTGGAAGGAAAGCGAATGAATATTTTCATTGCGCCTAAGCCAGGTAAAAAGTGAGTTCAACAACTATAAATACAGCAAAATGCCAAAAGTAAAAACCAAATCCAGTGCAAAAAAGCGGTTTACCCTCACCGGTACCGGCAAAATCAAGAGGAAACATGCTTTCAAAAGCCACATCCTTACGAAAAAATCTACTAAGCGTAAGCACAACCTAACGAAAGCTGGTTTGGTGCATGAGTCTGACGAGGGTAGAGTAAGAGACATGTTGAGAATCTGATTTTCAGCATAAAAAAATTACAGTAACAAGGTTTATTTATTCACCAGATGCGTTGGTCACTAAGCTCCTAAAAAAGGGACACCACGGATCAAAAAACAAAACACTATGCCTAGATCGGTAAACGCGGTAGCGTCAAGAGCAAGAAGAAAAAAGGTTTTAAAGGCCACTAGAGGTTACTTCGGAAGAGGTAAGAACGTGTGGACTGTAGCCAAAAACAAGTACGAGAAAGGTCTTCAGTATGCATACAGAGACCGTAAAGCGAAGAAAAGAGAGTTCAGAGCTTTGTGGATTCAACGTATCAATGCAGGTGCAAGAGCCTATGGAGTTTCCTATTCTCAGTTGATGGGATTGTTGAAGAAAGCAGAAATCGAACTGAACAGAAAGGTTTTGGCTGACTTGGCAATGAATCACCCAGAAGCATTCAAAGCTGTAGTTGAACGAGTAAAATAAGGTCGGCACTACCTTATCTTACGGAAGCCTCCCGAATAGGGAGGCTTTTTTTATGTTAAAAAAAAAGACTTCCATTTCTAGAAGTCTTGGTAGAGTAACCGAAGATTTTAACCAGCCTCGGATAGCAGGACTGTCCCCCTCGGATTGGATTTGGTGGGATTTATCCTCCAATAGTTCCTTTCAATTTAGCTATCAATCCATCCCATATTCCGTCAAGCTCATCTAGACTGTAGAAATTAGATTGGTCAATTATTTTTAAAAATAAGGATTGAGTAAGTTCTGCTTCATCCAACTTGAATTCGATGTAGGCTTCTTTCTGGGAAACTGATGATTTAGGGTCAAAAAAATCCCACCGAACATGCAAATTGGCTTTTATGATGTTTTGCTTTGCATAATGGTCCTCTTGATCAAAATTGAAGATGTAATTTTTGTCTTCATCAATGCGAACTTTATCGGCAAACCATTCTTGCAATCCACTCGCGGTACTTAAATAGGTATAAACAATTTTTTTAGAAGCATTTAATTGATAATCAGCTACAAATTGATCTTTAGACATAAGTTGAGTGAGAAAATCTGAATATTTTAATCTCTAAGTTCCTTCTCTATTTGCATTTCAGACAACAAGCCCTCATATTTGCATTCCGTTTTTAAGGGGTCTAAAACTCGTAATCCAAAAGAAATTGGGTGAAAAGGAATAAAAAAAGATGTTTTGGAAGATAACCAATATTCTGAAATAACCCTAGAAACAAAAAAAGAAATTTGGCGAGGTAGCTCAGTTGGTTAGCCCTCCGGATTCATATCCGCCGCGGCGGACGGGAGCTTGCCAGCCGAGGATGGTTCAACTCCAAAGAGTAAAAGATTAATAAATGGCGAGGTAGCTCAGTTGGTTAGAGCGCAGGATTCATAACCCTGAGGTCACGGGTTCAACTCCCGTCCTCGCTACGAAGACTTCTCAAATGGGAAGTCTTTTTTGTTTGCAGTAAATACATGGTCTCAGCGAGAAATTTCCTTACTTTGTTTGGATTTCCGCAGATGAAAAAACTAGATAAACTTATTCTAGGCTCCTTTTTAGGTCCTTTTTTCCTCACTTTTTTGGTGGTAGACTTTATCCTGTTGATTGTCAACATGTTAAAGTATTTCGATGAAATATTCGGAAAGGGTTTGGGCTTCTGGATTTATGCGGAACTAATCGGATACTTCGTCATCAGCATCTCGCCCATGGCTTTGCCCTTGGCCATGCTGCTATCTAGTTTGATGGCATTCGGGAATTTGGGAGAGCATTTTGAACTTACCGCCATCAAGGGAAGTGGGATATCATTGACTAGGGCCATGCGGCCAATTGGGATTTTTGCAGTAGGCTTAACTTTCCTTGCCTTTTTATCCAACAATTACTTGGTTCCAAAGGTGAACCTAAAGACCTTTTCGCTTCTCTACGATATTCGAATGAAGACTCCTTCCTTGGATATCAAAGAAGGTGTCTTTTACAATGGGATTCCCAACTTCAGTATCAAAGTCAATAAGAAACTGGATGAGGTGCGGCTAAAGGATATTTTGATCTATAACCACTCGGAAGGGCAAGGAAATTTGAATGTGACCCTAGCAGATTCGGGGCGTATGGAAACCTTCAACAACGATAGTTACATGAAGTTGACACTTTATGCAGGACAAAGCTACAAGGAGTCAAGATCTACTCGAGGAATTTCTGAGGCGCCAGTAGAGTTTTCAAGAACTGCATTTAAAGAGAATGTGATGGTTTTTGATTTGGCAGCATTTCAACTCAATCGTACTCCAGAAAATCAATGGTCTACAAATCGTGCCATCAAAACCATCGAAGAAATTCGGTTCGGATTGGATTCAATTTACTTGGTAGTCAATGATTTGAAATACCAAAATTTCATCACCGCAGCAAGTATTTACCCTTTTTTCACTAAAAATAGAACACTCTCTCCCTCTCCAGAAATAGTAGTTGAAAAGGCTAGATTCGATACGTTGAGAAGAATCCGAATCCTAAAGGAACAGGCCTTGGAGGATAGCATTGACGCTGTCAATCGGGAAGTGAAAACTGATTCGAGCACCAACACGATTCTGGAAGCAGCTACAGTAGATACCATTCCTGTCTCACTAATTAGGCTGCAAAAGGACTCCGCAGTTTCGTTACGCAAAAAATTGGATGCCAAACAAATTGTTGAAAATGATTCAAGTTCTGCCGAGCAAAATGATCAGGATAGTCTTGGGATAGCAGGGAGTAAATCTCCTAAGTCGATCCGTACTGCACGGCTGACCACGAAGGAAAAAGAACTGCTTGACTCCATGTTCTACAAGCGAGGGTATATCAGCAATGCGCTTACGCTCGCCTTAAACAATGCGCGAAACCTTAAAAACTCGTTTGATGTCAAGAAAAGTCAAGTAGACGGGCAGGTTCGGGAGTTTAGGCGCTATGAGATCGCTTGGTATCAAAAATACAGTCAAGCCATTGCCTGCTTTGTCATGTTCCTCATAGGGGCACCGCTGGGTGCCATCATAAAGAAGGGAGGACTAGGTCTTCCTGTGCTCATTTCTATTCTCTTTTTTATCCTGTTTTACATGCTCACGATCACAGGGGAGAAGTGGGCCAAAGAGGGGATAGTAGATTCACTGTTGGGCACAATCTTCTCCAATCTATGCTTACTGCCATTTGGATTATTTTTCTTGAGACAGGCACGAAAGGATGCTCGCTTATTTGAATCGGATTTTTACGTCGGCATGCTGAAGTGGTTTCGGAAATTTGTTCGACCGAGTCGTTCTATTTGACTTATTTGTTTCAAAATTGAATTTTAACCCTTATCTTTGTCATTGTTTTATAAAATTTAGCTAAACATGTATTTAACATCAGAGAAAAAGCAAGAGTTGTTTAAAAATCATGGACGGTTAAAATCTGCTACAGATACAGGATCTCCTGAATCACAGATTGCCCTCTTTACACACCGTATTCAGCATTTGACTCAGCACTTGAAGTCAAACAAAAAAGATCACTCCACTAGATTGGGATTGATGAAGTTGGTTGGAAAGAGAAGAAGTCTTCTAGACTACCTCCATAAAAGAGAAATCGAGCGTTACAGATCAATTATCGCTGAGCTCGGAATCAGAAAATAACTCGAAAGTAGGGTTCTCTTCCTTGAGAACCTTACTTTTTTCTTTTTTTAGCTACAATCCTTTATTTTTTATCACTAAGAATTAATTCTACACCTTGTATATGTTACCAAATTTGATCACCAAGACCATCACGCTTCAGGATGGTAGAGAAATTAGTATTGAAACCGGTGCGCTAGCTAAGCAGGCTGACGGTTCAGTAGTTGTGCGGATGGGAAAAGCGATGCTTTTGGCTACCGTAGTTGCTAAGAAGGACGCTCTAGATGGGGTGGATTTTTTGCCTTTGTCAGTCGATTACCAAGAAAAATTTGCTTCCTCAGGAAAGATTCCTGGAGGATTTTTGAAAAGAGAAGGAAAACTATCTGACTACGAAGTGCTGATCAGTAGAATTGTCGATCGTGCGATTCGTCCTATTTTTCCAGATGATTACCATGCAGACACGCAAGTAATGATCACCTTGATGTCTCATGACGAAGAGGTATTGCCAGATGCACTTGCCGGTCTTGCTGCCTCTGCTGCACTTTCAGTATCTGACATTCCATTCAACGGACCGATTTCTGAGGTTCGTGTAGCCAAAATTGATGGTGCTTTGGTCATTAATCCGAAGCCTGCAGATTTGGCTAAGGCCAGCTTGGAGTTTATTGTTGCTGGTTCTTTGGACTACATTTTGATGGTAGAAGGGGAAGCTTCCGAAATCCAAGAGGATGAGATGGTAGAAGCGATGCAATTTGCCCACGAAGAAATTAAGAGACATTGCCAAGCACAGGTTGAATTGACCAAGATGGTAGGCAAGGAACAGAAAAGATCCTATTGCCACGAGAAAAGTGATGCAGCGTTATACGATCACATGCGAGCAGCAACCTACGGAAAGCTTTTTGATGCAGTGAATCGTCAAATTGCTAATAAATCTGAACGCGCTGCCTTGGTAAAGGAAATTAAGGAAGAATATGTGTCCAGCCTTGGCGAAGATCATGGATTTGAAGCCAGCTTAATTGGAACCTATTTCCATAAAATTCACAAAGAAGCTGCCCGTAACTTGACGCTAGAAACGAAGAAGCGTTTGGACGGAAGAAACCTTGATGAAATCAGATCCATCTGGTCTGTGGTTGATTACCTTCCATCTGCACACGGTTCTGCCGTATTTACCCGCGGGGAAACTCAGTCTGTCACCACCTGTACCCTAGGTACGAAGATGGATGAGCAAATGATCGATGGAGCAGTGATCTCTGGTTACAACAAATTTTATTTACACTACAACTTCCCAGGATTTTCTACGGGTGAAGTGAAGCCCAACAGGGGAGTAGGTAGAAGAGAAGTAGGTCATGGTAACCTTGCCATGCGTGCTTTAAAGAAGGTATTGCCTCCTGATACCGAAAATCCATATACCATTCGTATTGTTTCTGATATTTTGGAATCCAATGGATCTTCCTCTATGGCTACCGTTTGTGCGGGCTCTTTGGCCTTGATGGATGCAGGTGTTCAGATCAAGGCGCCTGTGACAGGTATTGCGATGGGAATGATCTCTGATGCAAAAACTGGAAAGTATGCAATCCTTTCTGATATCTTGGGTGATGAGGATCATTTGGGTGACATGGATTTTAAAGTAACGGGTACTGCCAAAGGAATTACGGCTTGTCAGATGGACTTGAAAGTAGAAGGCCTGGACTATTCCGTATTGAAAGAGGCATTGCACCAAGCTAAAGCAGGTAGACTCCATATCTTAGATGAAATCTCCAAGACCTTGGCCGCTCCAAAAGCAGACTTGAAGCCGCATACCCCACGTTCCTTCATGATGTGGATTCCTAAGGAATTGATTGGTGCTGTTATCGGTCCAGGTGGAAAGGTGATTCAAGAGATACAGAAAGATACTTCTACTACCGTGGTAATCGAAGAAATCGATAATCAAGGAAAGATCAACATCTACTCAGCCAACCAAAGTAATATGGATGCGGCGATCAGTAGAGTAAAGGCAATTGTTGCTCAGCCTGAAATTGGAGAGGTTTATACGGGCAAAGTAAAAAATATTCAAGCTTTTGGCGCCTTTGTGGAATTTATGCCAGGCAAAGATGGTTTACTTCATATATCCGAGATCAAGTGGGATCGCCTAGAGAGTATGGATGGCGTATTGGAGCCGGGAGAAGAAATCACCGTCAAGTTGATTGATGTAGATAAGAAAACCGGTAAATTCAAGTTGTCCAGAAAAGTCTTACTTCCTAGACCTGAGAAGCCAGCAGCGAACGCCTAATTTGATTTTGGTTTTTGCTTAAATTAATGAATTAAATCACCCCTATTAACTAATTGATCCTGAATGAGGCAGCTAAAAATTAGCAAGCAGATCACAAACAGAGAATCACAATCTCTTGATAAATACCTTCAAGAGATCGGAAAAGTAGATCTGTTGACAGCCGATGAGGAGGTTGTATTGGCAAAAAGAATCCGAGAAGGCGATCAGCTGGCTTTGGAAAAATTGACCAAAGCAAACCTTCGATTTGTGGTTTCTGTAGCCAAGCAGTACCAAAACCAAGGTTTATCCTTAGGTGATTTGATCAATGAGGGAAACCTGGGATTGATTAAAGCTGCCCAGCGTTTTGATGAGACTAGAGGTTTCAAGTTCATCTCTTATGCAGTTTGGTGGATTCGTCAATCCATTCTTCAGGCGCTTGCAGAGCAATCTCGAATCGTTCGTCTTCCATTGAATAGAGTGGGTTCTTTGAATAAGATTTCAAAGACTTTCAGTGAATTGGAGCAAAAATTTGAGCGTGAGCCATCTCCAGAAGAATTAGCAGAAGTACTTGAGGTGTCTGCTTCCGAGGTAGTAGATACCATGAAGATTTCTGGTCGCCACGTGTCAATGGATGCACCATTTGTACAAGGGGAAGAAAACAGCCTTTTGGATGTCCTAGAAAATGATGGAGACGAAAAGCCAGACGATGGCTTGATGAATGACTCCTTGCGTAAGGAAGTGCAGCGCGCCTTATCTACACTCACATCTCGTGAGGCAGATGTAATCACTCTCTACTTTGGATTGAATGGGGAACATGCCATGACCCTAGAGGAAATTGGAGAGAAATTCAACCTGACTCGTGAGCGAGTTAGGCAGATTAAGGAAAAAGCAATTCGCCGATTGAGGCATACCTCCCGTAGCAAAACCCTCAAACCATATTTAGGATAAAATTTAAAAGGGGGCTTTTGCCCCCTTTTTTGTTTCTAAAATTTTAATTTTCAGTCTCCTTCTTTTCATTAATAGTAGGAGCTGCATTATTTTTAACACTTGTCGTAATACCATCATAAGATGAACCAAGAAATCGAACACGTTAAAGTATTAATCATTGGATCAGGTCCTGCTGGCTATACAGCTGCCATCTATGCTGCTCGTGCAGGCATGTCTCCAGTTTTGTATACCGGAGGGCAACCGGGCGGTCAATTGACCATCACTACAGATGTAGAAAATTATCCTGGATACCCAGAAGGAATTATGGGTCCAGAGATGATGGAAGATTTTAGAAAGCAGGCGGAACGATTTGGGACACAAGTTCGCTATGGCCTAGTGACTAAGGTTGACTTTAGTGCACGCCCACATCAGGTAATTGTAGACGATCAAAAAACAATACTTGCAGACACTGTATTGATTAGCACTGGAGCTTCTGCCAAATGGCTAGGACTTGAGAGTGAAACGCGTCTCAACGGGAGAGGAGTTTCTGCCTGTGCAGTTTGTGATGGCTTTTTCTTTAGAGGACAAGAAGTTGCCATTGTAGG
This sequence comes from Cyclobacteriaceae bacterium, assembly GCA_947458475.1. GTDB lineage: Bacteria > Bacteroidota > Bacteroidia > Cytophagales > Cyclobacteriaceae > Algoriphagus. The sequence goes on along the minus strand of CANGZP010000029.1, from coordinate 6,066 downwards.
GGCGGGAGACACCGCTTGCGAAGAAGCTTCCTATTTGGCCAACATTTGTTCCAAAGTCTACATGATCGTGCGTAGAGATGAAATGAGGGCTTCTCAAATCATGCAAAATCGTGTAAAAAATAATCCAAAGATCGAAATTCTTTGGAATACTGAGACTCAGGAGATTCTGGGTGAGGATGAGGTAAAAGGGATGCGAATTTTGAACACAAAAACTGAAAAAGTTTCCGAGATTTCAATTTCTGGCTTCTTTGTTGCTATAGGTCATCAACCCAACACAGAAATTTTCAAAGATTTCATTACAATGGATGCTGCCGGATACATCAAAACTATTCCTGGTACTACGAAAACTAATGTGGAAGGGGTTTTTGCCTGTGGAGATGCGCAGGATAATGTTTATAGACAGGCTGTTACTGCTGCAGGAACAGGATGTATGGCTGCTTTGGACGCAGAGCGTTTCCTAGCAGCACTTGAAAGCCATTAAATGCAATTGATGAGGGGTTTAGTTTGGATACTTTTTTTTGGAATAGCTTTTGGCTTAGGGCTGATGCAGGCGCATGCGCAGGTATTACCTAAGACTTCCAATGAGAAGAAAAACATTGATTTGAAGGAACTTACACAAGGGTTTCCAAAAATCATCAAGAAAAATCCTTCAGGTGAAAATTCAAGTACTAAACGATTAAACATTGAGCTGCGACAATTTGATGAGGTAGGCTATTTGCAAACCTTATCCAATAAAACAGACTCTTTACTTTTTCAAAATACCGTTGATTTGGAACGAATTCGTTCGATTATCAGTGAAGATCCGTTTTCGATAGATTGGGCTCCCTCTAAAGAAATCATTGAAACGTCTGAGCAGATTCTTGTGGACAGTGTTTGGATTACTGCTTTTGAATATTTTTCGAATTGGGATACCAAAAAAGTTGATATCTACAACTTTGACATTCGCGAGTTTAAGGACAGTTTGGTCCTGAAACTGTACGATGAGAAAATTGGCGAATCCTGGAAAATGCCAATGACCGATGTGCTTGTCAATTCTCGTTTTGGTCCACGATGGGGTAGGATGCATGGGGGCGTTGACTTGGATTTGAATACAGGCGATGCGGTGTATTCTACTTTTGATGGAATAATCCGGGTCAAAGGATATGATCGATATGGCTACGGATATTATTACGTAGTCCGACATAAAAACGGATTAGAAACACTCTATGGACACTTATCCAAGCATGTCATGGAGGTAGGTGACGAGTTGCAGGCAGGTGATTTGTTGGGTAAGGGTGGATCTACCGGCAGAAGTACTGGTCCACATTTGCATTATGAATTGCGCTACAGGGGCTTGGTATTTGATCCTGAAATCGTTTATGATTTTGAAAAAAATCAAATTCTTAAGCGAGAATTATTGGTCGATAAAAAATTGTTTGGTCATGTTGCCAAAGCCAGAGCTGCAGCTTACCACCGCGTAAAACGTGGGGAAAATCTAGGCACCATTTCCAGACGCTATGGAGTAAGTATCTCTCAGATCACCAAGCTCAATGGGATTTCCACTCGATCCATCTTGAGAATAGGCCAGAGTTTACGCGTCAAATAAATTCCGTATATGCTAAAATTAGATATCCTTGTACTTGCTGCGCATCCTGACGATGCAGAGTTAGGTTGCTCTGGAACAATTGCTTCCCAAGTAGCTAAAGGAAATAAAGTTGGGATCGTGGATTTGACGCATGGAGAGATGGGGACTAGAGGTACGCCGGAACTTCGACTTCAGGAAGCTGCCCATGCTGCAGAAATACTAGGTCTTGCAGCCCGGGAGAATATGGGTTTTAAAGATGTGTTTTTTAAGGACGATACGGAACATCAGTTGAAGCTGATTCAAATCATCCGTAAATATCAGCCAGAGATTGTACTCGCAAATGCTATTTCAGATCGCCATCCTGATCATGGGAAGGGTTCTTCTCTAGCTACAAATGCTTGTTTTATGAGTGGCTTGAGTAAAATTGAAACTTGGCATGAAGGGATGAAGCAATCAGCTTGGCGCCCAAAGTTTGTGTACTATTACATTCAAAACAACTACATTACCCCTGACTTCATTGTAGATATTTCCGAATTTTGGGACAAAAAAGTAGCAAGTATTACTGCATTTGGATCTCAGTTTTACAATCCAGAAAGTCAGGAACCGGCAAGTTTTATTTCCTCACCTGAGTTTTTACCTTTCATTGAATCTAGGGCACGGGAGTTTGGTCACCGGATTCATGTAAAATATGGCGAAGGATTTACTGTAGAGCGATTTATAGGTGTTTCTGACCTTTTTGATCTAAAGTAATTAAGGAGCTAATCGTACTTTTTTCCAATTCGTTTTTCCTTCCAATTCGTAACAAATACGATCATGCAATCGGCTAGGTCGCCCTTGCCAAAATTCGATTCGATGTGGTGTTAATCGATATCCACCCCAATGCGCGGGTCTTTGAATTGAATTCACTTTAAATTCTTCCTCAAACCTTTTTTGAGCATCTTCAATGCTGGTTCGGTCCGGAATCTCTTGACTTTGTGGGGATGCCCAAGCACCAATCTGTGAACTGACTGGTCTCGAAAAAAAGTAGGTGTCTGATTCTTGTTCACTGATTTTACTGATGGTGCCTACTACCCGAACCTGTCTTTCAATTTCTGCCCAGAAAAAGTTGAGTGAAGCTTTTGGAGCTGCTGCCAACTCTTTTCCCTTTGCACTTTCATAGTTTGTGAAAAACACAAAACCATGATCTAGTTCCTTCAAAAGCACAATTCGTGAATTGGGAAATCCATCTTTGGAGAGGGTAGAGAGACACATGGCGTTTACTTCTAGAGCTTCTGCTTGTATCGCTTCCTGCATCCAGTGACGGAACTGAAGCAGTGGATCACTTGCTACATCTTCAATTTCTAAGGATTTGAGGCAATAATCCTTTCTAATATCGGCAAGCATCATAAGTGGCATGAGTTTAAAGTAAAATTTATGGCAACTGGATTTGGCATTCCCCTACCAAAAATTAAATTTAATGAATCTTAAACTACTTTTCTACATGAAGCAGCCTAGGAATCAAGTACCTCAAGCTGGAAACTTATTGCTTTCAGAGCCTTTTTTGCAAGATGAAAATTTTGGCAGAGCTGTGGTATTGCTTTGTGAGCACGAGGAGGATAGTGGTAGTATTGGTTTTGTATTGAATAAACCGTCCGTTTTAAACCTAGGTGACTTGATAAATGGGCTCGATTTAGATGCTGAAGTATTTGTTGGTGGTCCAGTTGAACAAAATACGCTCCATTTTATTTATTTTGGGGATCAGCAGATGGAGGAGAGCAAGTCTTTGGGAAATGGAGTATGGTGGGGCGGTGATTTTACTCAGGTTGTACAGCTACTCAATGCTGGAAAGTTAAACTTAAACCAAGTTCGCTTTTTTCTCGGGTACAGTGGATGGAGTCCAGGCCAACTTAACGATGAGCTATCGGAACAAACTTGGATCGTTTATGCTGATGCCTATGTTCAGGAACTTTTCGAGAATTCTGCAGATCAATTGTGGAGATCCCTCATGAAGCGATTGGGAGGGGAGTTTGAAATTCAATCAAATTATCCAACTGACCCACGATTAAATTAGGCAAAATGCCTACCTTTGATGCTATTGCTAAGTTTACGTATTGTTTTTTATGGCCAAGAAAAGTAAAGAACTGTCTGAAGAAGACAAGGTGACCGAAACCCCTAAAAAAGGGACTAGAGGTAAAAAGATTGTTGCGGAACAAACTCAAGTTGAAGATGCTACAGAAGGAACTCCTGATCTGGAAGAAGCCTCGGCTCCCACTGAGGTAACGGTTCATGATGAATCCGAAGTAGCACAAGCGGAAGTTTCTCATTTGGATTTGGATTCCATTCCATCGGAAGTAAGTCCAGAATTGGAAGAATCAATTGCAGAGGAGGATCAAGCACCAATCGATTTATCAGGTTTATCTAAGGTTAAATTGCTTGACTTGCTCAAGGAAAAATTGGCTCATGGCGTATCTGCTAAGCTAGACAAGGTAATTCATGAAATTAAGGCTGCATTTGAGGAGCTATTTGTAAAAGAGCGCGAAGAAGCATTACAGCAGTTTATAGGAGATGGAGGAGTTGCAGATGACTTTTCCTTTAGAGGAACTGAGGTAGATAAGGAATTCAATTCTCTTTTCAATGACTTCCGTCAGCAGCTGGGTTCCCTGCGTAAAGAAGCTGAAAGACAAAAAGAGAGAAACTTACAGGCCAAAACGGAATTGCTCAATAAGTTGAGGGATCTCGTAGATGGGGAGGAAACGACCTTAAGTATGGCAGCTGTAAAATCCATACAGGAAACTTGGAAAACTATTGGCCCTGTTCCTTTGGCGCAGAGCAAAAATCTTTGGGCAAGTTTTAATGCCTTAATGGATCGATTCTATGACAATAGAAGCATCTATTTTGAATTGAAGGAGCTTGACCGTAAGAAAAATTTAGAAAGTAAGCTTGAACTTTGTGAGAAAGCTGAAGCCTTGAAGTCGGTCGAAGATCTCAAGGATGCTATCCGGATGCTGAATGAATTGCATGAGGAGTTTAAGCATCTAGGACCAGTTCCTCGTGAGGAGCAAGAACAAGTTTGGGTACGCTTCAAAGCAGCCTCTGATGTCATTTACGATCGCAGAAAGGAATTTTTTGATGGTCAGAAAGATGTAATCAAAAAGAATCTTGCAGAAAAAGAGGGCTTGATTGTTAGTCTAGCACCTTTTGGTGAATACAAGGCTGACCGAATTAAAGACTGGAATACAAAAACCAAGGAAATCTTAGAAATTCAAAAAGCCTGGGAGAAAATTGGTGCCATTCCTAAAGAATCTGGAAAGGAAATCAATAAGGCATTCTGGACCTTGTTTAAGCAATTCTTCCACAACAAGAATTTGTTCTTCAAGGAATTGGACGAGGTTCGTGCAGCCAACCAGAAGAAAGCGGAGGAGTTAATCAAGCAGGCCGAAGAGTTGCAAGAAAATACAAACTGGCAAGCAACAGCCAATCAGCTCGTTAAATTGCAGCAGGAGTGGAAGAAATTAGGGCCAACACCAGAAAAGAATAGAGATTCCCTTTACAAAAAGTTTAAGGAAGCATGTGATCGCTTTTTTGAGAGCAGAAGAAATTCAACCAAGGATTCAAACACTGAGTTTGATGCAAATTTGACCAAAAAGCTAGAGATCATCTCTCAGATTGTGGAGTTGACCAAGAAGGGTGAAGGCCTTGAGGAATCTCAATTGAGTACTTTGGTGTCCGATTTCAATGCGATTGGATTTGTGCCACGCAAAAACATCAAGGAGATCCAGGCTAAGTTTAAAGATGCAGTGGATGCCTATTTAGGAAAGCTTGGTGCGAAGGGTGGGGATAAAGAAGATTACTTGTTCAGGCTTAACCTAAACCGTTTGCAGGCTGATCCAAATTCGGTGAAGACGCTAAACAAGAAGGAGCACGGCATCAGAAAGCAGATTACCGACCTTGAAAATAGCATTACTTTGTGGAGAAATAATCTGGACTTCTTTGCTGCTTCCAAGACAGCAGACAAGTTAAGAGAGCAGTTTGATGTAAAAATTCAGAAGGCCGAGGAGGAGATTGATAAGCTGAAGAAAAAGCTGACGATTCTGAAAGAGTTTTAATTTTTAGGTCCTCACTATCTGCAAGATAGCGAGATTCTTAAAAAATAGTGGGAGTGCTTTTGGTCGAATAGGTCAATCCTTCTATATTTGCAGCACCATTTAGGTAGGCCTCTTTAGCTCAGCTGGTAGAGCAACTGACTTGTAATCAGTAGGTCGCTGGTTCGATCCCGGCAAGGGGCTCATAATGAATAAAGGAGTTACAGAAATGTAGCTCCTTTTTTTGTGGTAAATTCTCTAGCATAAGCTGGTCGAGTTATTCAGTAGGTTGACGGTTCGATAGGCAGGCCTGTCCCGCAGAATTGCGGGAGGGCTCATAATGAATAAAGGAGTTACAGAAATGTAGCTCCTTTTTTGTTTTTAATTCTGAAGATTAAGCTAGTTGAGTTTTTCTAGTGTGGGATAATCAGTAGGTCGCTG
>CANGZP010000028.1 GCA_947458475.1 Cyclobacteriaceae bacterium | reverse complement strand
GGCATGAACGATTACCTGACCAAACCCCTACGCTTGGCGGTGCTTGCAGACAAATTGGAGCACTATTACCAGAAGTTGAAGGTTTAAGTACAGATAGATCGCTAACAGTTAACAGTCCACGGTTGACAGCCCATTTAATTGAACTTCAACTTTTTCTTCCTTGTTCACGGTTGTAAAAGTGGCTAATTACAAACTAAAAATCCCCCAATAAGTGATTTCACTCCTTGAGGGATTTTAATTAATGGGAAATGCTGAGTGTCGTAAGTTGATGTAGGAAGGGAGTTTGAGAATCATTCGAGTCTCGTTTTACAAGGAATATGTCTTGTTTCTTGCCTGCCTGTCGGCAGACAGGTATCTCGGCTCTCGCTTCTATTCAATTTATAAAGCCGTTTCCAAATCAAACTCTTCCAAGTAATCCGCTACACGTCGTACAAACATGCCTCCCAGCGATCCATCTACCACGCGGTGGTCGTAGGAGTGGGAAAGGAACATTTTGTGTCGGATCGCGATCACATCTCCCGTAGGCGTTTCCACGACTGCTGGTTTTTTGACGATGGCGCCGATGGCCAAAATGGCAACCTGCGGCTGTGGGATGATGGGGGTACCCATGATATTCCCGAAGGAACCCACATTCGATACCGTATAGGTGCCGCCGGTGACATCGTCAGCAGTCAACTTGTTGTTGCGTGCACGATTGGCTAGGTCATTGACCTTTTTGGATAAACCGACGATGGTAAGTTGGTCGGCATTTTTGATTACAGGTACAATCAGATTCCCAGACGGCAAGGCGACCGCCATGCCGATGTTGATGTCCTTCTTCTTTAGAATATGATCGCCTTCTACCGAGATATTGATCATTGGGAAGTCCCGAATGGCTTTGGCTACTGCATCGATAAAGAAAGGAGTAAAAGTAATGCCTTCTCCATACTTGGCTTTGTAGGCTTCCTTGTTTTTATCTCTCCAAAGGACAATATTGGTCATGTCCGCTTCTACGAATGAGGTCACGTGCGCAGAAATACGCTTGGATTCCACCATGCGTGTCGCAATCATTTTGCGCATGCGGTCCATTTCGATGAGTTCATCACCACCCGTCAAGCTTGGTGCGGCTTTGGGCTGAGAGATTGAGGGAGGAGTCTTGGTAGTTTCTGTCTTTTTAAAACTGCCGTTGCTTCGGGAAGCAAGGTAGTCCAACATGTCTTGCTTGGTCACACGGCCTTCAGCACCCGAACCCGGGATGCGCGAAAGTTCGTCCGCTGAAATCCCCTCTTCTTTTGCAATGCTTCGGACTAGGGGAGAATAGAATCTTCCGTCTGCGGTTGATTCTTGGTGTGTTGGTTCAGCAGTAGCCACTAGGCTAGCAGTCAAAGCTGGCGCTGCTTGTACCAGATCTGCTTTGGGTGTGGAAGGTGCCGCAGGAGCATCGTTGGATGCCTCTGCATTGATTTCGATGATGGCAATGGCAGTGCCAACAGCCACCACATCGCCTTCTTTGGCTAAAATCTTGGTTAAAATACCCCCATGCGTGGCAGGAACTTCAGTATCTACTTTGTCGGTAGCTACTTCCAACACAGATTCATCTGCTTCAATGGAATCTCCTTCCTTCTTGAGCCAAGTAAGGATGGTGCCTTCAATGATACTTTCGCCCATCTTGGGCATGAGCATTTCTACACTTGCCATGTTGATCTTTGTAATTTAATTGGGTTTATTTTCAAGTTTTAAAATTAAATTTTATTGAACTGCTTCCCAAATCCTTTTTGTAAAATTTTATTTGTGCTTTGGGAGAAAACAGGTTCTGAATAAATTTAGTACCGCCACTCCTGTCAGTTGAATGTTGAGCATTCGGTCCTGAGTCAATTGTAATTTTCTCGTTTCCACTCCCTCTGGACCTGCACAAGCAATCCATACTGTCCCAACGGGTTTGTCTTCTGTGCCCCCGTCGGGCCCTGCAATCCCAGAACTCGCAAGCCCATAGTCTGCATGGAATAACGCGCGAACTCCCTTGGCCATGGCTGCAACCGTTTCCTCACTCACTGCTCCATGGGTACTAAGGGTTTCGGAGTTTACCCCTAAGAGTTGCTCCTTGAAGGCATTGTGGTAGGGAACTACCGACCCTTGAAAGTAAGCAGAGCTGCCAGGCACGGTGGTGATCAGGTGGGAGACGTATCCTCCCGAGCAACTTTCAGCTAAAGCTAAAGTTTTCCCTGCGTTCTTCAAAAGTTTGCCGATGGCAGTTTCTAAGGTTTCTTCGTCGTAGCCATAGACATACTTTTCGATCTGTGGCAATACAGCTTGGATCTGCGCGGCCACTTCTTGCTGAAGCTGATCTTTGTTGGTGCCAAAGGCAGTAAGTCGCAATTTGACATGTCCTAGGGAGGGCAAATAGGCCAAACGAATGTGTGGAGGCAATGCATTTTCCCAATCTTTGATCAGGTCGGCCAACCAAGATTCGCCGATGCCGGCTGTTTTGACCAGCTTGTGGTAGATGACGGGCAAGTCAAAGATTTGTGGGAGTTTGGGTAGCACAAAGTCCTTCATGAGTTTTTTCATCTCGTGAGGCACTCCGGGCATGGACATCCAGTAGCATCCTTTCTGCTCAAACCACATTCCTGGAGCTGTACCGACCGGGTTGGGCACGTAGGTACAGCAGGTGGGGAGGTGCCCCTGAAGGATATTGAGGGGAGTCATTTCCCGACCTCGACGCAAGAAATAGGAGGAAACCGCAGCTACCGCTTCGGGGACTTCGACGATGTCACAACCAAAGTACTCGGCAAGCAGGGGCTTGGTGAGGTCGTCTTGGGTGGGGCCAAGGCCTCCGGTAATCAGGATCAGGTCAGCTCGCTTGGAAGCCTCTTCAAAAGCGGTTAGGATGTCTGTCCTGTTGTCTCCGACGGTGGTTTTTCGGACCACCCGTACTCCTATGGCATCCAATTCCTGGCTGATCCAATGGGAATTGGTGTCCATAATTTGCCCGTACAGGAGCTCGTCTCCGATGGCAATGATTTCTGCTTTAACTGCTTGCATCTGGGTTTATCTAACTTTTGCTGTGCGAAGAATTTTGGAGAATAAGCCGGGAAGGAAGCGTTTGAGGTATACGGCCAAGGTTTCCTTGCCGCCAATGTAAACTTCTTCCTTTTTGCCTTTCATAGCTCGGTATAGCTGTTTTGCGCAGGCCTCTGGAGACATGCCTTGGTCCTGAGCCTGGTCCATTTCGCCAAGTGGAGTCCCATCACCTGTGACGGCATTGATGGAAACTTGCGTGCGGATAAATCCAGGGCAGATCAAGGTGACCGAAATGCCATCCTGGTGGTGCTCGGCCCGAAGCGTATCAAAAAATCCATGCAAGGCATGTTTGGCACCCGCATAGGAGGAACGAAAAGGAGAACCAAACTTGCCTACTAGGGAAGTTACAACTCCAAACTGGCCTTTTTTACGCGTTAGAAAATGAGGCAGGATGGCTTTGGTCAAAGCGACGGTACCAAAATAGTTGACTTCCATCAGACGTCGATCTACTTCAAGCAAGGTGTCTTTGATCAAGGAGCGCTGGCTGATGCCTCCGTTGTGAAGTACCATGTCCACCTGTCCAAAAAAGGAGATGGCCGTCGCTACTTTTTCTGGAAAGTCAGCTAAGGAGGCAAGGTCCAAGGGAAGAATCCGACAATCCTCGGGAAAGGCACAGGAGTTTTTCACGCGCTCAAGTTCTTGCGTATTCCGAGCAGAAAGAATGAGGGCAAATCCTTCGGTTGAAAATTTTCGTGCTGCGGCTTCTCCAATACCAGAGGAGGCGCCTGTGATCCAGATGACGGGTTTGGCCATGGTTTATCTTTTTTCGTAGGTCACAAAAGCGTAGGGATAATCATTGGTCTCATCGGCAGAAAACTCTTCTCGTTCCTTTTCCTTCCAAATTGAGAAATCGAGTTCGGGAAAGAAGGTGTCTCCCTCCGGGATTGCGGCTACTTCGGTGATTTCTAGGATATCGCAGAGTGGTAAGGCCTCTTTGTAGATTTCCCCACCCCCGATAACAAATACTTTGTCTAGTTGAAGCTTGGTGCAAAAAATAATGGCTTCTTCGACCGAATGGAAGGCATGGTGCCCCTCGGGAGCTACAAAAGCAGGGTTACGCGTGATGATCAGGTGGGTGCGGTTGGGTAGGGGCCTGCCTAGGGATTCAAAGGTCTTTCTTCCCATTAGGAGGTAATGGCCTGTGGTGAGGTGTTTGAATCGCCTCAAGTCAGCGGACAACTTCCAGATGAGCTGGTTGTCTTTGCCGATGACATGATTGCTTGCCTTTGCTACAAGAAGTATAATTTTCACGAGAATGGATTTGAGGAGTAAGTTACCTGCTTTATTGAAGTTCTCTGTAGGGGAAACTCGAAAAATAGGCAGGTGTTTTATTCAACTAAATTCAGTTTTAATTTTTGGGTTCAAAAAAGTAATCAATGGGCTTTGGGGCTGATTTTATCCTTTCCAGCCGCGAAGCAGCTCATCCACTTTCATGCGCTTTTTTCCTTCCAATTGTAAATCGAGAATCGTGAGGTGTCCTTTTCCACATTGAAAATTAAGGTAGGTTTTGAAATCACTCTCCCAATCTCCCGGAGCTTTTCCCGGCAGGTTCTGATCGTTTGGATGGGAAGAAAAGAGCTTACAGGTTTTGCCTTGCAGTTCCGTCCATGCACCTGGGTAGGGCGAAAGACCCCGAATCAGGTTGTGAATCGCAGTGGCCGAATTAGTCCAGTCAACCTTGCCGGTTTCCTTAAAGATTTTTGGTGCGGTACGGAGGGCCTGACTTTCGTCTTGAGGCTGGGGTTGAATGGTATGTGAGGCAATGGCATCCACCGTCTTTAGGACCAAATCGGCGCCAAGTGACATCAATTTTTCGTAGAGGCTACCTAGGTTGTCCTTGGGAAGGATGGCTACTTTCTCTTGGAAAAGGATATTTCCGGTATCAATTTCATGTTGTAGGAAAAATGTGGTCACCCCCGTTTCTTTTTCCCCGTGGATGAGCGCCCAGTTGATCGGGGCAGCACCTCGGTAATTGGGTAGGAGAGAAGCATGAAGGTTGAAGGTTCCGAGTGGAGGCATGTTCCAAACGGCTTCGGGAAGCATTCGGAAGGCTACTACAATTTGCAGGTCAGCTGCTAGCGCCTTCAATTCCTGTTGGAAATCCGCATCCTTGAGGTTTGTCGGCTGTAACACCGGGATACCTAAGGTTTCGGCTGCTTCTTTGACTGGAGAGCCCACCAGCTTTTGGCCTCGACCTTGGGGCTTGTCTGGAGCAGTGATGACGGCCACTACATTCCAGCCCTCGGCAACCAAGTTTTCCAAGGCAGGCACCGCAAATTCTGGGGTGCCCATGTAAATGATGCGTAAGGAGCGGTTTATAGGAGGTAGTTGCATGAAGAGCGATTTGGGTTAATCTAGTATTTTATGGGTAGAGCAGGTATTTTTTTCGCAGTTGGGCATAGTCTGTGAGCCCCTGCTGCCAGGTTTCACGAATTTCTGACTCTGTTTTTCCTGCTAAGATTTGCTTTTTGAGTTCGTCCGTACCCACCAAGGTATTGAAATAGGAATTGAAGAATTTCTCCTTCATTCCAGAGCGTCCGTAGGCTTCCAGGAGGTAACTTAAAGTAAATGGTTGCGCAAGGGATTCAGTACGAAGGTCTCTACCATAACATAGCTTGTCTTGATGCGGAGGGGTTTTGGACATGCCGTCTATGGATACTGGAGTAAAGGTGAAGTCTCCAAAGGTTGCTGCTGGGTAGCCATAGACTTGGAAAGGAAAGTAGGTTCCACGACCTAGGGAAACTACTGTTCCTTCAAAAAGGCAGGTGCTAGGGTAAAGACGGATGGAAAGTGGGTTGGGCAAGTTGGGGGAGGGCTTCACTGGGAGTTCGTAAGGGGTAGTGTGGGTCCAATTCGCCACCGGAACGACGGTAAGCTTGGCTTTTAGGCCTCCCTTTAGCCATTTTTCCCCGTTGATCATCTGCGCAAGTTCGCCTATGCTGAGCCCATGGACAATGGGGATGGGGTGCATGCCCACAAAGGATTCGAAGCCTTTTTTCAGCATGGGACCATCCACATAGTTGCCATTGGGGTTGGGCCGATCAAGTACAATCAGGGACTTCCCTTCTTCTGCGCTGGCTTCCATCACGTAGTGTAGCGTGCTGATGTAGGTAAAAAATCGCACGCCCACATCTTGTAAGTCTAAGACAAGCACATCCAGGTCTTTGAGCTGCTCTGGACTTGGCTTTTTGTTGGTGCCATACAAGGAGACGATGGGCAGGCCAGTTTTGGAGTCGATCGAATTGTTGACTTTTTCTCCTGCATCCGCAGTACCCCGGAATCCATGTTCGGGTACGAATACTTTTACTACCTCAATTTTATTTTCCAAGAGAAAATCTACCAGATGCTGCTGCTTGGAATTGGGAAGGATGCTGGTTTGGTTGCCTACTACCCCTACTTTTTTTCCTTGGAGGAGGGGCAAGTAGATTTGGGCTTGCTCGGCACCAACTCGGATTTCTTGCGCATATCCTGCTACGCTGCTGGCCAAAATCAGGCAAATGGTCAAAATGTAGCCTAAGGGTAAATTTTTCGCTTGCTTCATGCTAATTTGCGGGGAGTTGCTAACAAATTTAACCCAGTCCGTTGAACCTTTCCTATTTCCTAGCCAAAAGAATCAGTTTTCAGCATGCCGGTGGCTTTTCTGGAATCATCCACCGCATTGCGGTGGCGAGCTTGGCGGTGGGCTTGGGTGTAGCCATCCTTTCCATCATGGTGCTGGGCGGATTCCAAAAAACGGTTTCTAGCCGGGTGTATGGGTTTACTGGTCACTTTCAGGTGCAAAAGTTCCAAATGAGTACTGCATTTGAGGAGCAACCTTTTTCCTTGAATGCTGAATTTTTTCAAAAAAGGGATCAATTTCCTTTTCTGACCAAAATCCAATCCTATGCACACAAGGCGGCCTTGCTGAAAGGGTCAGCCGAAGTGGAGGGTGTCCTACTCAAGGGAGTGGAAAAAGATTTTGACAGTTTGGGCTTTGCGCAATACCTAGTGGAGGGAAGGATGATGCATCTTCCTGATTCTGGGGTCAGCAATGAAATTCTGCTCTCCAAGCAGGTGGCCAACAAGTTGCAAATCCGTGTTGGGGATAAGGTGACCCTCTACTTTGTGCAGCAGCCACCTCGATTCCGTCGGGTAGCCGTAGTGGGTATTTTTGAAACCTACCTCGAAAATTTTGACGAGCAGATGGTCCTTGGGGAGCTGCAGACCATCCGAAATTTGAATGGATGGACTAGCGATCAAGTAGGTGGATTTGAATTGCATGTCGCCGACCCGGAGCAACTGGATGTGTATGCACCCTTACTGGAGGACGAACTGGATTACGATCTTCGCTTGCTGGATAGCCGGGAGCGGTTCTTGGATATTTTTGATTGGTTGAAATTGCTCGACACCAACGTGATCGTGTTTATCTCTTTGATTGGCTTTGTGGCGATTTTCAATATGGGAGCGATTCTGTTTCTCCTGATCATGGAACGAACGCAGATGATTGGTTTGTTGAAGGCAATGGGGGCTAAAAACTCCCAGATTCGATCCCTGTTTTTCTGGAATGGCATCCATATTCTTGGGAAAGGGCTGCTTTACGGAAATGCCTTTGCTTTGGTGCTTGGGGCATTGCAAACCTACTTTCAACTTATCCCTTTGGACCCGGTGAGCTACTACATGAGTTATGTGCCCATTGATTGGAATTGGACGGCATTTCTCCTACTTAATCTTGGGGTGACGGTGTTGACGGCTTTGGTGCTGTGGATCCCGGTTCGGATTATTTCACGGGTGGATCCAATCAAATCAATTCGGTTTGACTAATCGGTACGGAGAAAAAATACTTTTCAGCTTCATCCAAATTACACCCAAAACCGCTTCTCTAAAAATTTTCGGGCTCATCTTCGATTGCCCACGCGTGCGGTCGGTGAAGATGATGGGTACCTCCACGAGTTTGAAACCCAGTTTCCAGGTGGTAAACTTCATCTCGATTTGGAAGGCGTATCCAATAAATTTGATTTTGTCTAATGCAATTCCTTCCAGTACGCTGCGGTGGTAGCACTTGAATCCTGCAGTAGCATCTTGGATAGGTAGGCCGGTGATGAAGTTTACGTATTTGCTCGCAAAATAGGACATGAGCACCCTGCCCATGGGCCAATTGACCACATTGACCCCGGTGATGTATCTGGAGCCAATGGCCAAATCGTAGTCTCGGGTTTTGATGGCTTCGTAAAGGCGGATCAGGTCTTTGGGATCGTGGGAAAAATCACAATCCATCTCAAAAATAAAATCGTAGTTGGAGGCCAAAGCCCAGCGGAAACCCGCGATGTAAGCAGTTCCTAGGCCCTGTTTGCCTGCTCGCTCCATCAGGTGCAAACGGCCTTCATAGGCGTTTTGTAGGGATTTGACTACCGAGGCGGTGCCATCTGGAGAACCATCGTCAATCACCAAGAGCTCAAAATTTCCTTCCAACTCCATCACGGTACGCACCATGTCGCTGATATTTTCCAGCTCATTGTAGGTGGGGACGATGACAAGTTTACGGTGGCTCATTGCAGGTTCAATCTCCAAAAATAAGGTTTCACTTGGATTTTCCACGAACAGCCGGCTTTAAAAAAAGGAAATGCTAGTTTTGCAGAAAAAAAGCATGTCACTCCACGTCGCCATAGCCAGTTACTACTCCACAGGAGCCTACGATGCCAATACCATTGATGAAGATGCCTTGTTGTCCGCTCTCTTGACCGAGATGGGGATTGCGCATCAGATCCATCCTTGGTCTGCCCCCGAGGTGGATTGGTCTTCCTTTACCCATGTCTTGATCAAGTCGACTTGGGACTATTTTGATTTTTACCCTGAGTTTTTGGTTTGGCTGGACAAGTTGGAGGCATTGGGTGTGCAGGTGTTGAATGAGGTGCCTACGCTGCGTTGGAACTCCTCCAAAACCTACCTGATGGAAATCGAATCCCAGGGATTTCCTTGTATCGCTGGTAAAATTCTTCCCAAGGGTAGAAGATTGGCCCTGGATCCACTGTATACCGAGTTAGGCGCTGACACCTTAGTGGTGAAGCCATTGGTCAGTGGGGGAGCAAAGAATACGCTGAAATTAGCGCGTGGTGCTGGGGAGGGTTTAGAGAAAAAAATAGGGGACTTGCTGCAAGAGGAAGATTTTTTGGTACAACCTTACATTGAGGAAATTGTGAAGGTTGGGGAGTATTCCCTGATTTTTTTCAATGAAAAATTCTCTCATGCGGTACTTAAGTCACCTGCCGCGGCAGATTTTCGTGTGCAGCATTATTACGGAGGAACTATCCAAACGCTAAATCCTAGTGATGCCATGCTGTCTTCCGCGCAGGCATTAGTGGATCGCTATGCAAAAAACACGCTCTATGCCCGAGTGGATGGGGTGGAGATTGATGGGGTATTTCACCTGATGGAACTGGAATTGATTGAGCCCTACCTCTTTTTGGGCTTATCCGAAAAGGCCATTCCCAATTACAAATCTGCACTGAGTAAACGGTTATTGGGGAACTAAAAGAGTTTTGATTTTTATAAATTCTAAAAGGGCCTGCTAAGCTTCAAGGGAAGTTTATGAAGCAGAATTGCGAAGAATATGTTTCTTCTTTTGTTGCGCACCTCCGGAGCGCGTTGGTCATCGTGATCTTCTCTCTATTGACATATTGTCCCGCAATTCTGCGGGATAAACTTCCTCTGGAGCAATGCATCCAAATTGATTAAGTCTTGATGGTTGCAAATTGCCCCGTAATTCTGCGAGGTAGGGACCGCTGCAATCGGTTTTTTGAATTAAAGGATGCAAACGCTTTATTTTTGAAGTACCGTATTTTTTAATGCCCTAGAAGGGCATTATGTTAATAGAAAAACAATAAAATATTGTCAGGTGCGCTCCGGAGGTGCGCTATTTGGTAGTTAATCCAAAGGCAAGAAATTAGGAATAAGCCCTTTTTAATTATTAAAAATAGGGTTTACAAGAATGCTCCGGAGGAGTGATTAAAATGAACTTTTTAATTCTGGTTTCTAAACTCATCCAATTTTCAACTTTTCCCGTAAAAACACATTAAATACATTTTTTTAAAATATTTTTTTCAACATGGCAGACACTTTTTCTCAAATCTATATCCACCTTGTATTCTCTGTTAAGGGAAGGCAAAACATCATCCATAAAGTTTGGCGTGAGGAACTCTTCAAATATGTATCAGGAATTATAAAAGGAAGGGATCAGAAAGTATATGCAATTGGAGGAATGCCCGATCATATTCACATCTTGATCAGTTTAAGGCCCAATTGTATGGCCTCTGAGCTAGTAAATTCAGTTAAAACCAATTCCTCCAAATGGATTAATTCAAGGGGATTTGTTAAAGGGAGATTTAATTGGCAAGAGGGATATGGTGCTTTTTCCTATGGCCAATCACAATTGGATCATGTGATTCAATACATCAATAACCAAGAGTTACATCATCAAAGAAAATCTTTCAAAGAGGAATACATTGAATTATTGGAGAAATTTAATGTCAAATTTGATGAGAAATATCTTTTTGATTGGGTAGAGTAAATTCGGCAATTTGAATTGGCGGCTTAAAATCACATTCGAATTCACGCATTTTCCATATCGCTCCTCTGGAGCGAGCTAACTTTTCTAAATTCTATTTCTATTAACATATTGCTCCTCCGGAGCAAGGCCTATCGGTTAATCCGGTTTTTCCATTAAAATATTATCCCGTATGTCGAAGCGAAATATTTTTAATTCTATTTCGCTCCTCTGGAGCGAGCGAACTATTCTAAATTTTATTTCTATTAACATGTTGCTCCTCCGGAGCAAGAATTTTCTCTCTGAAATCGCATAAAAAAGCAAATTTGAACATGCTCCGGAGGAGCATTATATAAATAGAAACCCTTAAATACATTCTCCAGAGCTCCAGAGGAGCGACATGTCTTCCCATTTTTTTCGTGACTCTTGAGTAGGAGATTCTTGCCTCGATTCACATCAAAGCACCCCTTTGGTACTGGGCAATTGATTTAAATTCCTGGGATCCCGCTGCACGGCCATTTTGATGGCTCGGGCTAGCCCTTTGAATGTCGCCTCGATCTTGTGGTGTTCGTTATCCCCAGTAATCAGGATATTCAGGTTGCATTTGGCTGCGTCCGAGAAGGATTTGAAGAAGTGGAAAAACAGTTCTGTAGGCATGTCGCCCACTTTTTCCCGGGTAAAGCTTGCCTCCCAAACACACCAAGGTCGCCCTCCAAAATCGATCGCTACCTGTGCCAAGGCATCGTCCATCGGTAGGAGAAATCCATAGCGGTAAATTCCTTTTTTGTCACCCAAAGCCTTGGAGTATGCTTCTCCCAAGGCAAGCGCGGTGTCTTCGATGGTGTGGTGCTCGTCGATGTGGAGGTCACCCTTTACTTGAATGGAAAGGTCTGTGCTTCCGTGCTTGCCCAACTGCTCGAGCATGTGGTCGAAGAAATGGAGTCCTGTAGAGATGGAGCATGCTCCTGAACCATCCAAGTTCAATTCGATGGAAATGTCTGTTTCAGAAGTTTTTCGGTGTACGGTGGCTTTCCGTGGAGGAAGTTTGAGGAAATTGTAGATTTCATCCCAATCTTGGCTGCAAAAGCTCGCCTCGGGATGTGCTTCACCGAAGAAAATGGATTTGGAACCCAAATTTTGTGCGAGTTGCACATCGGTAGCTCGATCACCTATGACAAAGGATTGGCTGAGGTCGTAGTCTTCCGAAAAATAGGAAGTGAGCATGCCTGTTCTCGGCTTGCGAGTGGGGGCTTGCTCGTGCTCGAAGCTGCGGTCGATGTGAATGGCCGCAAAGTGTACATTTTCCTGCTCTAGCGTCTTCAGCATTTTGTATTGGGCTGGCCAAAAATCCTTTTCTGGGAAGGAATCGGTTCCCAATCCATCTTGGTTGCTCACCAAAACGAGTTCATAGTCACATTCCTCTGCAATCTTGCGGAGGTTGGAGATGGCTTTGGGGATAAACTCGAGTTTCTCCAAGCTGTCAACTTGAAAATCAGTAGGTGGCTCTTTGATGAGGGTCCCGTC
Source organism: Cyclobacteriaceae bacterium (assembly GCA_947458475.1). Classification (GTDB taxonomy): domain Bacteria; phylum Bacteroidota; class Bacteroidia; order Cytophagales; family Cyclobacteriaceae; genus Algoriphagus. Next base: position 14,343 of record CANGZP010000028.1, on the reverse strand, counting down.
ACGATCTATAAACAATACTTTCTTTTTCATGGAACTAGGAGGAATAGGTTCTATAACTTGGATTTTTGAATCAGGGTCAATACGTAGCTATTTTTTTGAAAGCCTGGAGCAAGGCGAGTGTTTCGTCTTGTGTACCTACTGTAATTCGGAGGCATCCTTCGCAGTGCAAAACGGTGGAGCGGTTGCGTACGATTACTTTTTCCTCGATCAAGCCTTCGTAGAAGCGATTGGCATCGGGAACTTGGACCAGCAAGAAGTTGGCATCCGAGGGGTGGATTTTCAGCACAGCCGGAAGCTTTTCAAGTTCTTGCTTCAGGAAGGTACGCTCTTCTTTAATTTTCTGGATCAACTCCTCCACCTTTCCTTTGTTTGGAAGTGCCGCAAGGACAGTTTCCTGAGTCAATCCCGAAATGTTGTAGGGAGGTTTGATTTGATTGAGAATTGCGATCAGCTCGGGACTCGCAAAGGCCATTCCCAACCGAAGGGAAGCCAATCCCCAGGCTTTGGAGAAAGTTTGCATCACTAGCAAGTTGGGGTACTGGTCCAGTTCGTGGATCAAACTGGGTTCCGAACTAAAGTCGATGTAGGCTTCGTCTACCACCACAATCCCTGAAAAATTCTCCAGCAGGTACTGGATGTCCTCCCGCTTCGCTGCATTGCCCGATGGATTATTGGGAGAGCAGATGAATAGAATCTTGGTCTGTGTATCTGCAGCGGCGAGGATTTTTTCGGGCTGCAACTGAAAGTCCGGCGTAAGGGCTACGTTTCTTATCTCCACATTATTGATGGAGGCGCTCACCCCGTACATGCCGTAAGTGGGAGGAAGGAGGATGACATTGTCCTTGCCTGGGTTGCAAAACGCTCGAAATAGCAGGTCAATGGCCTCATCAGACCCATTTCCCAGAAAAATCTGAGTAGGTGCACAGCCCTTGATTTGTGCGATTTCTGATTTCAAGGCACTTTGGTAAGGATCTGGGTAGCGATTGTAATTTGCCTGGGTGATGGATCCAAAGGGATTTTCGTTCGCATCCAAAAACACCCCTTCCGAACCACTGTATTCGTCTCGGGCTGAGGTATAGGGCTTCAGGGTAAGCAGGTGAGGACGTAGGAGGGAAGCTAGGTCAACCTTCATTTTTTCTTGGTTTTGAGGGAGTTGAGGCGGAGGGTGACTGCATTTTTGTGCGCGTGCAACTGCTCGTTTTCTGCCATAATTTCTACGGCAGGGCCGAGGGCTTTGAGCCCTTTGGGCGTGATCTTTTGATAGGTTATCTTTTTCACAAAGCTGTCGAGTGAAACGCCACTGTAGTTTCGGGCATAGCCGTAGGTGGGAAGCGTATGGTTGGTCCCGGAGGCGTAGTCTCCTGCGGCTTCTGGGGTGAAGTTGCCAATAAAGACCGAACCCGCATTGTAGATTTGGCTGAGAACCTCTTCCTCTTTGGCTACAGCAAGGATCAGGTGCTCCGGAGCATAATCGTTGATCAGTTCAATGGCTGTGGACTGATCCTCCAGAATGACTGCGCAGGAGTTGGATAGGGCTTTGGAAGCGATATCCTTGCGGGGAAGACTTTCCAGTTGAAGGGTGATTTCGGCCAAGACCTTTTTGGCAAAATCCTCCGAAGGGCTTACCAGCACCACTTGGGAGTCGACCCCATGCTCAGCTTGAGAAAGGAGATCGGCAGCTACGAAGGCCGGGATGGATGTTTCGTCTGCGTAGACCAGTACTTCGGAAGGTCCTGCAGGCATGTCGATGGCCAGACCGAATTTGGTAGCCATTTGCTTGGCGGCGGTCACGTATTGGTTGCCAGGCCCAAAGATCTTATCTACTTGGGGCACCGACTCCGTTCCAAAAGTTAACGCCGCGATGGCTTGTGCACCTCCCACTTTGATTATTTTGGTAATTCCGATCAACTGGGCAGTGTAGAGAATTGCTGGGTGAATGGCTCCTTCCCGGTTGGTAGGGCTGCAGAGTACTATTTCCTTGCATCCTGCGAGTTGGGCAGGCACTCCGAGCATCAGAACCGTACTAAAAAGGGGGGCAGTTCCTCCAGGAATGTACAAGCCTACGCGTTGTATGGGCACACTTTTTCTGCTGCAGGTCACCCCAGGCATCACCTCGATAATTAGCTCTGGGCTTGCCTGTGCTGCGTGAAATTTTTCAATGTTAGACTTGGCCTGGGCAATGGCTTTCTTCAAGTCCTCGGGCACCAATGGAATCGCGGCCTGAATTTCCTCAGCGCTCACTAGAAGGCTATCCAAGCGAACTTGATCAAATTCCTTGGCAAATTTTTTCAAGGCCTTGTCTCCGCTTTTCTTTACTTTCTCGAAGATCGGCTTGACGATTTGATTTATTTTTTTGGTTTGCATGGCTGGACGAGCCAGGTGCTTTTGCCATTTTTCGGGGCTGGGGTTGACGAGCAGTTTCATAGGTAAAGTCTAGCTTTTGGTTAAATCACCATTTTTTCGATTGGGACCACAAGGATTCCCTCGGCACCAGCGGCACGGAGTTCATCCATGTTTTCCCAAAACTGATCTTCGCTGAGCACCGAATGTACCGAGGACCAACCTTCTTCGGCGAGCGGTAAGATGGTAGGGCTGCGCATGCCTGGAATCAGGGAGATGATCTTGGGCAGTGCAGCATTGGGAACATTCATGAGCACGTATTTGTTGCTTTTGCCCGTTTGTACGGCATTGATGCGGAAAAGAAGCTTGTCTACGATGCTTTTTTTCCAGTCGCTCAATTGGGGGTGTGCAATAAGTACCGCTTCGGAGTTGAAAATTCCCTCGACCTCCTTCAATCCGTTCATCATTAGTGTGGAGCCTGAGCTAACAATGTCACAGATGCCCTCGGCCAAGCCAATGCTAGGGGCGATCTCCACAGAGCCACTGATTTCGTGAATATCCGCTTTGATTTGATGGGTATCGAGGTAGTTCTTCAGGATTTTTGGGTAGGAAGTAGCGATGCTTTTTCCCTCAAAATACTCAAGACCTTCGTAGGGAGTGCCTTTCGGAATGGCAAGTGCGAGGCGGCATTTGGAGAAGCCTAGCTTCTTGAGTAAGACTACTTCTTTGTCTTTTTCAGCAACCTCATTTTGACCTACAATCCCTAGGTCAGCCACTCCGTCAGCTACATAGCCAGGGATGTCATCGTCTCGGAGAAAAAGGAACTCAACGGGAAAATTGGTGGAAGTGGACTTGAGTTTCCCCGTTCCATTGTAAAATTTAATGCCACACTCTTTGATGAGGCTCAATGAATCATCGGAAAGGCGGCCACTTTTTTGAACGGCAATGCGAACAATCTGTTCCATAAGGAGATTTGAATGAATTCGAAACTAATTGAATGAAGGGGTGGTGCATGGCCGAATCTCGATCATCAGCCGCACCGGGGTGGGTGTAATTATCTTCCTCTCAAGAGGAATGATGGAAATGATGCAGCAGGTGGTGCACCTGTGCTGGCAGAGAAAAAGTAAGAATTGCTGCGTTTGATTTCATTTCGATGCAAAGATAGGGTGGTATTGGGGAAATGCAAGTTGTTAGGAAAAAGTATCAAGTATCAAGTAGTTAGTATCAAGAGGGTTGTACCAAGTACTAAGTACGAAGTACCAAGTTGGGGATTCAAGTAATTGGATGGTTGTAGTCTTCTTCATTCAAAAATCGAAATTCGGCATACGATATTTTCAATTCCGTATTTCGCCTGCCCGCCGTGGCGGGTACCTCGTATTTCCTACTTTGTACCTAGTACTTGGTACTTTGTACAATGTACTACTTTTCAAACTCCATACTCACCGAATTGATGCAGTATCGGATGCCGCCTTTATCCGATGGTCCATCGGGGAATCGGTGGCCCAGGTGTCCTCCACAGGAAGCACAAAGGATCTCTTCTCGAATCATGAAGTGGCTGTAGTCCATGTGCACTTCTATGGCCTCTTCTTTGATAGGATGGGTAAAGCTAGGCCAACCGCAGCCGCTGTCGTATTTGAAGTCGGAGTGAAAAATTGGGCTTCCACAGCCTTTGCAGGAGTAGATGCCTGTTTCCTTATTGAGCGTATAGGCACCAGTAAAGGGTCTTTCAGTTCCTTTTTGCCGCAAGACCTGGTAGGACAAAGGATCCAGTTGTTCCTGCCATTCTTCTTCGGTTTTTTGGATAGGATAGGATTTATTTTTCATAGATAATTAGCGAATAGTTTGTACCATGTACCAAGTACAAAGTACCAAGTATGGGATTGTGCCAGCAGGGTAATTCTGCTCATTCATTTTGAATCCATCCTGTATTTGGAAGGTACATTGTACCTGGTACTTGGTACATTGTACTTTAAAAAACTCCTCTACCCACCAAATGTTTTACCTGCTTGCTTTTTCGATCCACTCGGGGGCATGGTCGATGTGTTGCCGGAGGAGGAGGTTGAGTTGTCCCACATGGTGCTGCACGTGCCGCAGGTTGTAGAGGAGGATTTCGAAGATCGAATAATCCATGGTTTTGGATTCATTTATCCACCGCTGGGAAGCGAGCTGCTCATCCAAACCTAAAATTAGCGTTTGGGCCTTTTGCCGGCAGGCTGCCAAGTAGGTAAGCAGCATTTCTTGCGAAAAAATGACGATTACAGGTTCCTCATCAAACTCGGAATACGAAAATTCGGAGGGAGGAGCAAAACCAACCGGGTTGGTGCTCAGGTAGTAGTCGAGGAAAAATAGGGTATGGTAAGTTTGAAAGGAAAATACCTGGTTACCCTCCCAAACATCCTTTGGGCAAGTCTGAATACTTTCTGAAAGCATTTCCAATGCAGCACCAAACTGGCTCCAGAGGGAGTTGTAGTGCGGATTGGTGATGTTGTTTGTCATAAAAGTATCAAGTATCAAGTAGATAGTATCAAGTAGTTTCGAAATGAAATACAGTTGAAATACTATGGAAATAGACCGAACAAGCCTACCTGCGGCAGGCAAGCTCGGTGAAATAAGGGATTCGTACAATCATCCACTTCAACTTTAGACATTAATTTCAATACCGTATTTCGCCTGCCTGCGGAAGGCAGGTATCTCTTACCTCGTATTTTTACTTTGTACCTTGTACTTGGTACTTGGTACTTAGTACTTTTTCCTTGGTATCAACTTCAGCGTTCCTTTCGCTTCATCAAGAATATCCTCCTTATTCATCAACTGTGGACGGTACTTGCCTTCCACATAAAGGTCTTTCTGGTCGGCATAGTGCTTGCTGAAGCGATTCCCAGAGTTACCGGTAGGCAATACGGATACAGATTCCTCTACATTTTCAAAGTCCAATAGAATACGCATGGCAGGTCCTGAAGTCACTTTGTAGATCCCTGTTCCATTCAATTTGAAGGCCAACTTGTTGACAGCTTCCTCATTCGCTTCAACGGCTTCGGTACGCACGTTGAACAGCTTATCCAAAGGCTTCTTGGCACCTAGCGGGTGAGGGTGCTCTACCTTAATTGCTTTTTTCCATTTCCAATCGCCTTGATCCTCTCCAAATTGCTGGGATAGTTCATCCAAACTCATACGAAGTGCTTCAGCCACGATCTCTGCTCGGGTTTCTTTGGTGCTCGTATTTTTCTTATCCCACCACTTGTTCTGCTCGTGGGTAAAAAAGTGGGAGGTGCTGCCGATCATGACGAAAGTTTGGAGGTAGCTTTCAAAGCCATCTTTACCGATTTCGTCTTCCATGGCTAAGCGGAGGGTGTGGTAAAGCCACTTGTAGTAGAGGGTAGGTGCGGTATGGTTCAAGTCATGGTCTCCTTTCCATTCCGAAAGCTCGGTTAGGATGTCCTCGTATTTTTCAAAGTTCCCTTGGCTGATTTGTTTGAGCAGGAAGTCTGCATTTTGAACCGATTTTTCATTGATTGTTTCCAGTTGCAGGTCTTCAAGGGATTCTTGGGTCCAGTCTTTTTTGGAAGTCACCGTCTTGGCAATTCGGTTCCAGCGCTCACCAGGGTAGTAGTACCCCGGAAAGAAGATTCCGGATCGGGTGGAGTCTGGCTGATTGTTGGCCGAGGCCACAAATCCAGATTCAGGATTGATGCTTTGCGGATTTTCTGTGAATGGATACCATCCTTGTGGTTGTGCTGCGGGATCTGAACCATCCGCAAAAATTGTGGGATGCACAGCTGCTCCTCGGATGGGAAGCTTCGCTGCTGCCCACCAGGCAATGTTCCCTAGACTATCCCCGTACATGATGTTGAGTCCTGGGGCATGGATGAGGGATGCTGCGTTTGCTACATCCTGCATGGTGGAGGCGTGATTGATTTGGTAAACGGCCTCGAGGGCACGTGTAGGCTCGTGTAAGTACACCCACCAGGAGGACACTGGGTTGGAAGTCATCGCTTGAATTTCCTTGACCACGGAGTTGATTACCGGTCCGTGAATCGTTTCTTTGATTTGGAAGGTAATTGGTTCCTGTCCTTTGACTTGAATTACTTCAGTTCGTGTGGTAATTGGATAAATAGAGTCGCCAACCAGAATTTCATTTGGATTGGCAGGATTCAATTTTTCTTCAAAAAAGTCCTGGTCATCGTTTTCAAACATGGTCAAGCCCACGCTGTGGTGGCGACTATGGCCGACTAGGCCAAAAGGAATGCCCGCAAGGTGGTTGCCATAAAAGCTGTATCCTGGGTATTCGATATGGGCTTCAAACCAAACAGAGGGAGAGGAAAAACCGATGTGCGTATCGTTGGCAAAAAGGACCTTGCCAGACTTGGTGCGGGTCCCGGAGATCACCCAGGCATTGGAACCTTCGAGCATTGGGGCAGGAAGTTTATCCAATAAAGCGGTAAGCTTGGAGTTAACTGCACTGGCACCTGCAACTAAAGAATCAGGATAATTGACAGGAATGACGTGGTGCGTGGGTAGGGTCTGTACCGCAAGGGAGGCTAGGTAATCGGGTCCCCACTTGCGTGCGATTTGGGTTACCAATGGGTCTGTTTTCAAGCTCATGGCAAAGGAAAAGGACATGTAGCCCAAGACTGAATGCATGTCATCCAAGGTGTAGGGACGCGGCTTGCTTCCCAGAAGCTGGTATTCCACGGGGAGTTTGCCTTGCTCGATAAACTCATTGACCCCAGCGATGTAGGCTTCGGCAGCGCTTTTCCAAGGGCTATTGCCTTGTGCAACTAGGGATTTGGTACTTTCCTTGGCATGCTTGGGAATGCCTAGGGTATGGAAAAATTGATCGATCTCGACCACATCAGGACCTAGAAGTTCGGCTAGGGTACCCGATCCGACGCGGCGCATCATTTCCAACTGAAACAAACGCTCCTGGGCATGGATATAGCCCAAAGCACGGTAGGCATCTGTCTCATTTTGCGCATAGATATGCGGTACGCCATAGTCGTCGAAGTGGATATCTACTTCCTCGGTCAATCCAGTCAATTCCACCTCTCCATCGTATTGGGGACTATTCCAGAAAATAAAACCGAGAAGGGCTGCCAGAACCACAAATAAGAAGATGCCGAAAATGCGTAGCGTAGTTTTCATAAGTTGAAATGCGTCTTGGAAAGGATGAAAATTAGGATAAAAAATGGAAAAGTGGAGGGTATATTTTTTGGTTGCTTGGGTTAATCTCCATCTATGGCTTGGAGGATCAGCGTACAGGCTTCCTGAATTTGCTCTGGGGTAATGGTCAGTGGAGGAGCGATGCGCATGCTATCGTCACAGAACAGGAACCAATCCGTGATTACACCCAAATTTATGGCTCGGTCGATAATCGGTTTGAGTACGTCAAAGGATTCAAATTCCAGGGCCATCATCAAGCCTTGGTTTCGGACGGCCTTGATTTGCGGATGGATGAGGAGGGATCTGAATAAGCTAGCTTTTGCAGCTACCTGTTCGATCAAGTTTTCCTCTTGAAGGACCTTTAGGGTGGATAGGGAGGCTGCAGCAGATACGGGATGTCCTCCAAAGGTGGTAATGTGGCCAAGGAGCGGATTGTTTTTGAAAACCCCCATCAGCTCCTTGTTGGCGATAAATGCCCCAATGGGCATGCCTCCTCCCATTCCTTTTGCGCATACGAGAATGTCTGGCACGATTTCAAACTGTTCAAATGCCCAAAACGTGCCCGTTCTCCCAAATCCTGCTTGAATCTCATCCAGAATCAATAACGTGCCCGTTTCAGTACAGCGAGCTCTGAGCGCTTGGAAATAGGCCGTACAGGCCACGCGGATACCTGCCTCGCCTTGGATCGTCTCGATGACCACCGCTGCGGTTTCGCTGGTGATTTTCTCCAAATCGGAAAAGCTCCCATAAAAGATTTGAGACGTCCCTGGTAGGAGCGGACGGTAAGCTCGCTTAAAGAGTTCATTTCCTCCCACACTCAAAGCTCCCTGGCTGCTCCCATGGTAGGCATTTGTGCAAGAGATGAGTTCTCGGCGGTTGGTGTAGCGCTTGGCGAGTTTGAGCGCGCCTTCGATGGCTTCCGAACCACTATTGACCAGATAGACATTGTCTAGCGAAGGGGGGAGGGTGTCCACCAAGGCTTTTGCCAATAGCGTCTGTGGGGATTGGATGTATTCCCCATAGACCATCAGGTGGAGGTAGGTATCTACTTGCTGGTGGATCGCTGCGGTGACTTTGGGGTGGCGGTGGCCTACGTTGCTCACACCTATTCCCGAGATGAGGTCTAGGTAGCGCTCTCCATTGGGACCGTAGAGGTAGACCCCTTCGGCTTTGACCACCTCGATCGCGAGGGGAAAATCCGTGGTTTGCGCTAAATGAGCCAAAAATAGGTTGCGGTTATTCATTTTTGAATTAGGGTCAAAAACTTGAAAACCGGTAGAAAATTCCCAGAGGAAGTTTTTTTCCTTGCGTTTCTTGCAGGTAAAGTTCCCCATGCTCAGCATGCTGCACTGCTCCAAAGTTGGATTGAATCAGGTTGGCGGCGATGATCGAGGAGAAACTCAACGAATACATGTTGAGCAATAGGAGGTGGTCTTTGGGGTCCAGAATCTCCTTGCAAGTCTTGAGGAGCTCATTAATCTGCTCTTCTAGGATCCATTTTTCCCCCTCAGGACCTCTTCCGTAGGCTGGCGGATCCAGAATGATGGCCTGGTACACATTCCCTCTGCGTGCTTCGCGTTTGATAAATTTCATGGCATCGTCCACGATCCAGCGGATGCCATCAAGGCCAGAGGACTCCATGTTGTGCTTGGTCCAGGTGACTACCTGCTTCACCGAATCCAGGTGGGATACCTCCGCACCTGCAGCTCTGGCAGCCACACTAGCCGCTCCGGTGTAGCCAAATAGGTTGAGGACTTTGGGTTTGGGCTGAGGAAATGCCTTAAACTTGCGGTACAAATAATCCCAGTTGACTGCTTGCTCTGGAAATACACCAATGTGTTTGAAAGAGGTTTGGGAGAGATTGAGGGTCAATTTGAGTCCATCTGCATTCTCATAAGGCAACTGCCAATGGGCAGGCATAGGCTTCAGCTGCTGCCATTGCCCTTTTTCGGGGTTATTTTTTTCCTTCGCAAAATGGGCGTGCGCTAGCTTTTTCCATTCCGCTTCGGGAAGTGACTTGTCCCAAATTGCCTGTGGTTCAGGTCGGCTAAGGATAAACTTGCCAAAGCGCTCCAGCTTCTCGAAGCCACCTGTATCGATCAGTTCGTAGGCCGTCCAGGGGCCAGGGCAAAGGGATAGGATCGTATCTTTCATTGCTGCAAAACTACAGAATTTAGTCGTTTTCTACCTGCTTATCGGGATTTGCATTGCCCAAAACCCGACCTATTTCTTGCACGCTAAAATCCCAAAGTGCTTCTGCAAGTTTTGAATCTTTCGCCAAGGTGGAGGGGATGCTTAACTTTTTGTTTTTGTAGTAGCCTCCATTTTTGAGGGCTTTCTCGGGAGCAGTAGCCAAGAAGATGGAAGTGGTAGCTCCTGCCTTGGGGGAGATAAAAAATAGCTTGGTAAAGGCAATTACCCCCTTGGCCCAGGTTGAAGCCTCCGAACCAAAGGCAGTTCGTACAGCCCCAGGATGCAGGGAGTAAGCGGTTAATCCTTTACTTGCATACCTTGAATTTAATTCATTGGTAAACAAAATATTGTAAAGTTTAACTTTAGCATAAGCCGCAACCGTATGGCTGGGTTTCCTCAAGGAAAAATCCTTTCCTGGATGGCTAGCAATGCGGTGTGCCTCAGAGCTTACTTGGATGATTCGAGCTTTTCCCTTGAGCAAGGCGGGTAGGAGTTCCTGAACCAGCAGAAAATGTCCCAGGTGGTTGGTTGCAAAGCTCAGGTCAATTCCTTCTTCACTTCGCTTTCCTCCAGGATACATGCCCCCGGCATTGTTGATGAGCACATGAATTTCGTCGCATTGGCTTAGTAGGGATGCCGCCCCTTTTTTTACTTCTGCCATTAGGCTGAGATCCATGGAAATCAGGACTATTTTTTCTTTTCCCTGCAGGTTTTGAATGAGCTTTTCTGCTTTGGGCTGATTCCGAACGGGAAGAAATACGCGATCGAAGTGTGGGAGCAGGGCTTTGAGGGTTTCCCATCCAATACCGGAGGTACTTCCTGTTAGTACTAGATTCATGGCTTTTTTGGAGGATTCCTAGCAACTAAGGTACTTGGTTTTCAGGAAGCTAGAAAACCTATTTTCTAGAACACCTTTGGAAGCTATATTTTTTCTATTTTTGACTTGTTGCCTCAATTTGTCACCCACAAGGAGGTAATCTATTGTTTGCTCTTTTGTACCTGTATGTCTCAGAAATTTATCGATATAGAAAAGGCCATTGCCTTAAAGAATCCAGCGCTTTTGAAGTGGATGCCTAGATTTTTGCTTCGCTATGTGAAGCGGGTGACGCACGAAGAATGGCTGAATTCGGTCTTGAATAAGCACCTCAACAAAAAGGGTTGGGACTTCGCCAATGCGCTGATTCAGGAATTTGAGATGGATGTCACGGTGAGCGGGGCTGAAAATATCCCGAAAACTGGGGGAGTGATCCTCGCTTCTAACCATCCACTCGGTGGAATGGATGGGATTGCTTTTGTGCAGGCAATTGGTAAAATCCGTCCCGATGTGCGCATTCTCGTGAATGACTTGCTGATGACCTTCAATAATTTTGAACCCCTCTTTGTGCCCGTCAATAAGTTTGGAAAGAATTCTGCTGCTGCGAACCAGCGCATCGAAGAAGTGTATTCACAGGGTAATGTGGTGTTGATATTCCCTGCGGGACTAGTTTCTCGAAAGCAGGAGGAGGGGATCAAAGATTTACTTTGGAAAAAAAGCTTTGTTGCAAAATCCAAACAATACAATTTGGATGTCATACCTACCCATATCTCTGGAAGAAATTCGCCATTTTTTTACAATCTGAGCAACTTTAGGAAGAAGATAGGCCTGAAGGTTAACCTAGAAATGTTTTGGCTAGTGGATGAAATGTACAAACAGCGCAAAGGCAAAATCCACATCACACTTGGAAAGCCTGTGCCCTATACCTATTTTGACAACAGCAAATCTGACGCCGAGTGGGCGGATGAAATGAAATCGAAAGTGTATGAACTTGGAAAATCGAATGACTAAGGCTGCTGAACTTATTCCGCCTGTAGCTCGTGAACTCCTGAAGGCCGAACTTACCCCAGAGCGCTTCCTTCGCTACACCAACAATGGCGATAACATAGTCTACGTGGTCAATTACCACAATGCACCCAATGTGGTGCGTGAGATCGGTAGACTTCGAGAGTTGACTTTTCGAGCAGCAGGAGGAGGTACGGGCATGGAATTGGACCTGGATGAAAACGATACGAGCGAAACTTGCTACGAGCAGTTGATCACTTGGAATGAGGAGGACGAACAGATTGTGGCGGGGTATCGACTCATTTGTTGCACGAATGCCTTAGGTCCTGATGGGGAAATTCAACTTTCGACCAAGCACTTGTTTAATTTTTCTTCAAAATTCATTCAAGACTACTTGCCCTATACCATTGAGTTGGGTAGATCTTTCGTTCAGCCCAGTTACCAGCCTAGTTTGGACAACCGGAAAGGGATGTTTAGTCTAGACAACCTTTGGGATGGTTTGGGTGCGTTTGTTCTCCTTCATCCCAATGTCAAATACCTTTTTGGAAAAGTGACCATGTACCCGCATTACAATCGGGAAGGGCGAGATTTGTTGCTCTATTTTATGAATCATTATTTTCCTGATAATCAAGGTTTAGTTAAGCCTAAAGAAAAGTTAAGGTTGAGCTATCAAACGGACATTCTTTCCCAAGCAAACCCCTTCGAAGGGCTGGATTACAAGGAGGGCTACAAGGTACTGAATGGAAGGATTCGGGCATTAGGAGAGAATATTCCTCCGTTGATAAATGCCTACATGAACCTGTCTCCAAGCATGAAAAATTTTGGAACCGCTTTAAACGACGAGTTTGGGGAGGTGGAGGAGACCGGCATCCTGCTTACGCTCGACGACATCTACGAGAGTAAAAAGCACCGGCACATGGATACCTTTGAGCGGGACAGACACTATGGACAGCGTGCCAATTAAGTCCAAATTGACCTTGGTGGTCGGTGCTACCGACAATCCCGAACGCTATGCCTACCGTGCAGCAGAGCTGTTGCAAGCCAAAGGCATCCCAGTGGTACCCATTGGGATCAAGAAGGGGATGGTTCTTGGGGAGGAGATCCTAGACTTGCGTCAAAAGCCAGTTTTAGCCGGGATCCACACCATTACTTTGTATTTAGGTTCTCAAAATCAATCGGAATGGATTGATTACCTGATTGGTCTTGAACCTAAGCGGATCATTTTTAATCCTGGAACTGAGAATCCCCTATTTTTTCAAAAAGCAGAAGCAGCTGGTATTGAAGCTCTAGAAGCCTGCACCTTAGTGATATTGACTACAGGTCAATTTTGAAATTTTTCCTTCAAAAAAGTATCCATGTACAGGATATGTGGAAGGGAAATCAATGAAATCATCACAAAAAAGAGGAGATAGAGTTGGCTGGAGTCCAAAAATTCCAATCCAATGAATAAGATGGCAGTAATTCCTACCAGACTAATGCCTGAGAAGGGAAGGAGCTGCTTTCCGAATTTTAATGGAGAATTGAAAGATGGATGCTGACTCAAATACTTGTATTCTGCAAGCATACTCGGCAGGGAATGCCAAAATCCAAAATACACCGCAAAGCTGATGAGGAGGGGGCTAAAATACAGCATGGGGGCCAGGACCAAATAGTCCAAGGCATCACCTAAACTGAGCGAACGATTTTTCCAGCCATGGGCAAGCAAGGAGCTAGCCATCAATAGGCCCATGCCTAACAAGCGGTAAGTTTCGGGTATCGAAATTGTAAGTATTGGACTCAAAATCTCTTGGGTCATCTTCCAGTCTCCAAACAGGATTACAGAAAGGAAGAAGGAGCCTTTAAGTAGGTATAGGACACCTTCTTTTGCTTGAAGTTGCCCTTGTTCCAAGAAATGAGATTGTCCAAAATGATAGGCTGACATGGCCAAAAAGGCGATTAAAGCTGCTACTGGCAGTAGCCACCACAGCAATCCATAGCCGGCCATGAGTAGAAGGTAGCGAATGATAAAGTGCACTAAGCCTTTTGGTCGAATCTCAGGATTGTGAATGAGGTGATCAATGCCGCCGTGCGGAATACCCACAAGGAGTAAAATAAGAGCAAAAAGACCAAATTGAAGCTCTTGTGGCAGGTTAGGAAGCAGGATAAACAGAAGTGCTGTTCCAAGTCCTAAGGCTTTGAATAGGTATTCAATACGAGCCATAGCGGGTAAGGCCTTTCAGAAAAATTCCAAATTTCAAGCGCGATAAAAGCTTGATTTCTTCCCAGAAACTCGTTTTCTCAGCCAAAAAACGAAAAACTAAATCGGGAGAAGAAGTCGAAAACAGGTTGATGAATAGTGCTGGTAGTCTCTTTGGCCAATGATGTGCGATGCTGAGCAGGATGTTGTCGTAAAAAATGAACCGCTTTTTTCTAGAGAAAGCGAGACCATCGATTTCCCCTCTTTCTAGATTAGCTACCAAAGCAGCACAATTCTCCTGTATGGGAGCGAAGGTGTAACCTGTGGAAGGCTTGGTCCAGCCTGCGGCTGTTCCAATAAGAATGTGTCGAGGGCTAACAGCACTAGTTAACTGCCTGGTGCTCATCGGAATTTTTCCAGATTCCTGAAACTGAATGTCGTAGGCTATTGGGCCATATTTCAAGCGAAGAAATGCTTCAAGTTCGCTCAAGAGATTCTCTTCGGTTCGCTCCTCCGTGGTGTAGGCGGTGTATTCGATGAGTGCTTCCTGTGTAGAGAAGGGGAGCGTATAGATAAAATCAAATCCATTGGAACTGCGGGTTTCAAAATCCATCAAGCCCCATTTTTTGGGATCAAATAGCGGCTCTGAAACCTT
>CANGZP010000027.1 GCA_947458475.1 Cyclobacteriaceae bacterium | reverse complement strand
CCTTGAACTCCCTTCAGGTCCTGACCTGGCCAACCAAAAAAAGCCGGTTTGGAACCCGTGGCCAAGACCAAAATATCATAGGTTAAGGTTTCCCCAGAGACAAAACCCAAAGTTTTGGTTTCAAAATCTAGGGTCTTCACCCACTCTTGGAGAAGATCGATCCGATTTTTCTTCCAAAAATGAGGTTCGTAGGGCTGCGTATGCTCCCATTTCATTTGTCCCATGTACACATACATGAGGGCTGTACGCGAGAAAAAGTAAGGAGATTCTCCAGAAATGACAGTGATCTGCACTTGGTCATCCCCTTTTCGCAGGTGTCTTGCGAACGTGATGCCCGAAATGCCATTTCCAATAATCACAAAGTGACGAGAACCCATGCGCTAAATTTGAACCTAAACTTACCCAAAAATTAAGCTTACTCGTTTAAATTCCAATTGTAATCTAGAAAAGAGATGCGGGCATTGGGTGAAATTTTCACCTTGGAATAGCGGTTCAAAAATTCAATAAGGGTCCCTTTTTTGGTGAAATCACCTTTAAACCAAGAGAAAATGGAGGAAAGTTGGGCCGATTGACTGGAAATTTTATTTCGGGTGGGATCATTGATAAAGGTCGTTGTCACCCGCGTCAATTGATTCTCGAGGTTGGCTGCCACGAACGCTTCATTCAATAAGGGCGGACAGGATACCGAAGCACAGTTGATGGCAAAATGAATCCGTGGCTCTTCAAATTCCTTCCGCAAGATGCTGTGCTCCACCTCATCCAAACTCATTTCTACACCAGCAATTTTAAAAAACTTGTAGTGCCAGACGTCCTTGATGAGGGGAATTTTAATCCTTGGGCCTAGATCTCGAATACTTTTGGTAGGATAAAAATCTACAATAAGCTTTAATGTAAAGGCATTGTATACATTGATCCAATAGGCTAGCTGCTCGTTTTTTGACCAGGTTTTGCGGTCAGGCGCATTTTCAGAAAGAAGTTTAAGGTACTTTTCCAATTTCGGTTTCTCGCGGATAAAGCCTTTGTAATCCACTTGTCCATTAGGCTTGACATGTGCTTTCAGCAATTCATTCCACAGCTGGTGGCTGGGTGGGGTGCTTCCAGCCATCCCTACCACTGGGCTTTGACAAGAAAACAGGATCAAAAGAAGGAATAAGAAGGAAAATCGAGAATTAGAATTCATGGAACGTCAACGTTTGAATTTAAAGGTGAGGAGAGGCAAAACAAGGCGACTTCAGTATACTCTTTCGCCTTTGGTGAGCCAAATACTCCAGGGCTTGGAATAGGTGTGCACTTGAAGTGTAGGCTTTCCGTTTGCGAAAACAGGGCGGCCTTCATTGACCCAGTGAAGGATTCCACCGTAGAGGTTGTATACTTTTTTAAATCCAGCTTTTTGAAGGGTTTTTCCAATTTCCTCAGACCGTGCGCCAACCGTGCAATAAATGAGCACCGGCTTGTTTTTATCCAGTTCAGCGACTGACTTCAACGAGAAGGTCTCGTATCCAACCCATTTGGCTGTTTGCAAATGACTGACTTGAAACTCCCCTTTTTCTCGGGCATCGAGCACCTGATAGCTTTTCAAATCGGTGATTTGCTCAGGCTTCACTACTGGAAAACTGGAATCATACAAGCCCTTCAAGAGGGTTTGGTAGGGCAAAGACTGACCAGCAGCGTATTGCAATCCCAGGGCTAGGAAGCACAACAAAAAGGAAAGTCTAAATCGAATCATGGAATCAAATTTAATCAAATCACTCAAGTTAACCCGATGAAGTTCTGCCTAAGCGTAAAAATCTGATAACCTGACCAATCCTTTTTTGTCTTTAATGCTGATTTTCTTGCCATTCAATTCAATTAACCCATCCCGCTTAAATTCAGAAAGTAGCCTAATCACTGATTCAGTGGCGGTTCCTACCATTCCCGCAAGTTCTTCTCGAGTGAGCACCAAATTTATTTCTTGAGCTTGCCCACCGTCTACCCCATAACTATTGGCCAACTGCAAAAGCAAAACAGCAAGCCTTTCCCGGATGCTTTTTTGGGAGGCATCTGTCAATTTATCCTCCATGATTCCAAGTTCATGGCTGAGTTGCTTGGTAATCCGTTTAAAAAAATCGGTATTCTTCAGTAAGGAACTCAAAAATGCTTCTTTAGGAATGAAGCAAATTTTAGCATCCTTGATTATGGTAGCGGAGTTGTTGTAATTCTCTTCTCCTAAAAGCGCATAATAGCCCAAAAAATCACCTCGCTTGGCCAAGTATAAAATCTGCTCCTTCCCATTTGAAGCAGTTTTGTAAACCTTTATCACCCCGTCATTGACACAAAAAATGCCAAGCGGCTTGGTGCCTTCGTAATACAAAATCTGCCCTTTCCGATGAGAAATTAAATTTTTCGCATCTGAAATGGAACACAACTGAGTCTCTGGGAGGGAAGAAAAAAGAGAATACTTCCGAGATCCACAAAGTTCGCAAGGAGTATTTGGACTGCTTACTTGCATAGGATTACTATGTATTAAAATGAAAAATCTAAAAAAAAATTGCTTACAAATTCCGATTAAGGAATTGGCGGCAAGGTAGCTTGCTGAAGGTATATTCCTTCCGCTTCCACATACCCCATAAAAACATGCTTTTTGCCGTTACTTAATCCAATAAACGGACATTTTAAGGTTTGGTTGTAGGTAATCGCTTGAGAGAGCACTTTTTGGTTAATTTCTACCTCAGGCGCTTTACACTCAATCAAAAAATAAGGCGACCCCTGCCTGTCAAATACCAATAAATCGGTCCGCTTTTGGAGCCCATTGTAAACCAAGCCCCGCTCCATGCTAATTAGACCTTTAGGAAAGCGCTGGCTTGTAATCAAAAAATGAATCCAATGTTGCCGAACCCATTCTTCAGGCGTCAACAGAATGTTTTTTTTCCGCAGTACATCAAAAACAAAAACCTGATCCCCATCTCTTGTGAGTTGAGGAACAATTGCAGGCAGATTCAATTCGGGGAGCGTAATCACAAATCAGCAAATGGGCTAAAGCACAAAATAACCCTTTTTCAACTAAACTTCTAGCTAATCCTTCCCTGCCTTTTCTTCCAGGGGTTCAAAACTCAAGTAAGGCGCAATTTTTTCGACCCAATCCGACTTAAAAATCTTAATTCCCAATAGCTCAGTAGCCGCTTGATATCCTCCATGCTGCAAACGGTAAGCTACCATGACCTTGGCCTCCTGATAACTGATGTAAGGATGGGAAGCCAGTTCTTCCACCGTAGCACGGTTGATGGATAGCTTCCGAATGGGTGCAGCGTCAAAATCAAAATATTCCCAAATCAGGGGGATGACTTCCGGCTTGAGCCCATACACTTCATTCAGCTGGGCTATTTGAATAAATCCACCCAAGTTCTCGCGGTGCTTGATGATCCTTCCTGCAGTCAATGCCCCAATGCCAGGCACAATCTGTAAAAGCACCGAATCTGTTTCTGAGAAGGGCAATCGCTGAATACGGGCTGAAACCTTAGTCGAATTGGATCGGGTAATTGTATCTTGATTAGTAAAGGTAGGTAGCGGGGAAACCGAAAGTTGAAACCCCGCCTGCTCCAGACTATCCACTTCATGCAGGTACTGCTGGTATATCGCTGAGGCCCTTTGATTTTTGGCCCAAGCAAGTACCTGAGAAGCCGCTACTAAGGCAAGTAAAAAGGGAATCAACAGCAAAAATCCTCGAGATTCTTTTGCAGAAAATCCAAGATGAGTCTTGAACCAAAAAATGAGTTGTTGCCACATGGAAAGAAGTTGAAAAAGTATCTGAACTGAAGTTAATAGTTCTTAGCCTTCTTACCAAATGGAAGTCAAGCCGCTCAATCCA
The DNA here is from genome assembly GCA_947458475.1 of Cyclobacteriaceae bacterium. GTDB lineage: Bacteria > Bacteroidota > Bacteroidia > Cytophagales > Cyclobacteriaceae > Algoriphagus. Next base: position 22,769 of record CANGZP010000027.1, on the reverse strand, counting down.
GATATTATTTAGATTGATTTTAAATTAGAGAAGTCTTGCTCGAAAGAAACTTTTGAGGCTGCTTCAACTGTTAAATTTGCAGCCTAAGTTCGCCCCAATGCAGACCAAATTTAGAGTTGTCAGCTTATCTCATCGAAGTGCCCCCGTACACATTCGGGAGTTAATTTCCTTGGATGATTTGGCTATTGATCGCTTGCTGCTCAAACTCAAAGAATTTTTTAGTGTTGCGGATGCATTAGTTCTTTCTACTTGCAACCGAACTGAAATCTATTACAGCCACGAATCAGACCTTAGTGTTGAATTAATCAAGCTGATTGGAATCGAAAGAGGCTTACCTGATGCCATAGGCTATCTCGACTATTTTCAGGTTTTAAATAACGAACAAGAAGCTGTAACTCACTTGTTTCGAGTATCTATGGGTTTGGAAGCGCAAGTGGTAGGTGACATTCAAATCTCAAATCAGGTAAAAAGAGCCTACCAAACTGCTGCGGACTTGGAGCTTGCCGGGCCATTTTTGCATCGCTTGATGCATACGATTTTCTTTACCAACAAGCGTGTAGTGCAAGAAACTGCATTCAGAGACGGGGCGGCCTCCCTTTCGTATGCCACCATTGAGTTAATTGAAAGCCTTACCCAAAATATTTTTCAGCCTCGGATTTTGCTTATTGGCGTTGGAGAGATTGGAGAGGATGTTGCCAGAAACATGGTTCATCTGCCTACAGCCCAAATCAAAATTGCAAATAGAACCCTTTCTAAAGCAGAGGAAATAGGAGGCCCACTTGGGTTTGAAATCATTCCTTTTGAGGCCTTCCTCTCAGCAATAGAAGATGCTGATGTAGTGGTTTGTTCCATACGAATGCCTGAACCCTTCATTACCAAAGCAATGATGGAGTCGGTCAACATTCCTAGTTACAAGGTGATGATTGATCTATCTGTGCCTCGAAGTATTGAGACTACGGTGGAAGAACTGCCAGGAGTGGTGCTTTACAACGTGGACAATATCCGAAGTAAAGCTAGCGCAGCGCTACAAAACAGATTGGAGGCTATCCCATCCGTAGAAGCCATTCTCAAGGAAAGTATTGAGGAGTTTGGCACCTGGCAAAAAGAAATGGTAGTCTCCCCTACCATTCAAAAACTCAAGCAGGCCTTAGAGCAAATTCGGCAGGAAGAGTTGGGTAGGTATCTGAAAAATGCAGACGAAAAAGAATTTGTATTGATTGATAAAATCACCAAAAGTATGATGCAAAAAATACTGAAGGTGCCCGTTGTTCAATTGAGAGCCGCCTGCCAACGAGATCAGGCAAGTGAAATGATTGAGCTGATCACAGATCTGTTTGACTTGGAAAAGTCAACTACTGAAAAAGATTAATTTTTACTGATGATCCAGTAACTTGGAGATTCACAGTGTTACTACCCCGATTTTCAGAATGCCATGAGAAATCTGTTTTACCCTGTTTTAGCAAGTTTCCTGTTCTTGGCAAGCCCTAGTCAAGGACAAACTTGGGAAGTTTATGACTTTAGTGGCAGCCTCCAAACTCGTGCAAGTTACCAGGACATCAACTTACTTGGCGAATCAGTAAGTGTTGGGAAAAATACGAGTGGACTATTTCTTCTCTCTCCTGATTTAAGGCCTGTTGTAGACCTTCAAGGCCAAGAGGTATTTCAATACCTAAAGCCTTGGATTTTAGTGAAAGGTCCCAAAGGGATAGGCGCTTTTCATGAATATGGACAATTGGCCCTTCCACTAGAGTATGAGGAAATCAGTACCTACACCAATCGCCTACTCGCTAGAAAAGGGAAAGACTTTTGGGTTTTTGAAAAATCTACGGGGAAAACCAAATGGTTGGGAACAGCTGAAGAGGCCAAGCTCACTCAAAACGGGCAAGTGATTTTGAAAAATCAAGGCCAGTATTTTTTACCCCTCTCCTCCACCCCTGAGAAATCCTATGAATTGCTTCAAGAAAATCAAAGCAATTTTCTTTTGGCTAAAGAAGCCTCAGGGTATGGGCTTATCAACCAAGCAGGAAATTATGTCTTAGAGCCCGTGCTTGACCAGTTGGAATACACACGCGGAGACAATTATTTTGGCTTTGATGAAAACCAATACCTCTTGATTCGCGGATTTGAAGAAAGCGCTCAAGTACGCTACAATTCCTACCACAAAATCACCAAGGATGGAACACTCTTGTTGGAATACATCCATGGTAAATTGAGGCGCGTACTCGAAGAAGAAGGCATCTTACTCGATGCCGTGGGAATGGAAGCAGTAACCTCCATAGGACCTGATGCCTTCAACATTCGGTTTCGGGAAAATAAACTTGGCTTACTTGGAAAAAAAGGCTGGCAAGTAGCTCCCAACTCCGATGCCGAATGGATTGGGGTAGGTACAGAGGGGCTTTTTCCTGCACTTAAAAATGGCAAGTATGGCTACTTGGATGCAGCTGGAAAATGGATCATTGCACCAAGTTTCTTGGAGGTAGGCACTTTTTCAGATAAAGTAAGTTCGTACCGAACTGGCAGTACCTGGGGGACCATCAATGCGGAAGGAAAAATGCTCGCCGAGGCAAAATGGGATAAAATAAAGGGGTTTTCGGGAGGAATAGCCGTCGCTGAACTCGCAGGCAAACAGTACCTCATTTCGCCAAATGGAAACTTGGCATACCCAGAGGGGTTAGACAAAATTTTGAGACTGAAAGAAGGCTATTATTTGGTTGAAAGTAATGGGAAATCAGGACTATTGAATTCCTCAGGAAACCCCATTTTGCCGATTTCTTTTGACCAGATTCAGGTTGAAAACAAAGACTTTTTTATTGTTTCGAAGGAGGGGCTTTCGGGAGTTATGCGGGCGAATGGGGATGTGTTTTTACCCTTGCAATACACGCAGGTGGCAATCGATTGGAATGAACAAAAAGTACTTGCAAAAGGCATCGAACAAGCAGTGGTAGTTCCAGAAACGAGTTCTGAAAAACCTTCTCAAGGGAAAAGAAAAAAGGGAGATTAACCTCCCTTTTTTCTTTTCAAGATTAGGATTTTGTTGTTCCCGAATCTTTGGTGTCCTTCCCAGAATTAGCAATGGAATCACGCATGGCCGTATCCGATTTGACATTTTCCATTTTGTAGTAATCCATCACTCCAAGCTGACCTGAGCGGAATGCCTCTGCTATTGCTCTTGGAATTTCCGCCTCAGCCTCGATTACCTTGGCTCGCATTTCTACATTTCTCGCTTTCATTTCTTGCTCCAAGGCAACTGCCATGGCTCTACGTTCCTCTGCTTTTGCCTCAGCTACTTTCAAGTCAGCAGACGCCTGATCTATTTGAAGTTTGGCACCGATATTGGCCCCTACATCAATGTCTGCAATATCTATTGACAAAATTTCAAAGGCGGTACCTGCATCCAATCCACGCTGAAGGACCAGTTTTGAGATTTTATCAGGATTCTCTAGTACCGATTTATGGGTAGCTGCAGAGCCTATAGAAGTAACAATTCCTTCTCCTACTCGAGCCAAAATTGTTTCCTCCCCTGCTCCACCTACGAGCTGTGCAATGTTTGCACGTACGGTTACTCTTGCCTTGGCCACCAATTGAATCCCGTCTGCTGCTACCGCAGCCACATTGGGAGTGTTGATCACCTTAGGATTCACTGATATTTGAACTGCCTCAAATACATCTCTTCCAGCCAAGTCAATTGCAGTAGCTTGCTTGAAACTCAACGTAATGTTTGCCTTATCTGCAGAAATCAAGGCACGAATCACGGCAGGAACATTTCCTCCTGCTAGAAAGTGCGTTTCCAGGTCATTGGTAGTGAGTTGCAACCCAGCCTTGGTTGCGGTGATCATTGCATTGACAATCAAGCTAGGTGGCACTTTTCGGATCCGCATCCCGATCAGTTCTCCTATTCCAACGCGGACATTCGAAAACTGAGCCGTAATCCAGAGGTTTACCGGAACAAAATACAAGAAAATAAAAAGTAGAACGATGCCAGCAAAGGCAGCAATCAACACAAATAATGAACTGTCTTCAAACATAGTAGTTTAGTTTACACTGATTTTATTGTTTTCAATTTTAATAATTGTCACTGGGCTATTCACCTCGATAAATCCAGATTCTGACTTTACCTCTACCCATTGCTCATTAAAGGATGCTTTACCATAGGGTTTGATATCAGACACAGCCAATCCCTTCATTCCTACTTCCAAGCCATCGGTTCTACCATCAAAGGCTCCCCCAGCTTGGGTCGATTTCAGCGAAAATTTATTCCAGACACCTGCACTGAACCCATACCAAACGGCACCAAAATTGACCACTAAGGCGGCGCCAGCAATCCATAGAGCAACAGCATACTCAAAATTTAGAAATGCAAATACAAGTCCAGCGCCACTTACCAAAAATCCAAAAACACCCACAACAGTTGTTCCCGGGATAAAAAGGATTTCAACCAATAGCAGAATTAAGCCAATGAGTAGCAGCGTACTTAAGACTAAAATTTCCATAAATACAAAGTTGAACAGGCTCTAATCTACTAGATTCTGACGAATTCTTAGCGAAAAAGAAAAAAACCCGAGAATTTTCGGGTTTTTCAATGGCTTTTAAATCAATAAGCTTTCGCAAAAAGAACCCTGCCAAAAGAAGGCTTCCCACTGTACACGCAGACCCCTTGCTCAGGAACCTGATCTAGTGGAATGCATCGGATGGTAGCCTTAGTCAGCTCTTTGATCTTGTCTTCAGTCTCTGGTGTTCCGTCCCAATGCGCCGACAAAAATCCGGCTTTGCCTTCCAAAACCTCCTTAAACTCCTCCCAGCTATTCACTTCAGTGGTATTTTCTTTTCTAAAGTCAAATGCCTTCTGGTAAATCCCCTGTTGAATTTCTTCCAATAACCCTCCAATTTTTTGCGTAATTGGCATATCCTCCCATTGGAAAGACTCTTTAGTCAATGTATCTCTTCTTGCTATCTCTAGGGTCTTATTTTCCAAATCTCGAGGACCAAGCGCGATACGAACAGGTACTCCTTTCAATTCGTACTCAGCAAACTTCCACCCCGGCTTTTGGGTATCTCGGTCGTCGTATTTTACGCTTATCCCTGCTTTTCGCAGATCAGCCATGATTTCCTTTGCCTTCACCGAAATCAGCGCCAATTCTTCCTCTCCACGGTAAATCGGTACAATGACCACTTGAAAAGGAGCAAGTTTAGGAGGCAATACCAAGCCGTTGTCATCCGAATGTGCCATAATCAAGGCCCCCATCAAACGCGTACTCACTCCCCAAGAGGTGCCCCAAACGTACTCCAAGCCCCCCTCTTTGGTCGCAAACTTCACCTCAAAGGCTTTGGCAAAATTTTGACCTAAAAAGTGGGATGTGCCCGCCTGAAGTGCTTTTCCATCTTGCATCAACGCCTCGATGCACAAGGTATCATCCGCTCCTGCAAATCGTTCATTCGCGGTCTTTCTCCCTCGTACTACGGGCAAAGCCATAAACTCTTCTGCAAATTGGGCATAAACATTCATCATTTGTACGGTCTCGGCCATGGCCTCATCCGAGGTGGCATGGGCCGTGTGGCCTTCTTGCCATAAAAATTCCGTAGTTCTCAAAAACAAACGAGTTCGCATCTCCCATCGCACCACGTTGGCCCATTGGTTGACCAAGAGGGGCAAGTCACGATACGATTGAATCCAGTTCTTGTAGGTGCTCCAAATGACCGTTTCTGAGGTAGGACGCACAATGAGTTCTTCCTCCAATTTTGCTTCCGGATCCACAATTACTCCTGAACCATCTTCAGCATTTTTGAGTCTGTAATGCGTGACCACAGCACATTCTTTTGCAAAGCCTTCCACATGGCTTGCCTCTTTACTTAAAAAAGATTTCGGGATAAATAGGGGGAAATAAGCATTGGTATGCCCTGTTTCCTTAAACATTCGGTCCAATTCGGCTTGCATTTTTTCCCAAATGGAATAGCCGTAAGGCTTAATGACCATGCATCCTCTAACTGGGGAATTCTCAGCCAAATCTGCTCTTTTTACCAGTTCATTGTACCAGAGTGAATAATCTTCACTGCGTTTTGGAAGTCCTTTACTCATTTACTTGTTGTATAAGAAGAAATGTGTTTATTTTGATCAATAGGAAGTACAAATATAACCCAAAAAGTACAACCTCTACTTGGTCATTCCGTATAACCGAGCATAAACTACTTCACCCATGAAGAAAATCGCATTTATTTCCGCCTCTGCACTGTTGTGCACTTCTGTGTTGGTTTCCTGCACTTCAAACAAAATGGCAGTGAACTCCTTCGAAGACAACTTGTACTTCATGTCTGCTGACGTGAAGAAAGCAACTGAAAACGCGGTAGCAAATAACCAACCAGCAACTTTTCAAAATCTTGCTAATTCTACTGTAGTTCCTCAGGAAAATTTCAGTTCCAAAAATGTCAATCCAGAGTACCTTTCTCGATATGGACAACAGAATACAGCTTCCGGAGAGGATGTAGTCTACTTTGAAGAAAACCAAGCTGCAGGTACCACTTCCACTCCCGATATTGATATCTACAATACTTTTCGGGTATCAAACTTTAATTCAGGATGGGGCAACCCTGGATGGGGTAACACTTCCTTCAATTTTGGATTTAGTCCCTTTGGCATGGGGATGATGGGAATGAATCCCTTCGGAATGGGTATGATGGGCTTTAGTCCATTCGGCATGGGAATGTTTGATCCGTTCTGGGGTCCTGGATGGGGACCAGGCTTCAACGTAGGGCTAAATCTTGGATGGGGTAGACCCATGTTTTCTCCATTTAATCCCTACATGGGATGGGGAGGATTCTACGATCCCTTCTGGGGTGGAAATGTTTGGGGGTCTCCATGGGGAAGACCCATCTTTGCCAACGGACCGATCATTATTCTTCCAGGAAATGAAAATGCCGGACGCAATGTGGTGTATGGTGCAAGACCTAGCCGAGGTGCATCCCTAAGCAATGGAACTGGTGGTATAGCACAATCTGTAGGTACTCCAAATACTGCAAGAGCCCAGGCTAGAGAAAATGTAGCCAACTCAAACGGTATTTCTCCGAGAAGATTGGGCTCCACTGAATCTACTCGATCTGCCGCTCGCGACTTCAGCACCTCACAAAACGATTACTATTCCACTGGAAGAAGTCGTATGGAAAGCACTACAAGAAATGTAAACTCTGCTGCTACTAGTAGAGGAGATGTAGCACCTTCTAGAAATTCGGCACAGTCTGCAAGACCTTATGCAGCTCCAAGCAGCACTGGAAGAGGATACAATAGCAATCCAAATACAGATTCATACAGCACTGGTGCTACGCGTTCAACAAATGGTAGCCCATCCTACAATAGATCGACTGGATCAAGTAATGGAGCAACACGTTCGTCCTCTTATGGCAGAACCGAGTCCAATGGTTACAATTCTGGAAGCGCTCCGAGCCGATCAAGTTCAAACTCATCTAGCTACAGCGCTCCGAGCAGATCTAGTTCTGGTGCAAGCTATAGTGCTCCAAGTAGAAGTTCGAGTGGATCCTCAAGCAGCTCAAGCTCAGGAGGATCCAGAGGAAGGGGGAATTAATTCCCCTTTTTTTTTGCGGAAATTATCCGAAAATCCTAAAAACTTCGTTACAACTTCAACTTATCCTTTTACACATGAGGTTACTAGCTTCCTTTCTTTGCCTAGTTCTTTTGACTTCAGGCCCTGCCGTAGCTCAAAGCGGCTACTTCGAAGATGCATATCGATTTAGTAAAGCCAGCCCTGCAGGCTCTGCCAGAATTATGAGTGTAGGCGGTACGCAATGGTCACTTGGCGGAGATGTGTCCAACCTTTCTGGTAATCCAGCAGGGCTTGGCTTTTTTCGAAACTCCGAAGTAAGCCTAAGTTTGGGTTATGATCTTTGGGCTACAGACGCCACCTATTTAGGCCAAAACCAATCCTTTTCTACTTCTGATTTCTCACTTCCCAACTTGAGTTTTGTAGGTGCATCTAATAAAGGTCTACTCGAAAAAGGGGCGTTCAAAGGAGGGGCATGGGGCTTCAGTGTGCAACGAATCGCTAACTTCTCGAATGAATTTGGGTACTATTCGGATAAGTTGGGCGAAAGCTCCATCATTGATTTTTATCTTGGAGATGCTTCAGGGGTACCTGAAAGCCAAATTGAAAATCGCGGACTTACTGGTTTGGCCTATCAAACGTATCAGATCAATCCCATCACCGTAGATGCTGCGGGTAAGCCAATTACAAATCCAAGAACCTACGATTCCTTCGTTTTGGGTCTTCCATTTCAAGATGAAAATGTCAGGCAAGAAGGAAGTGCAAGCCAAATTAATTTTGGATATGGCGCCAACTTTAACCACAAGCTTTTCCTTGGAGCAAGTCTAGGAATACGTTCCATTGAATTCTCCTCCGTCAAAAAATACAATGAGGAATTTGGAAATGAGCCACTAATCAATTCTTCCTTAGCAGAAAACTTGTTTATCAATGGTACAGGAGTTAACCTTAACCTGGGTTTGATTTACAAACCGATTGATTACGTAAATCTGGGTTTTGTGCTTCAAACACCTACCTGGTTTACTTTAAACGAGGAATATGAAGCCAGTATGTCTGCCACTTACGACAACTATTATTTCGAACAAGAAGATGTCACCTTGGGTGTAGAAAATGCAGTTTCAGATGTTTTTCTTAGCAATTACGGACTGAGAACTCCATTCAAAGTTGGAGGAGGCGCCACTTTCTTCCTAGGTAAACATGGATTTATCTCAGCAGATGTAGATTGGGTAGATTACAGTGTTGCCAGAATCAATTCTAGAGATTTCAACGAAGGTCCCGACAACCAAGTCATCCAGGATTTATACACCAGCACTGTCAATTATAGACTAGGTGGGGAAGCAAAAATTGAAAGATGGCGAATTCGTGCTGGCTACGGGTACGCAGGAGACCCCTACCTTAATTCTTCACTAGATCAAAGCACACAGTCTCTTTCCGGGGGGTTAGGCATGAAATTTGAATCCTTCAACGTTGATTTTTCCCTGGTAAATCAGAAATCTAACAGCCTCTACAGAAGTTATAAAGTATTGGATAACAACGGCTTTAACTACGGCCCCTTAACTGAAGTAAAAAACTCAATTACCTCTGCGGTAGTTACAGTCGGATTTAACTTTTAAGCCTCGAAATCAATTCAACCAATAGGAGCTCAGCGGAAAAATCTTCTCCGCTGAGCTTTATTTTTGCCTGGTTGTAAAAATATTCTCGTGACACCAATAAAGACTTGAGCTTGAGTGTAATCTCGCCTTGATCAAGACCTTGAAACATGGGACGTTGTTGTGCTCTTGAAGATTGTAGGCGACGAGAAATTGAAGGTAGTGGAACATCCAAGTACACCGAAATCGATTCGGAATTGATCAAATCCATGTTGTCATTAAAGCAAGGCGCTCCACCCCCTGATGCCAAAATAAACCCACGGTCCTGTTTCAAGGTGTCTTGAAGAACCAAGGTTTCCCACTCTCGGAATTTACCCTCACCATGAATCGAAAAAATCTCTGAGATCTTTAATTGATACCGCTCTTCAATCAAATGGTCTAAATCCAAAAAAGGAAATGCTAATTCATTTGCCAGCTGCCTGCCAAAAGTAGTTTTTCCCGAACCGGGAAGTCCTACCAACACAACTTTGAGCTGGGTACTCATCAAAATAATTCAAGCACTTCTAAAGCCTCTGGAGTATTGTTGTGGTGGTATTTACCTACTACTACCCCATTTTTCAACAACATTAATCCCGGATTGGCACGCATGATTGTCTTCACCACAGTGGCATCTGCTTGAAGCCCCTGTACTGGCCATCCCATTTTTTTGATCAAAGCATCAATCTCCTCCTGCGTCGCTGCAGCCATGAAAATAAGTTCAACAGGTGCCTTTTGTAGGGAATAAAATAGCTGTGTAAGTTGATCTAAGTTAGAGGAACTCATTTTTGACAAATTGCTACTTAGCAAAATCACCTTGTTTCCTTGGAATAGAAATTCAGTTTGATCCCCTTCCGTATTCCAAGCAGCAAAATCAGATATTTTAGGCAATGCTTCCGGATTGTTGAGCGTCATTTCTACAAACTCGTAGCTCTCGTCCGTAGGGTACTGATCGAGATACACAAACTCCCCTCCCTTTTTCATCACATAGGTATACACCATCGGTGCGGAAGGCTGCATGTTGACAGGAATATTCACGCCAATCTTGTAGGCTCTGAAATCGATAAATGGCAGGTTTTGAATGGCATAAACCGCTAAAGCAAGGGAGAAAACTAAACTTAGCCCAGCCGTGTAATTTGCCCAGCGAGGAGCACTCTTGGGAAGATTCTTCCTGAAGAAGAACAGGAAAGAAATCAACACCAACAAGATGATGTCTTTGTAGAAAGATTCCCAAGGGGTCAATTTGATCGCATCACCAAAGCAGCCGCAATCGGTCACCTTATTGAAATAAGCGGAGTAAAAGGTCAGGAAAGTAAAAAAGAGGATCATTGAAGCTAGGGCCCATACCGTCTCTTTAAGACGCACCCCTACCAAAAGCATGATTCCCAAAACCACCTCAAAAACCACCAGAAATACAGCTAGCGGAAGTGCATAAGGCTTGAAGAGATAAAAAAACGGAGCAATATCATTCGAAAACACATCAAAATACTCTTCCAACTTGATGGCTGTACCCACCGGATCATTGACCTTAATCAAACCAGAAAATACAAATAGTCCCCCCACCAAAATGCGGAGAATCCAGAAAAATAGGTTCTTATTCATGGTATCCTAGTTTAATCAAACAAAACACTGCGTAGTTAATCATGTCTTGGTAGTTGGCTTCAATCCCTTCGGATACCAAGGTATTTCCTTGGTTGTCTTCAATTTGCTTGACGCGAAACAGTTTCATCAATACGATATCAGTCATTGAACTCACACGCATGTCTCTCCATGCCTCTCCATAGTCGTGGTTCTTGTTTTCAAGAAGACCTTTGGTGGCGCTAGTCCACTGATCGTAGAGCGGCTCCAATTCATCGAAAGGAATTTCCATGCGCTCGTCATCCGCAAGTGAAATCTGAATCAAAGCAATCAAGCAATAGTTGATAATCCCAACGAATTCATCTACAATGGGATCGTTCACTTTTTGGTTCCCCTTTTCTTGGATGGATCGTACCCGCTGGGCCTTAATGAAAATTTGGTCCGTGAGCGAAGGCAATCTCAAAATTCTCCAAGCGGTCCCATAATCGATGGTTTTCTTACGGAACAATTCTTTACATCGGGCGATTACTTCCTTATATTCGTTGCTTGTCTGCGTCTCCACACTGCTGGATTTAATTATTGCTGGATCAACTATGATTTCTTCTACCGAAGATAAATTATTTCCCCAAAAATATACATTTCAAATCAAGGGATGCCTATACTCTTGGAATAAACCCAAGGTAATGGGAATTATAAACCTGACTCCAGATTCTTTTTTTGAAGGGAGCAGAGTTCCAACGGATAAAAAATTAGTCATTTTTGAAGCTGAAAAAAAAATCAAAGAAGGGGCAGATTTTTTGGATTTAGGGGGATACAGCACACGGCCTGGAGCAGCAAACCTATCCATTGAGGAGGAGATCAACCGGGTAATTCCTGCAATCCTAGAAATCAAAAAAAGCTTTCCCGACACGCTCATTTCAATAGATACATTTCGATCGGAAGTAGCAAAAGCAGGCGTCGAAGCAGGGGCTGATCTAGTGAATGACATTTCCGCAGGCAATTTGGATCCCAAGATGCTCCCTTTAATTGGGCAGCTCGGCGTGCCTTACATCGCGATGCACATGAGAGGAACACCTCAGACGATGCAACATGAAACAGACTATTCGGATCTTATTTCGGAAGTTTTATCCTATTTTGCTTCTAAAATTGAACAATTCGCAAAATTTGGCATTAAAGATGTAATTATTGATCCAGGTTTTGGTTTCGCAAAGACAAGCACACAGAATTTCGAACTCTTGCGCCAGTTAAGCAGTTTAAAATGTCTAGGACTTCCAATTTTAGCAGGGATTTCTAGAAAATCAATGATTTATAAAACACTGGATATCAGTGCCAATGAAGCATTAAATGGGACTACCGCCCTGAACATGGTTGCTTTGTTGCAAGGTGCTGCTATCTTACGCGTACATGATGTGAAAGAGGCGAAAGAAACTATTCAACTATTCGAACAATTGTACCCTTGAACTTACTTTTCAAAATAGGCTTTTTAGATATCTCCATCGTCAATATGATCGATATTGCGTTGGTAGCCGCCCTATTGTATCAGGTCTACAAGCTTTTGAAAGGTTCGGTTGCAATTAAGATTTTCCTAGGATTCCTTTCGCTGTACTTGATCTACTTATTGGTTCAGGCAATCCGAATGGAGCTACTTTCCATCATTCTCGGACAATTTATGGGTGTGGGTGTGATTGCAGCCATCATTATCTTTGCTCCAGAATTTAGAAAGTTCTTACTGATCCTCGGGCGATCATCTATTTTTTCTAATGATAATGGATGGAAAGACATCCTCTTTTTCTGGAAGAAAAAAGAAAATTCAGGTTTCAATATCAGCCCCATCATCGATGCTGCCAAAGTCCTAGCAGGATCAAATACAGGAGCATTAATCGTAATTTCAAGTACGGTAGAATTGAAATTTTATGCAGAAAGTGGTGACATCTTGGACGCCGAACTATCGAAAAGACTCTTGATAGCAATTTTTAATAAGCAAAGCCCACTGCACGATGGCGCAGTAATCATCCACAAGGGAAAAATCAAAGCAGCGCGCTGCATTCTCCCGGTCACCGAACGTGAGGTGCCTGCACAGTTTGGACTCAGACACCGAGCTGGGATCGGCATGTCAGAAGCCACAGACGCGCTAATCTTAGTGATTTCGGAGGAAACAGGACAAATCTCCATGGCTAAAAATGGAAAGGTATTGCACAACCTTTCTTTCCAAGAAGTTAGAGAAATCATCAACGACTACCTCAATAACGAGGACTTGTACGATCGATTTGAAAATCTTTCGGAACACGATTTTGCCAAGAAAAAAGGCTTGCCTACCAAAGTGGGAGGATAAAAAAAACGGGATGAAGACTTCATCCCGTTTTTATTTTACTTAATCACTCCCAATTCTTTCCCTACTGCTATAAATGCTTCAATAGCCTGATCCAAATGCTCCTGCTGATGGCCTGCGGAGATTTGAACGCGAATTCGAGCTTGCCCTTTAGGAACGACTGGGTAGTAAAATCCAATGACATAGATTCCTCTTTCCAATAATTTCTCCGCCATCTTCTGAGAAAGTACTGCATCATAAAGCATGATTGGCACTATGGCATGTTCCCCTGGTTTGATATCAAATCCAGCTGCCTCCATCTTCTCACGGAAGTAGCGGGTATTTTTTTCAAGCCGATCCCTCAATTCGGTGGTCTCAGATAGCAATTCAAGCACTGCTATGGACGCTCCTGTGATGGATGGGGCAAGCGTATTCGAAAATAGATACGGCCTAGAACGCTGACGAAGCAATTCAATTATCTCTTTTCTACCTGAAGTAAAACCACCAGAAGCACCCCCCAAGGCTTTGCCAAGAGTACCTGTGATGATGTCTATTTTTCCCATCACCCCTCGATGCTCATGCACTCCCCTTCCGGTTCTCCCCATAAATCCAGTAGAGTGACACTCATCAGTCATCACCAAAGCCTGGTATTTTTCTGCCAAGGCTACAATTTTATCCAACTGAGCAATGGTCCCGTCCATAGAGAACACCCCATCAGTTACAATGATCTTCTGTTGTGCCCCTGCTGCCACTGCATCCTGAAGTTGCTTCTCCAGATCCTCCATGTTGTTGTGCTCGTAGCGGTAGCGCATGGCTTTGCACAAACGAACCCCATCGATGATGGATGCATGATTCAATGCATCCGAAATAATGGCATCTTCTGCTCCAAATAGTGGCTCAAAAACTCCTCCATTGGCATCAAAAGCTGCAGCATACAAGATGGTATCCTCTGTCCCTAAAAATTCAGAAAGCTTTTTTTCCAGTTCCTTATGGATATCCTGAGTGCCACAAATAAATCGCACGGATGACATGCCAAAACCATGGGTATCAATCGCTTCTTTAGCGGCCTGAACTACCCGAGGATGAGAAGACAATCCGAGGTAGTTGTTCGCACAAAAATTCAATACCTGCTTTCCTCCAGCAATGGTGATTTCTGCTGACTGTGGGGAAGTGATGATTCGCTCTCGTTTAAATAGACCTGCTTCCGCAATGGACTGTAATTCTTGTTCTAATTTGGGTTTAAACTGCTCGTACATAGTTGACTGATTAAGGAGTTAATCTTGGCTAAAATTTAAAGTTCTACTGATCAAAAATCGGCTAGAACCAGGTGTTTTTTATTATTTTTGCGCAAGTGAACCCAAATATAAAACAAAAACCCTGACAGCAACTACGGGTTATTTGAAAGACCACCTTATGGACAAAATCCTTGTTATTGGAGCTGCTGGGCAGCTCGGCTCTGAATTAACCCGTGCGCTTGCAGATCAATTTGGTGGAGATCAAGTGATTGCAACTGACTTACGAGCAGCCGCAAGCACCCAATTTCCCTACTGCCGGTTTGAAGTACTGGATGTGATGGACAAGGATGCCTTGGGTACTTTGGTGAAGAAGGAAAGGGTGACACAGATCTACCACCTCGCTGCAGTGCTCTCCGCTACAGGTGAAAAAAATCCTCAGTTTGCTTGGCAACTCAATATGGATAGCTTGCTCCATGTATTGGAACTCGCGAAAGAATGTGGGTTGGATAAAATTTATTGGCCATCTTCCATTGCCGTATTTGGTCCTGGCACACCCAAAATCCATACCCCACAGTTTTGCGAAAAAGACCCAAACACGGTCTATGGAATAAGCAAACTTGCAGGGGAAGGTTGGTGCAACTACTACTTTGAAAAATATGGGGTGGATGTACGGAGCCTTCGCTATCCCGGCCTAATTGGCTACAAATCTTTGCCTGGAGGAGGTACCACAGACTATGCAGTGGACATCTACCACAAGGCGATTGCAAATCAACCTTTCACCTGTTTCTTGAGCGAGGACACCTACCTCCCCATGATGTACATGCCGGATGCCATCAAGGCTACCTTAGATCTGATGAACGCACCCAAAGAAGCAGTCAAAATCCGTTCAAGCTACAATCTCGCAGGCATGAGTTTTTCTCCGAAAGAGATTTTTGCAAGCATCAAAAAAGAGGTGCCTAACTTTGAAATCAACTACCAAGTGGATTTTCGCCAAGCCATTGCGGACTCTTGGCCAGATAGCATCGATGATAGTCGTGCGCAAGCAGATTGGGGATGGAAACCTTCCTATGATTTGGATAGCATGAGTAAAGATATCCTGAAGCACTTACCGGCATTTTTTCCACCGCAGTCCTAACTGCAAACCAGGAATCTCCTGGATAAAGTGATCCTGATTACTTTAGTTTTGAGGCAATCTGCTCGGGCACAAATCCCAAGGTAATGCTTCCATCGGGATATTCGATTAAGGGCCTTTTGATCATGCTAGGCTGCGCCATCAAAATTTGAAATGCGGTTAATTCCTGCCCTACCGCTGCTTTCTGCGAGTCATCCAACTTTTTGTAGGTAGTCCCTTGGCGATTTACTAAGGTATCCAAGCTAGTTTTTGAGAGGAAGCTTTTGAGCAGTTCCACCGTTGGTGCCTGCTTCTTGTAATCAATAAATTCGTAAGAAATGCCTTTTCCCTCAAGAAAGGAGAAGGTTTTCTTCATCGTATCGCAATTTTTGATGCCGTATACTTTCAAAATCATCGCTCCTTGATTAATGAATTTCTTTCATGCTCTCCTCATGCGCTTGAAGAATCTTTCCGATCAACTCATCTGTCAAGGCAGTAGATAAAAACAAACTTTCAAACTGAGACGGTGCCAAATAAACCCCTCGCTTCAGCATGCTTTGGAAGTAACGGCCAAACAGTTGGGTATCGGATTTTTTGGCAGATTCAAAATCAGTGACTGGGCTAGCAGTGAAAAACAAGGAATACATGCTCCCCAATTTGTTGAGGGTATAGTCAAGACCCAAACTTGAATTGATGCTTATTATTCCTGCCGATAGCTGTTCTCCAATGGCTTCCAAGCGAGTGTAGACTTCGGGATGGGTGTCTAGGTGACGGAGCATCGCCAATCCGGCTGCCATCGCGATGGGATTCCCAGATAGCGTACCTGCTTGGTACACCGGGCCTGCGGGAGATACAAAGTCCATGATTTCCTTTTTCCCTCCATAGGCGCCAACAGGCATTCCTCCACCGATGATTTTACCTAGGGTAGTCAAATCAGGAATCACGCCAAATCGCTCTTGCGCACCCCCCTTAGCCAATCGAAAACCGGTCATCACCTCATCGAAAATCAATACAATTCCTTCACGAGTACAAATGTCACGAAGACCTTGCAGGTACCCTTCTTGCGGTAAGGTCAATCCCATATTTCCTGCAACTGGCTCCAAAATCAAGGCAGCGATTTCGCCTTTATTCGCCTCCACCAATGACTCAATGGCATTTAGGTCGTTGAAGGGGGCTAAAAGTGTGTCTTTTGCGGTTCCTAGCGTGACTCCGGGAGAGTCTGGATGCCCCATGGTGATCGCGCCAGAACCTGCAGCAATGAGGAAAGAATCTCCGTGTCCATGGTAATGTCCTTCCATTTTGATGATTTTATCTCGCCCGGTATAACCTCTCGCCACGCGGATAGCAGACATGGTGGCTTCCGTACCTGAATTGACCATACGGACTTTTTCAAGGGAAGGCACCATTCGGACCAATAGCTCCGCCATTTCTACCTCGCGCGCAGTGGGCGCTCCAAAGGAGGTTCCATCCTCCATGGCACGAATCACGGCCTCACGGATCAGCGGGGAATTATGACCCAACAGCATGGGTCCCCAGCTGTTGATGAGTTCAATGTAAGCATTGCCATCCTCGTCGTGAATAAATGCCCCATCTGCTTTTTTAATAAAAATGGGTTCACCCCCTACGGCACGGAACGCACGAACAGGAGAATTTACTCCTCCTGGAATAAAATTTTTAGCATGGGCAAACAGCCTTTTGCTTTCAGAAATTTGCATGGTTTAGTTTAGTGGGATCAATTCTCCAGATTCAAGCTTAAAAACAGGAGAATAGCTGTTGTTGTTCACTTTTTGAAAATTAAATCCCCATGTCAGTCGACCCGGTTGATTCCCGTTTTTGTCTAAAGTTGGGCGGAGATCGTAATCTTGCGCAAATTCCGCATTGGCATGGACCCAATAAACGAGTTCCGCGCCGAGAAGGGAGTTGGTGGAAGGGAATTGCAGGTGTTTGGAATAATACGCTTTTCGGAAATCATCCATTGCCTCCGAATGATACTTTGGGGTATTGTTCGAAATGAAATAGAAATTAGCGTATTCTAACATTTCGAAATTTGAAAAATTATAGCCTAACCAGGAATCCATGACCAACAAGGGCACTTCGGCAGAAATGCTTTCCATGAGGGAAAAAACAGGCTGTGCCAGTGCAGGATCATCTGAAAGTAAAATCACCTGGTTTACTGAAGGTTGGTTTCCTCTCCGTACTCCCAAGCCTTGAAGGAAAGATGTGGCATTTTTGGAATCTACCTTCTGAACCTTGACCACACTAAACCCTTCCTTTGCCAATTGATTTTGAAGCAGAAGCCCAAGCTGCTCATCTCGAGAATTACCGCTGTAGCCAATGGCTACGGTTTTTCCCCATCCTTGAGTTTTCAAGGTATTTACCACACCATCTGCCAAGGAGCTTAGGGAAGGCCTAAACAAGTAGCTAAATTGGCTTTCTTCATACCGATCACCGAGATTGGAAAGTGGGTGTATAAATGGAATTTTTTGGGACTCAGCAAACGCACTTATTAGGGCCGTTTCTTCTGGATAAATGGGCCCCAAGATTACATCTGCCGCAAGGACAGTTGGATCATTTACAAGTGCATTAAGGTATTCCAGGTCTCGCTTTGAATCGAAGGTATGTAGCTGAATCGCTACGCCATCCTCTCTAAGCCGAGCCACTTCCAAATCAATCCCTTGGTAGAGTTCCAATAAAAAATTGGTGGATTCCATCAATGAAATGTTCTGTTCTGCATTCGTGGTAAACGGCAAAATGACCACAACATCTAGCACCTTATCCTTCAATGCTGGTTGCGTCCCAGACTTTATTAGTTGATTGAGAATGCCACGATCTTCAGCAGTTAGAATGGGCTTTTTCAGTAATCCATAAGCCATTGCAGCAGTAAATCCCTGATTATCCATCAACTCAGTTAACGGAGGCATAATCCTCCAATTGAGGGAGTCTGATTGAAAATAAGAGAAAGTGGCACGGTATCCCTTGCTTAACAAGGGCTCACGGGTGAGGGCTTTTAATGCTTGAAGACCCGCTACCAATTGGTTATCTTGAAAATAAGCCAAAGCAAGAAGATAGGTTGACTCCTCAGATTGGCTCCAAACCTTTCCTTTCAAGGCAGATAGCAACTCAATGGCTTGGGGCGCTTGATTGAGTTGAAGCGCTGCTTCCGCACTGTGAAAGGCCGCATAATAGGAGAGCTCTCCATACCTTGTCTCATCGAGAAAAGCTGCAAATCCGTCCTTTGCCATCCCATAGGCCTTCGCATCCAAATCGGATTTGGCTTTGAGGTAAGCAGCTGGAGGCTGTTGCGCCACTGCAAAGGCAGTACTGATAAAAAAGGAAAGAACAAGGAGAACTTTTCGCATGAGTACTGATTGGAAATTCGCAGATAAATCCATCAAAAATAAGTCATTTTTTTTCAATCTAAAATGAGGTGCTACCAGCAGATCCTATCAATACCGAGCAGCTAGAAGCAGCTGCAACTCCTTATGGCTTAACCCAAATTTCTTTGCCATAAATGCATTGGTCAAACTTCCGCGGTAGGTATACACCCCTTTGAGAAACCATTTGTAAGTAAATATCATTTCCTCAGCTCCTCCTAAATCATTCATTTGAAGCAATATTGGTGTAAAAATATTACTCAAGGAATACGAGGCTGTTCGGGCTACTCTAGAAGCAATGTTTGGGACTCCATAATGGATCACCTCGTGCATGCGATACACCGGGTTTTCGTGCGAGGTGACTTGGGCCGTTTCAATGCAGCCTCCTTGGTCAATACTCACATCAATCACAATGCTCCCTGGCATCATCTTAGCCACCATTTCTTCGGAAACTACAATTTTATTTTTCCCCTTCTCGGCACGCAAGGCCCCGATCACCACGTCTGCCTCTGCCAAGGCTTGTGATAGATTCGCATTATCGATGGTAGAAGTTGCAATCTGCTGTCCCAGTAACTGTTTGATCCGTCGAAGTTTGTAGAGGTGATTGTCAAAAACTTTGATATTTGCTCCCAAACCAAGGGCAGTGCGAGCAGCATATTCCGCTACCGTACCTGCGCCAATGATGACTACCTGAGTCGGAGGCACTCCCGTAATTCCTCCTAAAATCAATCCTTTTCCTTCGTTTACACTAGAAAGGTATTCCGATGCAATCTGCATCACCGTACTACCAGCAATTTCTGACATGGCACGCACCACGGGCATCCCTCCTACCTTGTCTTCCAAGTACTCAAAAGCAAGGGAGGTGATTTTCTTTGCGTTGAGGGCCTGTATGTAAGTTGCTTCTTGCTTTTCAAGTTGCAAAGCTGAAATCAAGCAGGATCCAATTGACATGTCGGCGATTTCTTCTTCCGTCGGTGCATTTACTTTGACGACCACATCAGCGGCAAATGCCTCCTTGCGGGAATACACTATTTTTGCACCTGCATCCGAAAACTGTCGGTCGGAGAACTTAGCTCGATCACCCGCCTGGGTTTCTACAAGGACCGAAACTCCATTTTCATTTAGGATACGAACCGCTTCCGGGCTCAAAACCACTCGTTTTTCCTCAGAGGAAGTTTCTTTTGGCAAACCAATCGTGATAGGTTTACCACCTTTTCTTAGTTGGGCGGGAGACTCTTTTGGGATCAAACCCACGGCAGCTACTCCAGACAAATCAGTGGCCATTTTGATGGTGGTGAAAGGTTAATATTCTTCCTGTTTCAGAAGCTAAGGCAAGCTCAATGTGGAAAAATTGCTCCGGCAAAAAGGGAGTAATCTTTTCCGCCCACTCCAGCCAACAGTAGTTTCCACTATAAAAATACTCTTCTATTCCGATATCCAAGGCCTCCATGGGGTCATCCAAGCGATAAAAGTCAAAATGATAGATGAGTTCCTTTGCTTGAGTTTGGTATTCATTGACGATTCCAAAAGTGGGACTACTTACCGAATCCGCTACCTGAAAGGCTTTTGCAAGGGATTTAATCAAGGTTGTCTTTCCTGCACCCATTTCACCTCTGAAAATCCAAACTTTTTGATCTCCAGCCTCCTGAATTAACAGCTGGGCTATTTCATCAATACGGTCTAGGGTGTAGGTGATGGTTTGCAAAATAATTAGGTCTTGGACCGCAAATGTACAATAGGAACAATCATTTCCTCAAGAGAAATCCCCCCATGCTGGAAAGTATCCTTGAAGTGGTTCACGTAGTAATTGTAATTATTGGGGTAAGCAAAGAAATAATCTTCCACAGCAAAGACATAGGAAGAGGATACATTCAATCTCGGAAGCTTGGCATCCTCGGGTCGCCTTACCTCAAAAACTTTCCCTGCCTCAAAATTCAAATTCTTCCCCTGCTTGTAGCGCAAGTTGGTGGTGACATGCTTATCTCCAATAATCTTGTATGGCCTATTCACCCTCTTAGTACCGTGATCTGTGGTCAAAATCACCTCCCCTCCTGCTTGTTGAATTTTTTTCATCAGCTCAAATAAAGAGGAATGCTCAAACCAGCTTCGGGTCAAGGAACGGTAAGCCGACTCATCCGGTGCCAGCTCACGGATCATTTTCATGTCTGTGCGCGCATGCGAAATCATGTCTACAAAATTGTACACCAGCACATTGAACTCGTTCTGAAGGAGGGCATGGAATTGATCAAGTACCGCTTTTCCTTCCTGCATTTGCAAAATCTTGTGGTAGGAATATTTAACAGGGATTCTATTTTTTTCCAAATTGATTTTTAACCATTCCTCTTCACTTTTATTTTTTCCCTCTTCCGAATCTTCGTCTTCCCATAGGTGGGGATAGCGACTCGCCATCTCTGAAGGCATCATGCCGGAGAACAAGGCATTTCTGGCGAAGGCGGTAGTAGTAGGAAGAATGCTGTAGTAGGTGGATTTTTCTTCCACATGAAAGTATGCACCCAACAGCGGCTCAATTTCCTCCCATTGGTCTAGCCGGAGGTTGTCAATTAAAATAAAAAACACAGGCCTTTTCTTTTTCAAAATAGGAAAAACCCATTCCTTCAGTACTTGGGGAGATAGTAATGGCGCATCAGTTTCTGGGCTTGCCACCCAATCCAGGTAATTTTCCTTGACAAATCGACCAAAAGCACTATTAGCCTCAGTTTTTTGAGCTTCGAGCACTTCCAACATGTTCTTGTTTTCGGTGCGATCAATTTCCATCTCCCAGAAAGTGAGCTTTTTGTAAACATCTGACCATTCCTGCGGGGTGGATGCTTCGTCCAATGCTTGACCTATCTGTCTAAATTCCTGCTGGTAATTTTGGGCGGTTTTTGATTCTACTAGTTGTCGGTTTTGGAGTATTCTTTTTACTGACAACCATATTTGACTTGGATTGAGGGGCTTGATCAGGTAATCTGCGATTTTTCCCCCTATCGCCTCATCCATGAGCTGCTCTTCCTCGCTTTTGGTAATCATGACCACGGGGATCTGAGGCTTGAGCTGTTTGATCTGCTGCAGCGTCTCCAATCCAGTCATTCCAGGCATCATTTCATCCAAAAACACCACATCAAAATTGGCGTTTTCAACTTCTTCGATGGCATCTACCCCAGAATTGACGGTCGTGATGACACAGCCTTTTCCTTCCAGAAATAGGACATGAGGTTTGAGTAGATCAATTTCATCGTCTGCCCACAGCACCTTGAATTTTTGAGACATCTTTCTTCCCTTTTCTTCTAAAATTATAATTACTTTTGAGTCAATCAAATCCGTGCTGATTGAAAAGCCAGAAAATACTCAATGATCCAGTTTATGGTTTTATAACCATCCCTAGCGAGTTAATTTTTGCCATCATTGACCATCCTTACTTCCAGCGATTACGCCGAATCCGTCAATTAGGTTTAACTGATTTCGTCTACCCCGGAGCTTTGCATACCCGATTTCACCATGCCTTGGGTGCCATGCACCTGATGAGCATCACCTTGGACAACTTACGAATCAAGGGCACCGAGATCAGCGAGGAGGAATACGAAGCTGCCTTAATCGCCATACTTTTGCATGACATTGGGCATGGACCCTTCTCTCACGCCTTGGAATATAGCCTATTGCGGGGGATTCCACACGAAGAACTTTCATTGCTGACCATAGAACTGCTCAACGAGGAGTTTGGAGGGCAATTGACCTTAGCGCTCCGCATATTTAAAAACCAGTACCCTAAAAAATTCCTGCATCAGCTTGTTTCGAGTCAGCTGGACATTGATCGCCTGGATTACCTGCAGCGTGACTGTTTCTTTACAGGAGTATCCGAGGGCACCATTGGTGCGGATCGAATCATCAAAATGATGGCCGTGAAGGACGATCAGTTGGTGATTGAAGAAAAGGGCATCTATTCCATTGAAAATTTTTTGAGTGCGCGAAGGCTGATGTATTGGCAGGTGTATTT